>CALBZE010000127.1 GCA_937889645.1 uncultured bacterium
GGCCGGCCGCTGGCGCAGCCGGCGGGGACGGCCCGTTCGGGCGGGTGGCGGCGCGTGCGGCGCCGCGGGGGAGCCGCCTTCGGCGGCGGGAGGGGCCGCGCGGCGCGCGGCGGGTGGCGCCGGGCCTTCGGCCGGCGCGGGGGGCGGCCGGCTCGCTTCGCTCGCCGGCGGGAGTCGGCGGGCTCGCCCGCAGGGGCCCCTTCGGGGCGGTGGGAGCGTACGCGGCTGGTGAACGGCGGGGCGAGGAGGGATCGCTATGGGCACGTTGATCAACGACATCCGGTACGCGGCGCGGACGCTGGGGCGCAGCCCCGGGTTCACGCTGGCGGTGGTGGCGACTCTGGCGCTCGGGATCGGCGCGAACACGGCGGTCTTCAGCGTCGTGAACGGGGTGGTGCTGCGGCCGTTGCCGTACCCGGAGCCCGAGCGCGTGGTCTACGTCGGGTGGAACTACGGGTCGTTCACGAGCCTGGCGGAGACGCCGTACAAGTTCTCGTACATCCGCGAGCACGCGCGGGTCTTCGAGGCGGTCTCGACGGAGCTTCCCTGGACGACGGAGCTGGGCGCGGCGGAGGTCGCGGACGAAGTGAGCGGCCTCAGGGCGACGCAGGACTTCTTCCGGGTCGTCGGGATCCAGCCGATCCTCGGGCGGCCGTTCCTGCCGGAGGAGGCGGGGCCGGGCGGCGCGCGGGTCGTGGTCCTGAGCGACGAGTTGTGGCGCACGCGCTTCGACGCGGATCCATCGATCCTCGGCCGGTCGGTGCTGCTGGGCGGCGAGCCGCACACGGTCGTGGGGGTGATGCCGCCGGGGTTCCGGATCCCCGAGCGACAGGGTACGACGGACTTCATCGTGCCGCTCCCGCTCGCGACGGACCTGCTCGAGCAAGGGATGAACTACGCCATCCGCGCGCGGGTCCGGCGCGGCGTGACGATGGACCAGGTGCGCGCGGACCTGCAGTCGGTGACGCAGCGGTTCAGGTCGGAGCACCCGGAGCTGGTCCGGGACGACGAGGTCGGGCCGGGCGCGGTGCTTCTGAAATACAACGACGTTTACGTCGGCGGGCTCGAGCAGACGCTGTGGGTTCTGCTGGGCGCGGTGGGGCTGGTGCTGCTGATCGGGTGCGTGAACGTCGCGAACCTGCTGCTCGCGCGGTCGACGGCGCGGCGGCGCGAGATGGCGATCCGCGCGGCGATCGGCGCCGGGCGCGGCCGGATCGCGCGGCAGCTCCTGGCCGAGAGTCTGTTGCTCACCACGGTCGCCGCGGTGATCGGGCTGCTGGTCGGGACGTGGAGCGTGGATGGGCTGCTGGCGCTGGCGCCGGCGGGGCTACCGCGCGTGGACGAGATCGTGCTCGACTACCGGGTCCTGGCCTTCACCTTCGGCGTGGCGGCGGCGACGGGGGCGGCGTTCGGGCTCGTTGCCGCGTGGCATGCGTTCCGGACGGACCTGAACACGGTGCTCCGCGACGGCGGGTCGCGGCAGGGCACGAGCCGGGCGGGCGCGCGCCTGCGGTCGACGTTCGTGGCGGCCCAGGCGGGGCTGGCCGTGGTGCTGCTGACCGGGGCCGGGCTGCTCGTCGCGAGCTTCCACCGGCTGACGAAGGTCGACTTGGGCTTCGAGCCGGCCGGCGTGCTCGCGGTGCAATTCGGCGCGATGCCGACCGGGTACCTGGCGGATGGGCGGGCGTGGGAGGTCCAGAGCCGCATCCTGGAGCGGGTGCGTGCGATACCGGGCGTGAGCGCCGCCGCGGCCACGTCGATCGCGCCGTTCTCGGGCAACCAGCTCAACTTCCCGATGACGGTCGTCGGCAATCCCGAGGCGACCCGCGGCGACGTGCAGTGGCGGAGCGTCGGCCCGGACTACTCCCGGACGCTGGGCACCGCGGTCGTGCGCGGCCGGGAGTTCACGGAAGCCGACGACGCTCGAGCCACCCCCGTCGCGATCGTCAACGAGACGTTCGCCCGCAAGTACTTCGGCGACCAGGACCCCATCGGCCAGCGGATCGACCTCGGCACGTACGCCGGCCGGGACCTGATCCCCGGCTTCGACGACCCCGAGCGCGTGATCGTCGGCGTCGTCGCGGACACGAGGGTGCTCGCGCTGGCCGCGGACGTCGAGGAGATCATGTACACGCCGCGGGCCCAGGACCCGCGCGACCCGATGCTCGCCGAGATCCTCGGGTTCGGCTCGCTGCTGATCCGCACGCAGGGCAACGTGCCGGTGGCGCCGGCGGTGCTCGCCGCGATCCGCGAGGTGGACCCGCGGCTCCCCGCGCCGGCGATCCGGCCGCTGCGGGAGGCGATCGGGTCGTCGGTCGCGCAGGAGCGCTTCAACATGGTGCTCCTGGGCGCGTTCGCCGGGCTCGCGCTCGTGCTGACCGCGATCGGGATCTACGGCGTCGTCGCCTACAACGTTCGGCAGCGGACCGCGGAGATCGGGATCCGCGTGGCGCTCGGCGCGGACGGGAGGCGCGTCCTCGGGATGGTGCTGAGGCAGGGGATGTCACCGGTCGTACTCGGGCTCGTGGTCGGACTCGGCGCCGCGCTCGCGCTCGGACGGGTCATCGAGTCGCTCCTCTACGGGGTGACGCCGACCCATCCCGAGACGATCGTCGCCGTCGTCGCCGTGATCGTGATCGTGGCGACGTCCGCGATCCTGCTCCCGGCGCGGAGGGCTGCGGCGGTCGATCCGGTGGTGGCGTTGAAGGGGGAGTGACGATGCGTCAGGCGACGCCGGCGAGACGGTCGTTGACCTGGCGGAACCGCTGTCGCATGTCGTCGGCCAGCGTGTCCAGGCGCACACTCACGTTGAGCAGGCCGTCCTCGAAACGACCGGCCCGCGCGGTCAGGCCGCCCAGCTGCGTCGCCAGTCCGTCGACCCGCTCGTCGAGGCCGTCCACCCGCGTCGAGAGGAGCGAGATCTCGTTGCGCATTCCTTCGAGCGCACCCGTGACTCGACCCTCGAACTGCTCGATGCGCAGATGCAGCGTGGAGAAACGCTCGTCGATCGAGACGAACTTCTCGGTCAACGCGACGTCCATCGCGATGAATCGGTCGGTGAACTTGGCATCCAGCGCTTCGATCTTCGCCGTGAATTTCGCGTCCAGCGCCTCGAACTTTTCGGCGAAGGTGGCTTCGACCGAGTCGACTCGCGCCTCGAGGTCGCGCAGTCGTCTTCCGAGCGTCGCAAATTCGCGCCCGGCCGCCGTCATCATACGCTCGAAATCGGACTTGAGCTCCGCGTGGCTCGTTTCGAGGCTGTCGAGGCGCGCTTCGACGCTATCGAGGCGTGCTTCGACGCGGTCGAGACGTTCTTCCACGCGGTCGAGGCGTTCTTCCACGCGGTCGAGGCGTTCTTCCACGCGGTCGAGCCGCGCTTCGATCCGATCGAGCCGGTGGTCGAGCTGGTCGAACCGCTTCTCGAACCGATCGAGGTATGCCCTGAGTTCCGGGTCCATGGGTCCCACGATAGCCTCGCCCCTGGGACCTGTCCATAGCGATTCCGGCCGGGGACAACGTCGGCGGCAGGAGCAGTCGTAGATGCTCGAGGGAACCGGGGTCGGCGCCCCGCAGGCGTGGCGGGCTCGGTCTGATCTGCATGACCGTCGAGCGGTTCGGGCCGGCGCCCCACACGCGAGGGGCGGGCCCCACAGACGAGGGGAGGAAACGGTGGAGACGATCGTTCAGGAGTTGAGGCAGGCGGCGCGCACGCTCTGGCGCGCACCGGGATTCGCGGCGGTCGCGGTGCTCACGCTCGGGCTCGGGATCGGCGCGAGCACGGCGATCTTCAGCGTGGTCGAGGGGGTGCTGCTGCGGTCGCTCCCCTACCCCGAGCCGGACGCGATCGTCCGGGTCTTCCAGGTCAACGACGAGGGCGGCCGTACGCCGTTCTCGCACCCGAACCTCGAGGACGTTCGTGCGCAGAACCGCACGTTCTCGGGGCTGGCGCAGTACGCCGTCGGCGCGACGCCCGTGACGGTGGGCGAGGAGCTGTCACTGACGGGGATCGCCGCGGTCTCGGGCGAGTTCTTCGACGTGGTCGGGATCCATCCGGCGATCGGCCGCGCGTTCACGGCCGAGGAGGCGGCGGGGCGCGGGGCGCCCGTGGCGGTCGTCAGCCACGAGTTCTGGCAGGGCGCGCTGGGCGGCATGCGGGACCTTTCGTCGCTGGAGCTGCGCACGCAGTCCGGCGCGATGTCGATCGTGGGCGTGATGCCGCCGGGGTTCGCGTTCCCGGACCGGGCCGACGTGGACGTGATCACGCCTTACGCGGAGCGGCCAAGTCCATCGCGCACGGCGCACAGCTGGAGAGTGATCGGTCGGCTGCGCGACGGCGTCACGCTCGCCCAGGCGCGGCAGGACCTCTCGGCGATAGCGCGGCGGCTCAAGGCGGAGTACGGGGACGACACGTGGATGGCCGACGCGGCGGCCGTCCCGCTGCACGAGCACCTGGTCGGGAACGTCCGGCCGGCGCTGCTGGTGCTTCTGGCCGCGTCCGCCGTGCTGCTGCTGATCGCGTGCGCGAACGTGGTGAACCTGCTGCTGTCGCGCATGGCGATGCGCCAGAGGGAGCTGGCGGTGCGCCTCGCGCTGGGCGCGGGGACGGGGCGGCTGGTGCGGCAGTACCTGGCCGAGGCGCTGGTCCTCTCGCTCGCCGGCGGTGCGGTCGGCGTGCTCCTCGCCGCCTGGGGCGTGGACGCGCTCCTCGCGCTCGAGCCCGGCCGGCTGCCCCGGCTGGACGAGATCGGTGTGAACGCGACGGTTCTCGGCTACGCGCTCGTCGTCTCGATCCTGACGGCGACGACGCTCGGTCTGCTCATGGCGTGGCGCTCGACGCGCGCCGACGTGAGGGGCACGCTCGCGGCGAGCCAGCGGACGATGGCGGGCGGCGCGTCGAGCCGCCGAGTGCGTGCGGGGCTCGTCGTCGCCGAGGTCGCGATGACGATCGTGCTCCTCGCCGGCGCGGGGCTGCTCGTGCGCAGCTTCGCGCGACTGCTCGCGGTCGATCCGGGGTTCCGCACCGAGGGCGCGGTGGTGATGGACGTGATGCTGCCGATGGTCAGGGACCGGGAGTCCGCCGTGCGGAACGCGCGGTTCGTAGAGGAGCTCACGGCTCGGGTCCGCGCGGTGCCGGGCGTCGAGCATGTCGGCGTGGTCGACGCGCCGCCGCTCTCGGGCCGCGGACCGGACGGCATGTTCCTGATCCTCGACCGGCCGGACGAAGTGCAGAACTTCGACGATTGGCGGCGGATCAGCAAGAACCCGGACCGCACGGGTTACGCCGAGTACCGCCAGGCTTCGGGCGACTACTTCCGGGCGATGGGGATCCCGCTCGTGGCGGGTCGGCTCTTCGACGAACGGGACCACGCGGACGCGCCGCACGTCGCGGTGATCAGCGAGTCGCTCGCGCGCACGCGCTGGCCGGGCGAGGACCCGATCGGGAAGATCATCCAGTTCGGGAACATGGACGGCGACCTGCGGCCGATGACGATCGTCGGCGTCGTGGGCGACGTGCGCCACGAGAGCCTGGAGGCCGAGCCGGCGCCGACGTTCTACGGGAACGCGGCGCGACGGGCGGTCATGGGGCGGGTGAGCGTGGTCATCGCCGGCCCGGGCGCGCGGACGGCGGTCGGGTCGGCGCGCGCGGCGGCTCAGGCGCTCGACCCGACGATCCCGGTCCGGTTCCAGATGATCGAGGAGCTGTTCTCGGATTCGCTCGCCGAGCGTCGCTTCAGCATGCTGCTCCTCGGGATCTTCGCGCTGGTCGCGCTCTTCGTGGCCGCGGCGGGGTTGTACGGCGTGATCTCGTACCTGGTCGCGCAGCGGACGCGCGAGGTCGGGATCCGGATCGCGGTCGGCGCGCGGCCGGCGGACGTGATGCGGCTGGTCGTCGGACAGGGCGCCGCGCTGGCGGCGGCCGGCGTCGCGTGCGGGATCCTGGCGGCACTGGCTCTGACCCGGTTCCTCGCGGGGATGGTCTACGGCATCGGGACGACGGATCCGGTGACGTTCGCGGGCGTCGCGGGTGTGCTGCTCGGGGTCGCGGTGCTGGCGAGCTGGGTACCGGCCAGGCGAGCGGTGAGGGTGGATCCGATGGTGGCGTTGAGGGAGGAGTGAGGGCTCGGGGCTTTGGGCTCAGGGCTCGGGTGTTGGGGGGCGCGGTCAAGGGTCAGGGAGCAGTGGGGCGAACTCCCTGAGCCCTAGGCCCTGAGCCCTGGGCCCTAGGGCGGGTCGGCATGTGCCGGCGTCCGTCGGGGTAGAGCCAGATCTAAACGGCACCCAGGGTTCTCGGGAATCAATGACAAGGGGGGCGGCATCTTGGACACGCTCTGGCAAGACTTGACCCACGGCGTGCGGCGGTTGTGGCGCGCGCCGGGGTTCACGATCGTCGCGGTCGCGACGCTGGCGCTCGGGATCGGCGCGAACACGGCGATCTTCGGGCTGGTCAACGCGCTGCTGCTGCGGCCGCCGGCGCACGTGGCGGAGCCGGAGCGGCTGGTCATGCTCTACACCAGCGACTTCAGCGGCCCGGCGTACGGCTCGTCGTCGTATGCGGACTTCCTGGATTTCCGCGAGGCGACGGACGTGTTCGAGGGCATCACGCTGTTCCGGCCCGGGATCGTCGGAATCGGCGCGGGCGATGCGCTCGAGCGGACGGGCGCGGAGCTGGTCACGGCCGATTACTTCCGCGTGCTCGGCACGCCGATGCGGCTGGGGCGGTCGTTCCTGGACGAGGAGGGCGAGGTCGGTGCGGAGCCGGTCGCGGTGATCAGCTACGCGCTCTGGCAGCGTCGGTTCGGCGGCGACCCGGGGATCGTCGGGCGCGCGATCGACCTGAACGGCCGGCGGGTCACGGTCGTGGGCGTGGCGCCGGAGCGGTTCGCCGGGCGGTTCCCCGGCTTCGTGGTGGACGTGTGGGTGCCGTTCGCGCAGGGCCCGGCGCTCGGCCTCGCGAGCGCGGATGCGTTGACGTCGCGCGGCGATCGCGGTGTGCAGGTGATTGCGCGGCTGCGCCCGGGCGTGACGCTGGAGGCGGCGCAGGAGCGGATGCGCGTCGTCGCGCGGCGGCTGCACGCCGCTTACCCGGACGCGTGGACGGACGTGAACGACCAGGGCCGTCGGATCACGCTGCTGTCCGAGAGCGAGGCGCGCCTGCCCCCGCAGATCAAGCTGCCGGTGCTGGGGATCCTGGGGCTGCTTGGCGCCGTCGTCGGGATCGTGCTGCTGATCTGCTGCGCGAACCTGGCAGGGCTGCTGCTCGCGCGGGCGTCGGGTCGGCGGCGGGAGATCGCGATCCGCGCGTCGCTGGGCGCGGGGCGACGTCGCCTGGTCCGGCAGCTCCTGACCGAGAGCGCGCTGTTGGCCACGGTCGGCGCCGCGCTCGGGCTCCTGCTCGCGACGTGGGCGACCGACCTGCTGCTCGCGGCGGAGCTGCCGGTTCCGGTCCGGCTCGAGTTCGACCTCTCGCCCGACGGCCGGGTGCTCGGCTTCACGGCGCTGGTCGCCGCGGCGGCGACGCTCGCGTTCGGGCTCGCGCCGGCGCTGCGCGTGAGCGGCGTCGCGCCGGGCGAGACGTTGCGTTCCGAATCCATGGCCGCGACCGGCGGGCGGCGTCGGCTCACGCTGCAGAACGCGCTCGTCGTCGCCCAGGTCGCGTTGTCGCTGGTCCTGGTGGTCGGCGCGCTGCTCTTCGTGCGGACGCTGCAGCACACCGCGGGGGTGGACCTGGGATTCCGGCCCGACAACCTGCTGCTCGTCAGCGTGGAGCCGCCGCCGGGGAGCGCGCCGGGCGCGGAGGCGGACGCGCTCGGCCTGGAGATGCGCGAGCGGGTCGCGGCGCTGCCCGGCGTCATCGCGGCGACGTGGGCCGACCGCGTCCCGCTCGACCTCGCCAGCGGCCGGCGATGGGTCGTCGTCGAGGGGTACGAGCCCCGGACGGGCGAGGACATGGAGTTCCACAACATGCGGGTCGGGCCCGGCTACTTCGAGACGCTGGGCGTGCCGCTGCTCCGTGGGCGCGGGCTCGAGGAGGCCGACCGCGAGGGCGCGCCCGGCGCCGTCGTCGTCAACGAGGCATTCGCCCGCCGGTTCTGGCCGGACGGCGACGCGCTCGGCCGGCGCATCGGGATCTCCGGCTCGGCCGGCCCGGTCCTCGAGATCGTGGGCGTGACGACGACGGGGAAGTACCTCTCGCCCGTCGAGGAGGAGCGGCCGTTCATCTACTTCCCCGCGCTCCAGGTGCCGGGGCGCGGCCCGTTCACGCTCCACGTCCGCACGGCGGGCGACCCGACGTCGCTTGCCTCAGCCGTCCGCCGCGAAATCGCGGCGACGGCGCCCGGCTGGATCGTGACGGCCGTGCGCACGATGGACGACCAGCTCGGCGTCGCGCTCCTGCCGCAGCGACTCGCGGCCGGCGCGCTCGGGCTGTTCGGCACGCTCGCCCTCGGCCTCGCGGCGCTCGGGCTCTACGGCGTGGTCGCGTACGCCGTCGCGCAGAGGACGCGCGAGTTCGGGATCCGGATCGCGCTCGGCGCCGAGGGCAACGCGATCCTTCGGATGGTGCTGCGCCAGGGCGCCGGGCTCGTCGGGACCGGCGTCGCAATCGGGATGGCCGGCACGCTCGCGGTCGCGCGGCTGCTCGAGGGCTTGCTGCTAGGGACGAGCGCGCTGGATCCGCTGGCCTTCGGCGGCGCCGCGGCGACGCTCGTCGGCGTCGCGTTGCTGGCGAGCTGGGTGCCGGCGCGGAGGGCGGTGCGGGTGGATCCGGTGGTGGCGTTGAGGGGGGAGTGAGGGGGTAGGGCTCGGGGCTCGGGGCTCAGGGCTCGGGGGGGCCGGGGGTCGCCGGGGGTCGCCGGGGGTCGCCGGGGGTGGTCGGGGGTGGTCGGCGACGTGGGTGTGGAAGCTTCACAGGCGTGGGCGCGTGAACCGACGCTCGCTCGACTTGCCCTCGCCAATGTGGGAATGCAGCAGGCGTGTGACGGATGGGACGTTTACCACGATATGCGTGCAAACGTAGCAGCGAGAAACTCGGAGGGCGTTCGCTGCTGAGTCTGCACACGGGGCGTCGGACGTGCCCGAGGCTATGCTTCTGCCGCCCCGCAAGACCGGGGCACCCCCTGGATCGCTCCCACGCCCCCTGAGCCCTGAGCCCCGAGCCCTGAGCCCCGGGGCGGAGGCGGGGGGCGGCGGCGAATTCGATATCTCCAACAAGGCAGCATAGACATGATCAGTCTCCGCAACATCGAGAAGGTGGTCGGCACGGGCGCGGCGCGGACGTTCGTGCTGCGTCGCATCACGCTGGATATCCGCGAGGGCGAGTTCGTCACGATCATGGGCCCGTCGGGCGCGGGGAAGTCCACGCTCCTCGGGATCCTGGGGATGCTCGACCACGAGTGGACCGGCGAGTACCACTTCCTCGGGCATCCGGTGCACGCGCTGAAGCCCAAGCAGCGCATGGAGCTGAACCGTCAGAACATCGGCTTCGTCTTTCAGCAGTACCACCTGCTGGACACGCTGACGGTGGCGGAGAACCTGGACATCCCGCTCTCGTACCGGAACGTGCCGCGGAAGGAGCGGGAGGCGCGGGTCGCGGACATCCTGGACCGGT
>CALBZE010000128.1 GCA_937889645.1 uncultured bacterium
CCCCCCTACCTCCCCCCACCCCCTCCAACTCCGCCGCCTCCTCCGCCCGCCCCTGCGCCCGATAGAACCGCGCCAGGTTCTCCCGCGCGTCGCGCGTCGCGTAGTCGTCCGACCCGCGATCGGCGAGGAGCGCGGCGTGGCTGTCGACGAGGAGTCGTTCGCCGGCGGCGACGTCGCCCGTGGCGGCGAGCGCGGCGCCGAGGTCGCTTCGCACGACGTGGAGCCGCCAGTGCCCATCTGGGAGCTGCGCTTCGAGCGCCTCCAGGCTGTTCCGCAGCAGCGGCAGCCCCTCCGCCGCCCGCCCCGCCGCCGTCAGCGTGCGGCCCAGGCTCGCCCGTGCGAGCGCGGCGTAGATGTGGTCCGCGCCCAGCGTCGCCTCGAGCGCGGCCAGCGACGCGCGCAGCAGCCGCTCCGCCTCGGCGTAGTCGCCGACGGCGTGGCGGTTCAGCGCCAGGTTGCGCCGCAGCGTCGCGAGGCGTGGATCCTCGGCATCGAGCGACGACTCCAGGATGCGGAGCGCCTCGCGGTAATACGGCTCCGCGTCGTCGTATCTCGCCAGGTCGTCCAGGAGCGTGGCGAGGTTCTCCGAGAAGAAACCGACGTGCGGGTGGTCGGGGCCGAACGCGCCCCGGGCGATGGACAGCGCCTCGCGGTAGTACGGCTCGGCCTCGGCGTGTCGGCCCTGGTAGTGGATCGAGCTGGCGAGGTTGTTGTAGACCGCGGCGAGCTGCGGATGGTCGGGGCCGAAGATCCGACGGTCGATCTCGACCGCCTCGCGCAGGAGCGGCTCCGCCTTCGCGTGCTCGTCGATGTTCGCGTAGTACGAGGCGAGGTTGTTGAGCATGGCGGCGTAGCGCTGGCCGTCCGGCTCCCAGCGCCGGACGAGCGCGAGCGCCTCCTCGTGGTGCGCGACCGCCTCGTCGTGCCGGCCGAGCACCCCGAGCGCGCCGCCGCGGTAGCTGAGCACGCTGGCGTAGACCGAATCCGGCGCCCACCCCTGCGTCGCATAGATCGACAGGACCGCCTCGGTCAGCGTGTCGACGGCGACGGACCCGCCGCGCCGGTCGGCGACCTCGGCGAGGAAGGTCAGCACCGCCGCGCGCTCGCGCAGGCCGGCGGGCGACGACGGGATCGCCGCGAGCGCCTCTTCCAGCAGCGCCTCCGCCTCCCCGTACAGCCCCAGGTTCGTGTACACCTCGCCCATCGTCGCGAGCGTGCGCACGCGCACCTCCGGCTGGTCGGCCAGCTCCGCGCGCACGCGCTCGACGCCGCGCGCGACCAGGTCGCGCGCCCGCAGCGTGTCGAGGCGTTCCGGCTTGAACGGGTCCGCCGCGGCGAACAGCCCGATCACGAAGCCGGCGACCTGCTCGGCGCGGGCGCGTTCGATCCGCGCCTCGTCGCGTTCGCGCGCCGCCCGACCGGCCTGCCAGAGCGCGGCGCCCAGCCCGCCGAAGAGCGAGAGGACGACCGCCGCCGCGGCCGCGACGCCCACGCGATGCCGCCGCACGAAGCTCGCCGCCCGGTAGCCGAACGACGGCGCGCGCGCCTCGACAGGGAACCCCGCCAGGTGCCGCTCGACGTCCGCCAGCAGCTGTCCCGCCGACGCGTACCGCCGTGCCGGATCGCGCGCCAGCGCTGTCGCGACGATGGCGTCCAGGTCGCCGCGCAGGCGACGTCGCAGCCGATCCGGCGTCGTGCCCCGCCGCCGCGCGATCTCCTCGAGCGACGCGGCGCCCTCCGCGTCCGGCGACCCTCCCGGTGCCCGCGCCAGCGTCGCGCTCGGGCGAACCGCGTCCGCGCCGCCCGTCGGCCGGCGGCCGGTCAGCAGCTCGAACAGCAGCACGCCGAGCGAGTAGACGTCCGTCGCCGTCGTGACCGGCTCGCCGGAAAGCTGCTCCGGCGCCGCGTACTCGGGCGTGAAGATGCGCAGCTCCGCGCGGGTCAGCGGCGCGGCGTACGCCGGTCCCACCGCCCCCGCGCCGCCCGCGATCGCCGGATCCAGCAGCTTCGCGATCCCGAAGTCCAGCAGCTTCACCGTGCCGTCGGGCTGGACCAGGATGTTCGACGGCTTGATGTCGCGGTGGACGACGAGGTTCTGGTGGGCGAACTGGACCGCGCGGCAGACGTCGGCGAAGAGGCGCAGCCGGTCGTCGATCGAGAGGCGCGCGTCGTCGCAGTGCCGCGTGATCGGCACGCCCTCGATGTACTCCATGACGAGGTACGGCCGGCCGTCCGGCGTCGCGCCGCCGTCGTACAAGCGCGCGATGTTCGGGTGCTCGAGCGAGGCGAGGATCTGGCGCTCGTAGCGGAAGCGGAGGAGGATGTCGTCGGTGTCCATCCCGCGCCGCACGACCTTCAGCGCGACGCGCTTCTGGAACTCCGCGTCGTCGCGCTCGGCGAGGTAGACGGTGCCCATCCCGCCGCGGCCGATCTCGCGGAGCAGACGGTACGCGCCCACGCGCGCGCCCGCGGGGAGCGGGCCGTCGTCGGCCGCGACGTCGGCCATCTCCCGCCCGAGCGACGCCAGCAGTGTGTCGGCGTAGTCGGTGACGGACTCGCCCAGCGCCTTCTCGGCGGTCTCGACCTTCGACAGCAGCCGGGCGACGGCGTCGTAGAGCGCGGCGTCGCCCTCGCACGCGCGCGCGAGCCATTCCAGGCGCCGCTCCGGCGGCTCGTCCAGCGCGGCCTCGAAGAGCCGGTCGATCCGCTCCCAGCGGTCGGGGGTGAGGTCCTTCATGCCTCGCCCGCCGGCGGCCCAGGACGACGCCCGGCGCCCCCGCCGCCCTCCGCGTCCCCTTCGTCCTCCCCCGTCAGCATCTCGTAGAGCCACGTCCGCGCGCGCATCCAGTCCCGCTTCACGGTGCGGACCGAGACGCCCATCACCTCGGCGATCTCCTCGTGCGTCAGCCCGCCGAAGAAGCGGTACTCGACGAGCTGGCCGAGCCGCGGGCTCAGGCTCCCGAGCCGCTCGAGCGCCTCGTTCAGCGCGAGCAGGTCGCTCCCGGACTGTGCGCCGGCCTCCTCGACCTCGATCGAATCCAGCGACACCGGCTCCTCCCTCGCGCCGCGCTTCAGCGCCGAGCGCGCGCGGAGGTGGTCGATCAGGACGAACCGCATCGCGCGCGACGCGATCGCCAGGAAATGCGCGCGGTCCGCCCACTCGACGCGGGTCTGGTCGACCAGCCGCACGTAGATCTCGTGGACGAGCGCCGTCGTGTTCAGCGTCTCGCCCACCCGCCCGCGGCCCAGTCGGAAATGGGCGGCCCGCTTCAGCTCATCGTACGTCAGCGAGAAGAGCTCGTCGAGCGCCTCTCGGTCGCCCGCGCGGGAGCTGTGCAGGAGGACGGTCGCATCGCGTGAGGTCGTCATACGGCCGGGACTCCACGGCACGAGCCGGAGGTGTGCGATGGCCCCTTTCGGGCCCGGACTGCGATGGAAGGGGAGAGGACCCATCGCGAGAGGTCCTTCGCGCGTTGCACGGCGGAGTATAGCGGAACGCCGGCCGGCGCTCAAGCGCCGGCCTTCTCGTCTCCGTCGGGCGACGTCGCGCGAGTGATCCACACTCTTCGGAGGTGCTTCATATGGACATTCGGACGACGTCGCTCCGGACAGCGACCCGGAGCCTCCTGCTCCTCGCCCTCGCCCTCCTCGCCGGCGCGGGCTGCGGCGACGACAAGGACGACGGCGGCGGCAATCCGCTCGAGCCGCCGACCGGCGGGGGCGGTTCCTTCCAGTTCACCATCGACCCGGCGACGGTGACCGTGCAGCACGGCGCGAGCGCGACGGCCACCATCACGCTGGTCCGCGTCTCGTTCGACAAGCCGGTCCAGCTCTCGGCCGAGGGGGTGCCCGCCGGCGTGACGGCGAGCTTCTCGCCCGCGACCGTCCCCGGGAACGTGACGACCAGCACGCTCACGCTGGCCGCGGCGCCGACCGCGGAGGTCGGCTTGCACGAGTTCACCGTCCGCGCCAAGGCCGACGGCTCGCCCGACCGGACCGCGCAGATGGCCGTCTACGTCGAACCATCCGACGATCCGGACTTCGAGATCGTGCTCGACGCCGACCGCGTCCACGCCGTCCAGGGCGGCGGGACGATGGTCGGGATCACGGTCGAGCGGATCGGCGGCTTCGACGAGCAGGTCCAGCTCTCCGTCGAAGGGCTGGCCGACGGCATGGCCGCCATGGTCAACGACCAGCAGCTCCTCCTCTTCCTCGGCCGTTACGTCCACGTCGGCGACCACACGATCACGATCCGCGGCGACGCCGGCGACAGGACCCGGACCGCGGAGCTCACGGTGCGCGTCTTCCAGTCCAGGCCCGTCGCCGCCGCGTGGTCCCACTCGCTCGCCATCGCGGAAGACGGCTCGCTCTGGACCTGGGGCCGCAACCACCACGGCCAGCTCGGGCACGGCGACGCGACCGACCGGAACGCGCCCGCCCGCGTCGGCGCCGACAAGGACTGGATCGCCGTCGCCGGCGGGAACTCGCACAGCGTCGCGTTGAAGTCGGACGGCACGCTCTGGGTCGCCGGCGACAACGGGTACGGCCAGCTCGGGGTCGCCGGCGCCGAGCACGCGACGTTCCAGCAGGTCGGCACCGACAGCGACTGGGTCGCCATCGCGGCGGGCGACGACTTCACCCTCGCCATCAAGGCCGACCGCACCCTCTGGGCCTGGGGCCGCAACCGCTTCGGCCAGCTCGGCGTCGGGGGCACGGGCAGCCGGAACGTGCCGACCCGGGTCGAGGGCGACGGCTGGGTCCAGGTCGCGGCCGGCTCGGACCACACCGTCGCCGTGAAGGCGGACGGGACCCTCTGGAGCTGGGGCGACGACACCTACGGCCAGCTCGGCCACAACCCCGACGCGGGCTTCGCCGCGCAGCCCCGCCAGGTCGGCTCGACCGGCGACTGGGTCTTCGCCTCCGCCGGCGTCGGCGGCAAGGCCACCCTCGCCATCAAGGACAACGGCACCCTGTGGGCCTGGGGCCGCAACATCAGCGGCGAACTCGGTCTGGGCGAGGCCGTCGAGGCGACGAGCCCGCAGCAGGTCGGCAGCGCGATGGATTGGGTCAGCGTATCGACCGGCGGCGGGTTCACCCTCGCGCTCGACGCCGACGGCTTCCTCTGGTCGACCGGCGCCAACTCCCGCGGCCGGCTCGGGATCGCCGAGCCCGGCGAGCACAACCGCTACGAGCTCGTCCAGGCGCTCGGCAGCGCCTGGGAGTTCGTCTCCGCCGGCGAAGGACACACCCTCGCGATCGGACCGGACGGCCTGCTCTACGCCTGGGGCTCGAACGACTTCGGCCAGCTCGGCCTCGGCACGGACGCCGTGCAGGGGAACGGCCCGATCCAGAGCATCCGCGCCCGCTGGCCCTGACCACTCGCGACCACTCACCGGAGGCGCCGCCTCGGCGCCTCCGGATCGGTTCTCTCCACCCAACGTGAAGGAGGAAAAACGATGTCTCGAGTCGTTCGAATCGCCGCGATCGTCGCCGCGCTGGCCGCTTTCGCACGGCCGGCCGCGGCTCAGGAAGGGTTCCGCCTCGGCTACACCGACGTCGGCGCCACGATCGGCGTCGGCGGGATCGGCTCCGCATCCGTCGCCATCGGCCTGCGCGGCGAGCACGCGCTCCGCAGCATGCCCGACCTCGGCGACGGCGTCCTCGGCGTCCAGGTCGGCCTCGACTACTACTCGTGGGGCGAGCCGGGCTTCAAGTGGACATACGTCCCGATCGGCGCCACCGCGAACTACCACTTCCAGCTCGAGAACACGAAGCTCGACCCGTTCGTCGGCGTCGGCCTCGGCTACTCGATCGTCTCCTGCGACTACAGCGGCTTCGGCGACCTGTGCGCCAACAGCTCGCTCTACTTCATCGGCAGGGCGGGCGGCCGCTACTTCGTGAACGAGAAGGTGGCGCTCTACGGCGACGTCGGCGCGGGCGCGGCGACGTTGAACCTCGGGGTAACGATGCGGGTGAAGTAGCGCGCATCGCGTGCGGGTGAGGCGGGCCGCGTCACGCGGGTGACGCGGCCCGCGACTTTTCAAAGACGGCCTCGTCGCGTGACACCTTCGGTGCGCGGCGGGGCTGTTGTGCGTCCGCGGAGGCCGGCGGGGGCGTGGGCGCCCCCGCCGGCACGTCGATGCGCGACCCACGTTGTGGCGGCGAGCCCCGACGGCTGCGCCCCCACCTCAAACGGCCTCGGCGAGAACCCTCGGGAGGGCCTCCGACTGGTAGAACGAGACGATGTGGCCGTCCGGGTCCTTGATGTCGGCGCTCCAGCCGCCGGGCGCCTCGGTGACGGGCGTCACGATCTCCACGCCCGCGGCCGCGAGCGACGCGACGAGCGTGTCGATACCTCCCTCGGCAAGCCCGAAGACGATGCCCGGCGTGTTGCCCGGCTGCGGATCGCCCGGGAAGACGAGCATCTCGACCTCGCCGCCGATCTTCGCCAGGAGCCAGATCGAACCGTCCTCTTCCACGTTGCGCGTGAACCGGATCCCGAGGTGCTCCGTGTAGAATCGTTCCGTCGCCTCGACGTCCCGGACGTTGAGAATGACCGCCAAACTGTCGAACTTCGGCTGCATGCGACCCTCCGTTTGAGTCAATCCGTGCGCTGAACGACGCGCTGCATCTTCAGGTTGCCGTCGGCCGCCGTTTCGTGAGCGACGCCGAAGATGATCGCGTGCCCATCCGGATCCGCGACGGCGAAGCGCGCGCCCGGAACCCTCGCGAGGTCGGCCTTCACGGCGCGCCGTCGAGGCCCGCGAAGCGATGGGTATCCCCGCGGAATCTCCACGAGTTCGGGAGTCCCGCCGAACTCTCGCCACGCCCGGCGCAGGCTGCTGATCCGTTGCCGCAACGCGGTGTCGGCGATCCCGAGCAGGCTCGCGATCTCCGCCCGCCCGAGGCCGAGGTTGGCGAGGAGCGCGACGATCTTCAGCGAGGGCGAAAGGGTGTCGATGAACTCGCGCGGCAGTTTCCGGATCGCCTCACCCGACGGATCGGCGTCGGCCGCGTAGAGCGCCTCCCTGCGCCGTCGCCTACCCTCCGTGCGTGCGATGAACAACGCCCGGCGCCGGAAAACGCCGCGCGCCCAGGCCAGGAACCCGTCGTCGCTCTGGACTCGCCCCTGCTCGACCGCGGCGAGGAGCATGTCCTGGACCAGATCGTCGGCGTCGTCGGGGGTCTCGGCGCACCGCAGCGCGATGCGACGGAGAGCGTCGATGGTGGAGGCGGAGATGGGGGGTTCGGACATGCTCGTGCGGTCATCAATGCGACGGCGGAGGGCTCAGTCGACCACAACGACTTCCCGGATGAGTATAGGAGCTTCCGGACGACGGGGATAGACGGAAGAGATCGGACCACATGAGCTCACCCCCGTCTCGGTTTCGTTACCGACCCCGCCGGCCGCTACAGGCTTGTCGTCGCGCCCACCGCACTTGATGCCCGATCTCAGGATCGAGTCGGTCAGGCCGTAGTACGAATTGGTTCTCAGTTCTTCCTGCCAATACTTACGGATGCGTTTATTGCAGTAGTACTGCTGCATCCCCCGGAGCCATGCGTTCCAGACTTCAGGGTAGATGTATCCGAGCTTGTAATAGAGGTACTCTTCCCCGCAGAGATTGAAATAATCGACGAGTATCGCCTTTTCTTCATTCGTCAGGCCGATTTCCGAATCAACGTTGTCAATTTCTGCCAACCGCTCGTTCAGCCTGTCGTACCTCTGGTTGAACTTCTCAAATAACCCATTGAATAGGTGCACTTCTTCCAACTTCTGTTTCTGCACGAAATAGATGAGAGAAAGGCCAACGCTGACAGTCGTTACGACGAGCTTCCAGTCGAGCGACGATGCGGTTCGCGCGACGAACGCGATCAATCCGGCACCGACGACCACCGCGATGGTGCTCATGTACCGGAAGGACCAATGCTTCAACAGAACGGTGACGTGCAACATCCTGGAGACCCTCTTCCTGTCCGAACTCACAGCCCTACCATGGGATCCCGAAGTCCTTTGAATCACCAGACACGAAAGCCAACCGCTCCATCACCTCCCCACCACCCCCACCAACCCCTCCTCCAGACTCACCGGCGGCTCCCCCAACTCCCACCTCTCCGCCGCCACCGTCGTCCCCCGATCCTCCTCCCGCAACACGATCCTGAACTGCGGACACGGATGGTCGTCGAGCCGCGCCACCTGCTCCGCCGTCGGAAGCTGAATGCGACAGAACAGCCGGTCGCCGCCGAGAAAAACCGTTCGCTGCTGATCGACCCGGATCGTCTGATCCTTCTCCTGCACGTTCGGCCCGCTCCACCGCCCGCCGGCGCCGCCCACCGAATCCGCCGCCCCGCCCCCGTCGCCCTGGCCGGCCGGGCCCGCCGCCTCACGCCACTCCACGCAAGCGATCAGCACGTATTTGCCGTCGATCGCGATCGGCCGGCGGTCCCGGTCGCCGAACCCCGGGCCGTCCAGCTCGAACCGGTCGCCGGGGACCTCGATCCGCAGCTCGACCTTCCGGCCCGACGGCTCCATGCGCGAGAGCGGCTCGAGGAGCGGGCCGAGCGCGAAGCCGAGGCCGGTGCGGATGAGCGGGGAGAAGTGCGAGTTGCCGACGACGTCGCGGATCCGCTCCGCCAGCATCTCCATCCCCGCCCTGAACTCGCGCTCGAACTGCTCGCGGTGCCGGAACACCGGCGGCTCGGTCCGCCGCCCCGGGCGACGCTCGATCAGCCCCGCCCGTCGCATGAGCAGCTCGGTCGAATAGCGCGCCATCTCGACCTGGAACTCGCGCGAGACCTGCGACGTGAAGCCGGCGAACCCCATCGCCTCGTGGCCGGGGAGCGGCTCGTAGACCAGCTTCCCGCCCTTCCGCTCGACGATCGGCGCGATCGCGATCACGCGCGACGCCTCGTGCTTCCCGCCCAGGTCCATGAGCAGGTCGAGGTAGGAGTAGACGAGCGCGCGCAGCCAAAGCGCCTTGTCGGCGGCGCCGTCGACATCGCGCAGGAACGCCTTCGCCCGGCCGGCCAACCTTCCGAGCTCGTCCGGGTTCTCGGCGATCACGCGCTCCAGCTCGTCGGCCAGCTCGTACGGGACCGGCGGGAACTCGGCGTCCTCGCGGTTCGATTGGAGCAGGTCGCGACACGCTTTGATCAGCGCGCGGAGCTTGCCCGCCGTGGGCTCGTCCTCCAGCGCCGGACCGAGCAGCGCCCGCGCCTTGTCGCGCAGCGCGAACCGGTCGCGGACCGACATGATCTTGTCCGCCTCGTCGCTCGTCGCCTCGCCCAGGATCGCGGTCAGGATGTGGCCGGCCTTCACGCCGAGCCGCTCTAACGTCGTCAGCCGCTGGAGCTGGTAGCCCTGCAGCGAGCCGAGCCAGCCGGGCTCGCGGACGCGGTACTCGGAGTGGATCGGGAGCAGGAACGAGATCTTCTCGGGCCCGAGGCGCGGGTCGACGAAGACGATGCGACGGTCGAACGGCGTCGCCGACGGGCGCGCGTCCATGAACGAGGCGAGGCGGAAGGCTTCGCGGATCGGCTCGTTGTTGAACGTCCCGCCGTCGACGTAGGTCATCCAGATCGTGTCGCCCTCGACGCGTCCGGCGAACTGTCGCTTCCAGATCGCGGGGCCGTACTCGTACGCCTTGCGCTTGAGGACGACGGGCTCGAAGGCGAAGGGGAACGCGCCGCAGGCGATGCACGTCGCGCCGAGCTTCGCCCACGCCGACGGCGCGCGCAGGTCGCCGATCTCGCCCGGCCGCTCGTCGGCCGCGTGGTAGCGGCACCAGCGGCTCCGCCCCTCCTTCGGCGCCTCGTGGAATCGCAGGTCGAAGACGCGGACCTCGCGGTGCCCGCGCGACGTGAGCGCGTCGCGCAGCGCGATCACGCCCGCCTCCTCGGCCTCGCGGGCCTTGCGCGCGTCGTACTGGATCGCGGTCAGGTTGCTCAGCGTCGCGGCGAAGAGAACGCGGTCGCCCAGGAGCTGGCGGCCGGCGAAGTCGGGCGTGCGGTCGAAGGAGAGGAGCCGGGCCGCGATCTCGTCGACGGCGCCGCGGTCGAGGATGCTGGCGACGTGCCGCAGGTCGCGCTTCCGTCCGCCCTTCCGGCCGAGCAGCGTCTCGATGTCGACCTCCTGGACCCACGCGCGGTGCTGCATGTCCTGCGCGTGCTGCGCGGCGACGAGCTGCATGCGGCGCGCGTCGTCGAGCCGGTCGAACTCGTCCGCGAACTGCGCGCGGAGCCGGTCCTCGACGTCCGGCGCCGGGTCCGGCTGGGCGAGGGAGCGGAGCATGAGGACGAGGGAGAGCGCCCCCGCGCTCGCGCCGCTGAAGACGTCGACGACGACGCGGTCGTACGGCACCCGCTCCCCGTGCCGTGGGTCCGACGGGTCGTCGACGACGTACGTCGCCCGCAGGACGGCCAGCTTCATCGCCTCGGTCAGCGCCGCGCCGCTGAACGCGCCCAGCGACACGCCGCCGCCCATCGCGAAACCGAGTCGCAGCTCTCTACCCATGATCCGCGCTCCGCATCGGAGGTGAGACTGCGAGGCGCTGTGCCGGTCGGCTCGCCGGGTTCGGGCCGGACCCGGGATCGACCGCGGCGAGCGCCTCGATCGATGCCTGCCGCAGGGGGTCCAGCCGTGAACCCGTGGGTGGGGTTGTAAGCGACGACGTCGCCGCCGCCGCCGCGGGTCAATAATGAAGCGGCGCGGGGATCCCCTGCAACCGTTTCCGGATCGCCTCCAGCGCCACGTCGATCCCGGCAGCGTAATCGGCCCACCGGCTGGATGCCGGGAGGTCCGGCCCGAGATCCGGCGAACTCAGGTCGAGGAAGCAAGGGACGTCGTCCGGGCAGGGCGATCGGGAGTAGCTGTGGAACGCGTTCGCGAAGTGCGCGGCGAGCCCGGAATTCGGAAGGATGATGTTGCCGCCCTCGGACCAGAAGTCGAGCTCGTCGCCGACCGGCTCTCCGACGATGATCACGTCGCCGGCGGCCCGCCACGCCGCGGCCGCCGTGATCCCCGCCGAGAACGTCGCACGGCCGGTGATCACGAAGCGAGCGATGCCACGCGTGCGCTCCTCGAGCTTCGCCATGAGGTCCTTCGCGAGGTCCAGGTTCCCGCCGGTGTTGAAACGGAGGTCCAGGACGAACGCCCTCGGGCGCAGACTGTCGAGAGCGGCGAGCAGCCTCTCGCCGAATGCGGAGATGGGCTCGTCCGGCATCTCCGACGCACGGTTGTA
>CALBZE010000129.1 GCA_937889645.1 uncultured bacterium
TGCGCGCCGCAGAACCATCAATATCAGACCTCAGCCACTATGTGCAGGATCCGGGTTGAACAGAGAGACCTCCGCCTTCCAGCGCCGGCCGAAGACCTCCGCGGTCACGACATGGCGCCCACGACGTGGGCCGACGTGTCGGGCGCGGTCTGCGCGCGGAGCTGGGGCAGGGCCCAGGGCTGCGAGAGGACCAAAGCGATTCCGATCAGTGGGACCCTCGACGCTCGCCTCGACACCGGTGGCATCGCCCGAACACGCCGCAAGAACATCCTATCGCACGGGCGCTGGCTGGAGCTAAGATATTCATCGTGCTCCGGAAGAAATCGACCCCTCGGCCGCGCACGTTTCGTTCCAGATAGATTCTCCATTGGCGGCAGAAAGTGGCCGTTCTTCCAGTCGAGGTGACCCGTGACACACTCCATGGCATCACGGCGGTCGGCAATATTGCTGGCGGGCGTTGTGAGCGCCCTGATCTTTTCCACCGCCTGCCTTCGGGCCCGGGAACGATCGCCCGCTCCCGCTTCACTCGGCCCATCGCCGAATGACTCGGCCGAGGTCGCGGCCGCGGTCGAGCGCTACCACGCGGCGCTCGCATCGGGCGACAGCGCCGCGGCGGTGTCGCTGCTCGCGCCCGACGCGGTGATCCTCGAGAGCGGAGGCTTCGAAACCCGCGAAGAGTACATCTCGCACCACCTTCCGTCCGACATCGCCTTTGCCCGCGCCGTGCAGAGCGAGCGGCGCCCGATCCGTGTCACCATGCACGGCGACGTAGCGTGGGCGGTATCCTCGAGCTCGACCCGCGGCGAATTCCGGGGGCGCCAGGTCGACTCCGTCGGCGCCGAGTTGATGGTGCTCGTACGCACGCCGGAGGGGTGGAAGATCTCCGCCATTCACTGGTCGTCGCGTTCGCGTGGCCGCTCGTGAGCCGCAATGGACCGGTGGGCGCACGGCAACGCCGTGCGCCCACCGAAATCGGCGCGTCGCTTCGTATTCTTGCAACGAGCGCCGCCTATCCTGGCGACAGGTGCCGCCGCTATGCGGGTCCTAGTCCGCGCCCGTGAGCACCGTCGCCGATGCCCCTGCGCGACCCGCGGCCTCTTCCCGCGGCATCTCCCGCGCGACCTGCCACTCCTTCCAGAGCGAGTAGATCGCCGGGATCACGACCAGCGTGAGCACGGTCGACGACACCATCCCCCCGACCATCGGCGCCGCGATCCGCTTCATCACGCTCGCCCCCGTCCCGCTCCCCCACAGGATCGGCAGTAGCCCCGCGACGATCGCGGTCACGGTCATCATCTTCGGCCGGACCCGTTCGACCGCGCCCTCGACGATCGCCTCGTAGAGGTCGCGGAGCGTGGTGCGCCCCGTCGCCTTGCGGGCGTTCCACGCGTGGTCGAGGTAGATCAGCATGACGACCCCGGTCTCGGCGGCCACGCCGGCGAGGGCGATGAAGCCGACGGCGGTCGCGACCGACCAGTGGTAGCCGAGGAGCGCCATGATCAGCACCCCGCCCACCAGCGCGAACGGGAGCGACAGCATCACGATCAGCACCTCGCCCACGTTCTTGAAGCTGAAGTAGAGGAGCAGGAAGATGATCGCGAGCGTGGCGGGGACGACCAGCATCAGGCGCTCTTTCGCCCGCTGCATGTACTCGTACTGCCCCGACCACTCGAGGGTGTAGCCGGGCGGGAGCGTCACCATCTCGTCGATCATCCGCTTGGCCTCGCGGACGTAGCCGCCGATGTCGCGGCCCTCGACGTCGACGTAGACCCAGGCGGTCGGGAAGGCGCCCTCGGTCTTGATCGCCATCGGGCCGGCGACCTGCCGGATCGTGGCGACCTGGCCGAGCGGGATCTGAGCGGTCCCGCCGCCGGACGCCCCGCCCGCCATCCCGGCCATCCCGCCCATCGCGGCCGTCCCGCCCGCTCCCGCCGAGCCGCGCGCGGGCGGCACGGGGATCAGCAGGTCCGCCAGCTTCTCCGGGTCGTCGCGCAGCTCCTGAGGGTAGCGAATCCGCACGGGGTAGCGCTCCCGCCCCTCCACGGCCTGGGTGATCGTCATCCCGCCGATCGCCGCGCCGAGGACCTCCTGGATGTCCCGGACGTTGAGCCCGTAGCGGGCCGCGGCGGCCCGGTCGATCTCGACGTCGACGTAGTAGCCCGAGACCGCGCGCTCCGCGAACGCCGAGCGGGTGCCGGGCACCATCCGGAGGTGGCCCTCGATCTCCTTGCCGATCCGCTCCAGCTCCGCCAGATCGGGCCCGAAGATCTTGATCCCGACCGGCGTCCGGATCCCGGTGGCGAGCATGTCGATCCGCCCCTGGATCGGCATCGTCCACGCGTTCGCGACGCCCGGGAAGCGGACCGCAGAGTCCATCTCCGCGATCAGCTTCTCGAGCGTCATCCCCGGCCGCCACTCCGATTCGGGCTTCAGCACGATCGTCGTCTCGAACATGTCGAAGCCCGCCGGATCCGTCGCGGTGTTCGCGCGCCCCGCCTTGCCGAAGACGCTCGCGACCTCGGGGAACGAAGCCAGGATGCTGTCCTGCCTCTGGAGCGCCTGCTGCGCGCGGGTCGGCCCGATCCCCGGGAGCGTCGTCGGCATGTAGAGGATCGTCCCCTCGTTCAGCGGCGGCATGAACTCGCCGCCGATCCGCCGGAAGGGGATCCAGGCGAGGAGGAGAGTGGCGAGCGCCGCAGCGATCACGGGCAGGCGATACCTGAGCGTGAGGTCGATCACCGGCCGGTAGAGCGCCATGAGCACGCGCGAGACCGGATTCTTCCGCTCCGGGTGGATCCGGCCGCGGATGAAGAGCCCCATCGCGACAGGCACGACCGTGACCGACAGCACGCTCGCGGCCGCCATCGCGAGCGTCTTGGTCCAGGCCAGCGGCTTGAAGAGCCGCCCCTCCTGCGCCTCGAGGGCGAATACCGGGACGAAGGAGACGGTGATGATCAGGAGACAGAAAAAGAGGGCGGGACCCACCTCCTTCGACGATTCGACGACAACGCCCCACCGCTCGCGGTTGGTGAGGAGCGACGTGTCCAGCCTGCCATCCTCCGGAACCGGCGCGCCGGCCGCGCGCATCTCTTCCCGTTTCCGGCCGACGACGCGCTCCAGGTGCTTGTGCATGTTCTCGATCATGATGATCGCCGCGTCGACCATCGCGCCGATGGCGATCGCGATCCCGCCGAGGCTCATGATGTCCGCCCCGATCCCGAGGGCGCGCATGGCGACGAAGGCGATCAGGATCCCGAGGGGGAGGGTCGCGATCGCGACCAGCGCGCTGCGCGCGTGGAAGAGGAAGACCAGGCAGACCAGCCCGACCACGACCAGCTCCTCGACCAGCTTCTCCTTCAGGTTGGCGATCGCGCGCAGGATCAGGTCGCTCCGGTCGTAGACCGGGCGGATGACCACGCCGGGCGGGAGCCCCGCCTCGAGTTCGGACAGCTTCTCCTTGACCCTATCGATCGTGGCGAGCGCATTCTCGCCGAAGCGCATGACGACGATCCCGCCCACGACGTCGCCGCGCCCGTCGAGATCCGCGATCCCGCGCCGGACGTTCGGCGCCTCCCGCACCTGCGCCACGTCCGCAATGCGGATCGGCGCGCCGCGCGACGTCGTCCCGACGACCACGCTCTCGATGTCCGGGATCCCCTTGAAGTACCCGAGCCCGCGGACCATGAACTCCCGCTCGGAGATCTCCATCATCATGGCGCCGGCGTCCTGGTTGGAGCCCTCGACCGCGCGCATGACGTCGTTCACCGAGACTCCGTAGCCGCGGAGTTTGACCGGGTCGATCACGACCTCGTACGTCTTCTCGAAGCCGCCGACCGTCGCCACCTCGCTCACGCCCGGGACGGCGGTGAGCTGGAAGCGGAGGTACCAGTCCTGGAGCGCGCGCAGCTCGGAGAGCGAGCGGCGGCCCGTGGTGTCCTCGAGGACGTACTGGTAGATCCAGCCGAGCCCGGTCGCGTCCGGGCCGAGCGTCGCCGTCGCGCCGGGCGGCAGCTTTCCCTGGATCGCCGAGAGGTATTCCAGGACGCGGCTTCGGGCCCAGTAGAGGTCGGTCCCGTCCTCGAAGATCACGTAGACGAACGAGACGCCGAAGAACGAGTACCCGCGCACCGTCTTCGCGCCGGGCACCTTCAGCATCTCGCTCGCCACCGGGTAGGTGACCTGGTCCTCGACGATCTGCGG
>CALBZE010000130.1 GCA_937889645.1 uncultured bacterium
TCGTCTCGTGCTGGGAGAGCACCGGGATCGCCGTGATTCCGGAAGCGTTCTGAGCGGGCTCGCGTCACATGGGGGCGCGGACCGCATGCGGGCGCGGGCCGCATGGGGTTGCGCGTCACAGGGGGTTGCGGGCGCCACATGGGGTCGCGGGCAACATGGGGTTGCGGGCGCCGCGCGGCCACGAACCCACGGGACCGGGTCCCGGCATCTCCCCGCCCGGTCCCTATCTCCCCGCCCCGTCCCTACCTCCCCACCGACCCCGGGCCGGCTCACGGCATCCCTCCGACCGGTCCGGTCGAGGCCGCGGCCGGCGTGCGTGACGAGGCGCACGCCGGCCGTCGGTCGCTCGTCGCTGCCGATTCCGCTTCAGCCGCGCCTCGCGGATCGTGCCCTCCGCACCTTCCGGTGCGCCCTGCGAGCCAGGCCGCTCACGGTATCCGCGCCCGAATCAACCGCGCCTGCCCCGTCGTCGGCGCCTGCACGACGAAGAGATCGCCGTACGCGTCCTCCGAGATCTCGGGGACCTCCAGCCCGGTGAGCGCACCCACGATCGCCGGGACGGTGTTGCTGTGCCCCACCACGAGCACGACGCCGCCCGGGTTCTCGGCGACGACGCGCCGCGCCACCTCCCGCGCGTGCACGTCGACCCCGCCCTGGACCGGCGTTTCGCGGATCTCGAGCCCGAGCCGCCGGGCGAGTGGAGCCGCCGTGTCACGCGTGCGACGATAAGGCGTCGCATAGATCGCCGTCACGCCCGCGTCGGCGAGCGCCTCCGCCAACGCCTCGGCGCGCGGCGCCCGCCTCCGAGAGCGGCGGGTCGCGTCCTTCGACGGCCGCGCGTTCGGCGTGGCGGATGACGAGCACTGTGGTGGTGTCAGCAGTGGGCTCGGCCACCGGGTTGGCGCAGGCGAGGATTGCGGCCGCGATGGCGGCTAGGCGCTGGATGTGCATGGCGCGATCTCGGTTGGTTGGTGGGGAGAAAAGGGCTCGGGGCTCAGGGCTCGGGGCTCAGGGCTCGGGCGGGTGCCGGGTGGCCGAGCGCTCGTAGGCGTACTCGGCCGGCGACGCCTCGAAGCGCCGGTGCCCGCCGGTGGAAAAGTAGCAGGCGACGGCCTTTTTCACCATCCTCGCTGCGTTTCCACAAATACGGTGGCAAACCGCACACGCGTCGTTCGGCCGCGACGATGCGTGTGCACTTCCCACATTAGCGAGGGAAAACCGCACACGGTTCGGTTGTTTCCGCGACGAATGCGCAGTTTCAACACGCGCAATGGCCATCACCGCCTCCATCGCACCGCCTCCGTCACACCGCCTCAATCACACCGCCTCCCTTTCCCACCCCACCCCCGTGACTCCCACCCCCACTCGCCGCCCACGCCCCACCACCCCCTGAGCCCCAAGCCCTGAGCCCCAAGCCCTGAGCCCCGAGCCCCAAGCCCTGAGCCCTAAGCCCTGAGCCCTGAGCCCCAAACCCCGACACCCAACACCCCCTACGGGGTACCCTCCCCCATACCAACACGCTATGATTCCATCTCCCCAAACCGGAGTGACCACCATGCTCACCCTCACCGAGCCGGCGCGCGAGAAGTTGCGGTCGATTGCCGCGTACCTGGAGCGGCCGGCGCTGCGGATCCATATGGGCGAAGGCGCCAGCCCGCTGGCGCCGGAGTGGGAGTTCGTGCTCGTCGAGGAGGAGGACGCCGGGCCGGACGATACGCTCGTCGAGGCGGGCGACGTCCGCGTCATCCTCGACGCGCGCAGCGCGGCCCAGCTCCGCGGGCGCATCGTCGACTGGGGCGACGGCGGCTTCGTCGTGCGGTTCCCGAGCTTCGAGAACGGGAACGGCGCGGCGTCGGGCGAGCTGGCGGAGCGCGTGCGCGCCGTGATCGAGGAGCGGATCAACCCGGGCGTCGCGGCGCACGGCGGGCGGATCGAGCTCGTCGACGTGCGCGGCGACGTCGCTTACATCGAGATGAGCGGCGGGTGCCAGGGGTGCGCGATGTCGCGCCTCACGCTGCGGCAGGGCGTCGAGCGTATGATCCGCGAGGCGGTCCCGGAGATCGCGGCGGTGCACGACGTGACCGATCACGCGTCCGGGCGCAACCCCTATTACACGCGCTGAGCCGCCGCCCCGATCGCGGAGCGGCGGCTCCCTCTCGGCCGGCCGGTTGCGCCGGCGGGCGGACCGTTCCCCCGGCCGCGCACCCTTGGCCGGCCGGCGACTCTCCCTCGGCCGGCCGGTGCCCCTCGGGCGCCGGCCACGAACCGGGGCCCCTAATCGGCCGGCGGCTCCTCCTCCGCCGGCCGTTTCACCTCCACCAGCTCGACCTCGAAGACCAGGTTCGAGTAGGCGGGGATGACGACGGTGCCGTTCCGGTCGCGGACGTCGTACGGGCCGTAGGCGCGGTCGTACGGGATCACGAGCTTCCGCGTACCGCCCTCGCGCATCCCCGGGATCCCGTCGACCCAGCCGGGGATGACGCCCTGGGGCGGACCGACGAGCACCAGCTCGACCGGCTCGTCGCCGATCGCCCTGGAATCCTGGATCAGCCTGCCGTCCGGGAGCCAGAGCGAGTAGTGGACGGTCAGCGTGTCCCCCACCGCGGCGGCATCGCCTTCGCCGACGACGATGTCCTGGATGTATACGCCCGTCTCGAGGCGCGTCATCTGCGCCAGATCGATCCCGAGGAAGCCCGCGAACACGGTCTCCTCGATCGGGATCGGCCGGGGGCTGGTCGGGTCGTCGGAGCAGGCCGCCAGCCCCAGCGCGAGCGCGAGGCCGAGGATCGGCGTGCGGACGCGTGCGCGATTCATCATTCCCGTCCCGGCTCTCAGTCCTTGTAGATCTCGACGACGACGTTCCCGTCGCGGTCGACGTAGCCGCGGTACATCCCCTCGCTGTTGAACGGCATGGCGATGTTCCCCTGGCGGTCGATCGCGATCACGCCGCCCTCGCCGCCCTGCTCGACCAGCCGCTGCATGACGACCTGGTCCGCCGCCTCCTGGAGCGAGAGGCCGAGGTAGCGCATGCGCGCGCAGATGTCGTAGGCGACGACGTTGCGGATGAAGAACTCGCCGTGACCCGTGGCGGAGACGGCGCAGCTCTCATTGCTCGCGTACGTGCCGGCGCCGATCACGGGCGAGTCGCCGATGCGGCCCCAGCGCTTGTTCGTCATCCCGCCGGTCGAGGTGCCCGCGGCGAGGTTGCCGTGGCGGTCGAGCGCGACGGCGCCGACCGTGCCGAACTTGTAGTCGTCGGGGAAGGCGACGTCGTGGGCGGCGGATTCCAACGCCGCGCCGGCCGCGTCCGCCTCAGGCGCGTCCGCCTCAGGCGCCTCCGCCTCCTCGTCGCGCAGGACCGGCCGCCCCGCCTCCTGCGCTTTGGCGCGCTGGAGCGCCTGCCAGCGGGACTCGGTGAAGAAGTACGACGGGTCGACGATCTCGAGCCCCTGCTCGGCGGCGAACGCCTCGGCGCCCGTGCCGGCCATCATCACGTGCGGCGACTTCTCCATGACGGCGCGGGCGAGGAGGATCGGGTTCTTGACCGTCTTGACGCCCGCGACCGCGCCGGCGCGCAGCGTCGCGCCGTCCATGATCGACGAGTCGAGCTCGTTCGTCCCGGCGTTGGTGAAGACCGCGCCCTTGCCGGCGTTGAAGAGCGGCGAGTCCTCGAGGATCGTGATCGCCGCGACGACGGCGTCGAGGCTCGTGCCGCCCTGCTGCAGGACCGCGTACCCCGCGCGGAGCGCCTCCTCGAGCTTCGCGCGGTAGGCCTGCTCCATCTCCGGCGTCATGACGCCGCGGCGGATCGTGCCCGCGCCGCCGTGGATCGCGATGACGATCGGGTTGTCGCCGTGATGCTGGGCGTGGTGCGACGGGTCGTGCTGGTGCCCGGCGCCGTGCTGGTGCGAGCCGGCGTGGGCTTCCTGCGCGGCCGCGTCGCGCGGCGTCGCGGCGAGGGCGAGGCCGAGCGCGAAGGCCGCCGCGAGTCCGCTGCGAACGAGCGTCGGTCCGCTGTGCATCTCTGCTCCTTCGTTGGGGTTGCGGGCTGTCATTCAACGCATGAGGCGCTTCGGAACTTACAAGCCGCTTCCGGCACGGGGAAGTGCGCGAGCGGGAGCGTCCGCGAATGGGGATGATAGGGCGCCGCAGCGGCCGGGGTTCCGCGGGTGCCGCGGCGGTCGGCAACGCCTGGCCCGCCGGTTGCGTGTCGCCGCCCGATCATTTCGGGGCCTGGAACCCCAACCGCGTCGGGCGATACCGGGAGGGCGCACATGACGACACCGATCTGGCAACGGGCGCTGGCCGAGGGCATCGGCACGTTCGCCCTGATCTTCATCGGCGTGCTCGCGATCACGGCCGGCGACGTCGCCGCGCTCCCGGAGGGGACGGTCTCGCTCGCCACGATCGCCTTCGCGCACGGGCTGGTCATCGCGGTGATGGTCGCGGCGCTGGCGGCGGTCTCGGGCGGGCACTTCAACCCCGCGATCACGCTGGGCTTCGTCGTGACCGGGCGGATGGACGTGGGGACCGGCCTCGTCTACTGGCTCGCGCAGCTGCTCGGCGCGGCCGTCGCCGGGTTCCTGCTGGCCGCGATCATCGGCGCCGACGCGGTCGCCGCGGGGACGCCGGCGCTCGCGCCCACGATCCCGGCCGGTGCCGGGATCATCCTCGAGGCGGTCACGACCTTCTTCCTCGTCTTCGTCGTCTTCGGGACCGCGGTCGACGAGCGGGCGCCGTCGTCGGTCTTCCCGTTCGCGATCGGCCTCACGATCGCGCTCGACATCATGGCGATCGGGCCGCTGACCGGCGGCGCTGTCAACCCGGCGCGCGCGTTCGGCCCGGCGCTCGCCTCGGGCGCGTGGGGCGACCACCTCGTCTACTGGATCGGCCCGCTGATCGGCGGCGCGCTCGCCGGCCTGGTCATGCACTACGCGCTCATGGCCCGCGCGCCGACGCCGCCGGTCGGCGAGCGCGGCGGGCCCGCGCCGGGAGAGGAGCGGGGATGAGGCGGATGCGAATAACGAACCCCCGGCGCGGTCCCATCGCCGCGCCGGGGGTCGTCGCTACGCCGCGCTCGCCGGATCGCGCGACGTCGCCTTACCGCCTTCCTCCTACCTCACCCGCGCGCGCTCGGCCCGCGCCAGCGAGATCGGGTTGAAGACGAACTTGAACGTGCCGTGCGGCTGCGCGCGGTAGAGCACCTCGGGCGCGAAGAGGTAGAGCATCCCCTTCCCGACGGGCGCCTCGACGACCGCGGCGCCGCCCTGGAGGCGGTGCTGCCCCCACGCCCAGCCGCTGCGCAGCGGCTCGGGCGAGTCGTACCACGCGACGGCGCGCACGCCCGCCGTCTCCGCGCCGGGCTCGAGCCGCAGCACCGGCGAGCGGACGAACATGAAGTCCGCGTACTCGCCGATCCCGTACGCGACCGGCCGCGAGTTGTCGACCTTCGCCTGCAGGATCGAGCCGGGGACGAAGAACTCCTCCGGCGGCAGCCGCTGGCCCTTCTCGTCGACCAGGTGGTCGCCGACCGGGAGGCCGAGGTGCCGCGCGAGCACCGTCGAGCTGCCGATCGTGATCACCGTCCCGCCGTCCTCGAGGAACTTCTTGATCTGCGGGACCGTCTTCGAGACGGTGACCTGGCCGAGCATGTGGCGGTACTCGGCCGGGATCGACGACTCGTCCGCCTCCCACGGCGAGCGGCCCTGCCGGTCCGCCGCCGGGATCGCGCCATCGACGAAGACGAGCACGTCGAAGTCCTTCTTCAGGTTCCCCTTGTCGAGCCGCTGCGGGAAGACGACCTCGAACGGGAAGTCGAACCTCTCGAAGAGCCAGCGCGTCCAGCCGGACTCCATCGAGCCGCCGTAGCGGTCCCAGAGCGCGATCCGGACCGGGCGCAGGCGGTAGTGCTCGCCCGCGGGCGCCTCGGTCGCGGCGTCGAAGGAGATGCCGAGCTCGTTCGCGAGCGGGACGAGCCGCTGCCGGACGTTCCCCTTCGCCGGGATGAAGAACGTCCCGGCCGGGTACGTCTTCCCCCCGTGCGTCCACGCGTCGGCCAGGCGGTAGACGTCGACGCGCGCGGCGAGCAGGCGGTTGACCGCCTTGAAGGCGTCGTTGTACGCCGTCGACAGGATCCAGCCCGCCGTCGCGCCGTCGGCGACCGTGCCGGGCGGCGGCGAGAGGTGGAACCCTTCGACCACCTCGAACGGGCCGTCGAAGCCGTCCAGGATGCGGTCGAACTCGATCCCCATCTGGTAGGCGAGCGTCCAGCCGGCCGCGTCGTACGGCGGGATCGGCGGGCCGCCGGGGTAGCGGAAGTCGTTCGGGTGGTCCTGCGGCTCGAACATGTCGATGATGTGCGGGCGGAACGCCTGCGCCGTCTTGATCACGTACGAGCCCTTCGGGTACCGCTTCCCGTTCACGGTGAAGTCCGCCGTCGCTCGGTGGACGGTGATCCCCGTCTCGAGCAGCGCCTCGACGAACTTCGTCGCCGTCGGGAAGTCCGCCTGGTCGGCGGGGATGATGTAGCCGCGCGGGTCACGCCACTCGGGGCGGTAGAGGAGCGACATCGCGCGGCGCGACTCCTCGCTGTCCGGCGCGTTGGCCAGCAGCCCGCCGACGGCCATCCCGTCCGCGTCGAGCGCCGCCTTCGACTCCTCGGCCATCGCCTGGCGCACCGCCTCGATCCGCTTGGGCGCGACGGTCCAGGAGTCGCGGCTGCCGCGCTCGATCGAGTTCATCCCCATGCGCCAGAAGTTGAAGAGCAGCGTCTCACGGTAGCGGGACGCGTAGTCGAGGACCGCGTAGTTGGCCGTGACCGAGTAGTCGACCGACTGCCGGAAGTGCCACTTCTGCGGCATGATCGGCATCGGCAGGTCGCCGCTCGGGAGCTGGCGGTTGGCGACGAACGGGATCTCCATCGGCGTCGGGTTCCCGATCGTCTCCGTCAGCAGCCCGATCATGTTGTGGAAGTAGGTGACCGTGCGCAGCCCGCCGTTCCACCACGTCGAGTAGTTGGCGCCGCGCCGCATCGTCGCGCCGCCCTTCCCCTCCGCGACGAACCGGCTGTGCATCGCCGCGCCGACCTGGTCGAGCGAGGTGATAACGAGCGGGTCGACGTTGTAGTTGAACGGATCGCGGAAGGGCGGAGCGAAGAGGACCGTACCGGTCGGGCCCGTCTGGTGGTGGTTGTAGACGATCTGCGGGAACCACTCGTGGAACAGGACCCGGTTCATGTTCTCGGTCTCGGGCTGCGTCGACATGTAGAAGTCGCGGTTGTTGTCGTGCCCGATGTACTTCTGGTACAGGCGCGGGATGCCGCGCGTCGAGCGCTTGGTCGGGTCCGGCTCGCGCATGTACCAGTTCGAGACGAGCTCCATCCCGTCCGGGTTCGCGTGGACGGCGAGGACGATGACGTCGTCGAGGATGCGGAGCGTCTCCGGGTCGTCGCGGCTGACGAGCTGGTAGACGGTCTCGAGGAGCTGCTGCGCGCCGAGCACCTCGGTCGCGTGGAGCCCGCCGTCGATCCAGACGACGGCCTTCCCCTCGGCGGCGAGGCGCCGGGCCTCGACCTCGGAGACGCCCTCGGCGCGGGCGAGCCGCCGCGAGATCTGGCGGTAGCGCTCGAGGTTCGCGTGGTTCTCGGGCGACGTCACGATCGCCATGAGCTGATCGCGGCCCTCGGCCGTCTTGCCGATCGAGACGACCTTGATGCGGTCGGACTCCGCGTCCAGCCGCTTCCAGTACTCCGTGAACTGCGTGTAGTTGGGGAGTACGTAATCGGCGCCGATCGTGTGGCCGAAGAACTCCTCGGGCGTGGTGACCCGGGCCTTGGTCTGGGTGGTCTGCGCCTGGAGCGCGGTCGTGCCCGCGAAGAGCAGCATCCCCAGAGCCGTGGACCATCGTCTCGGAAGGGTGGTGTGCATCGGCACGTCCTCCTGGTGACGGAACAGCTCGCGGCGCCGCCGCGCGGCGCCGGCAGGGTGGGTTCGGGTGATTCCTGGTAGCATAGCATGGTGCGGGGGGATAGGCCAGGGCGGGGGCGGGAGGGGGCGGGGCAGCGCGAGGGCGCGACCGGGGCCTGGCTAGGGCGTGGCTGGGGCGTGGCGCGGTGTGGGGCACGAGCGCGG
>CALBZE010000131.1 GCA_937889645.1 uncultured bacterium
ATGTTTAACACGATATATGTGCGAACATAGCGGGGAGGTAATGAGAGGGCGTTCCATGCTGAGTTTGCACACGCCGGCCCCAGCGGAGGCACCGGAAGAGAGAGGTTTCGCCCGCCCGGCAAGGCCGGGGTCCCCCCTTGAACGCTCCGACACCACCCTGAGCCCTGAGCCCCAAGCCCTGAGCCCCGAGCCCTGAGCCCCAGCTCCAAGCCCTCCCAACCACCACCCACCGCCCCCGGGTAGCGCATCCCGCACGCGCGCGCCATATTGGTTGCCTCGTCAATCGCCCACAACTCGATCGGAGGTCGATGCAGATGATGCGGAAGCGCGGCGCGATGGGTGCGCTGTCGATCGTGGTCGCGGGGCTGGCGGCCTGCGGGGATCCGGCGACGAACGACACGCGCGGGTACACCAAGGCCCCGCTGGAGTCGCCGTCGGTGGTGGTCACGCCGGAGCCGGCCCCGACGTTCGCGGGGATGGAGGGGCCGGTCCGGCCGGAAGTCGTGGACCCGAACGAGCTGGCCTCGCGGCAGCAGCAGGCGCAGGCGCAGTAGCGGGGGCAGTAATCGAGCACCGATCGAGAAAACGCGCCGGCTCGAAGCCGGCGCGTTTTTTCATCTCCGGTCCCCGTCGGCGTGCGTCGTCGGCGCCGGACCGACGGCGGAGTTTCTCGTCGCGCGGAACGCCGGGTGGGCGCACCGTGTGTGCACGATCCCGCACCTCACGCCGGCGCGGCTTGCGCGTCCAGCACCTCGCGCACCTTGCGCGCCAGGGCGGCGGGGGAGAAGGGCTTTTCGAGGAAGTTGATCCGGGTGTTCTCGATGCCGTGGCGGACCACGGCGTCCTCGGTGTAGCCGGACATGAAGAGGACGCGGATCTCGGCGCGGTCGGGGAGGAGCCGCTCGGCCAACTCGCGGCCGCTCATCTCCGGCATGACGACGTCGGTGAGGAGGAGGTCGATCGGTCCGTCGTACGAGGCGCACAGGTCGAGCGCTTCCTGGCCGCTCCGGGCCTCGAGGACGCGGTAGCCGCGCTGCTCGAGGATCTTGCGGATCAGCGATCGGACGGATTCCTCGTCCTCGACCAGCAGGACCGTCTCGCTGCCGCGGGGCGCTTCGGCGGACCGGTCGGCGCGGGCGTCGGCCGATGCGTCGGCGGCCTTCTTCGGCTCGGCCACGCGGGGCAGGTAGACGTCGAAGACCGTACCCACGCCCTTCTGGCTCTTCACCCAGATGTAGCCGCCGCTCTGCTTGACGATGCCGTAGACCGTCGAGAGCCCGAGACCCGTGCCCTTGCCGAGCGCCTTGGTCGTGAAGAACGGCTCGAAGACTCTGGCCTGGACTTCCTCGTCCATCCCCTCGCCCGTGTCCTCCACGGTCAGCTTCACGTACTCGCCCGGACGGACGAAGTAGACGTGGCGCTTCGCCTCCTCGGGGGTGATTACGGCATTGCAGGTGGTGATCGTGATCCGGCCGCCGGTCGGCATGGCGTCCCGGGCGTTGACGACGAGGTTCACGATGACCTGCTCGATCTGACCGGGGTCGGCCTGGACGGCGGCGATGTCCTGGGCCAGCTCCGTGACCAGCTCGATGTCCTCGCCGATGATGCGCACGAGCATCGCCTCGATCTCGCGGACCGTGCGGTTGAGGTCGATGATCCTCGGCTGGAGCACCTGCTGGCGGCTGAACGCGAGGAGCTGGTGGGTGAGCTTGGCGGCGCGGTCGGTCGCCTGGCGGATCTGCTCGAGGCCGGCGCGGCTCGCATCGTCCAGCCCGTTCCCTTCGAGGAGGACCTCGGCGTACCCCTGGATCGCGGTCAGCAGGTTGTTGAAGTCGTGGGCGATCCCGCCGGCGAGCCGGCCGATCGCCTCCATCTTCTGGGCCTGGCGGAGCTGCTCCTCGAGGCGACGACGCTCTTCCTCGGCACGGGCGCGGTCCGAGATGTCGCGGACGATCGACATGATCAGCCCGGACTCGATGGCGACGGCGTTGACGTCGTACTCGAACGACGGCCCGTCCTTGCGGCGCATGCGGCGGTCCGCGCCGTTGAAGTGCCCGCCGTCCAGGACCTGCCGGACCAGGTCTCGGTAGAAGGCGGCGTTGTCCTCGCGGTCCCCGTCGATGAGGTCCGCGACGTTCATTGCCAGCAGCTCTTCGCGGCCGAAGCCGGTCATCGTGCAGGCGCGCTCGTTGACCTGGACGAGGTTGCCGTCCTGGTCCGAGATGAAGATGCCGTCGCCGGCGTACTCGAAGATCGTGCGGTAGCGCTCTTCGCTCCGACGCAGCGCGTCCTCCGCGCGCTTGCGCTCGGTCACGTCGAGCATCGAGCCGATCATGCGGATCGCGATTCCGGCGCTGCTCCGCACGATGTGGCCACGGTCGAGGACGCTGGCGTAGGTGCCGTCGCCGCGGAGGAACCGGTACTCGGCGGTCCAGACCTCGTCGCCGCGCTGGATCGCCTCGCGCAGGTTGGAGGTGATGCGCTCGCGATCCTCGGGGTGCAGCCGCTCGACCCACCAGTCGAAGTCGGGCGTCATCTGCTCGGGCGAGTACCCGAAGACGGTGTGCGTCGCCTCGTTCCAGTGGAGCGTGCCCGCGGCGATGTCCCAGTCGTAGACGGAGTCGTTCGTCGCGCGCTGGAGCAGGTGGAACAGCTCGAGCGTCTTGCGGGCGGCCTCCTCGGCCGCCTGGCGCTGGGAGATGTCTTCCACCGCGCCGTCGAAGTAGATGACCTTGCCGGTGGAGTCGGTGACCGCCCGGGCGGTCAGCCGGACCGGCACGGTGGTCCCGTCGGCGCGCACGAAACGGGTCTCGAAGCCGAGGACTTTCCCGTCGCGCGCCATCGCCTCCTCGAAGTGCTCGAGGTCCAGCGGGTCGGCGAACGCGCGGGCGGCGTTGGCGTCCAGGACCGCCAGCCGGTCGCCGTAGCCGAGCAATTCGACCACGGCGTCGTTGGCGTCCAGGATCGTTCCGTCCGGAAGCGCGCGGAACAGCCCGATCGGGATCCCGTTGACCAGCCCGCGGTACCGCTCCTCGCTCGCCCGGACCGCGGATTCCGCCTCCTTCCGCTCCGTCACGTCGCGGGCGTTGACGACGATCCCGCGAATCGACGGGTTGTGCAGCACGTTGCGGAGCGAGTACTCGAGGACGCGCCAGGAGCCGTCGCGGTGCAGGAATCGGAGCTCGGCGGTCGCGGTCTTGCGCGGCGAGAGGACGACGCTCTCGAACATCGCGTCCGCGGAAGCGACGTCGGCCGGGTGCACGAGGTCGATCGGGTCCCAGCCGATCACGTGGTCGGGCAGGTAGCCGAGGACTCGCCGAACGGCCGGGCTGATGAAGCGGATCCGGCGCTCCAGGTCCAGGACCGCGACGATATCGGCGGCGTTCTCGATCAGCGCGCGGAAACGCTCCTCGTTCGCGCGCAGCGCTTCCGTCGCGAGGTGGCGGTCCGTGACGTCCTGGAAATGGACGGCGAGGCCGCGGGGCAACGGGTACGCCTGGACCTCGAGCCGCCGGCCCGGGCGGATCCGCGAATCCGTGGCGAAGCGGGCCGGGACGCCGTCGGCGACGGCGCGGTAGAACTCCGCGTACAGCGTCGAGCCGACCAGCTCGGGGTACGCGTCCCAGATCTTCCTGCCGACGAGCTCTTCGCGCGATCGGCCGACGAACTCCGCGCAGCGCGCGTTCACGTCGACGATGCGCCAATCGCGGTCGAGGCTGAAGAAGCCGTCGGTGATCCGCTCGAGCAGGTCGCGCCCCTCGGCACGTGCGGCCTCGGCATCCGCCCGCGTGCGGGCCAGCCGCCACCGGTACCACCAGGCGAGCGCCGCGCTCGCCGCCGCCGCGAGCCCGACCGCGAGCACCGCCGCCAGATCCTCGCGCGCCGCGATGGCCGGCCCGTCGGGGCGGAACCACCGGTGCGCGAGCGCGCCCCACGCGATCACGACCACAATGGCAACGACCAAGATGGGAAGCGGAGCGAGGGCGGCGCTCCAGCGGCGAGAACGAGGACTGCGACCGTTCGGGCGCGGTTCGCGCATGAGAACACCCGACATCGGGGATCGACCATCGAGAGATGGTCCCATTTTCGCCCGCCGCCGGTCCTTGCGCAAGTCCCGCAGATGCGTCAAGTTTCGACGAATCGCAAGGACATTCAACGGACACGAGCGACCATGACGACTTCCGGGATCGTGACCTTCGTTCTCATCGCCGGAGCTGTCTGGGGCGGTCTTGCGCTCATCCTTACGACCGCGATCCGCAAGGAGAGCAGCAAGGGAGGGCGGGAGTAGCCACCGTGCCCAGGCGCGACGACATCCAGACCATCCTCCTCATCGGGTCGGGCCCGATCATCATCGGACAGGCTTGCGAGTTCGACTACTCCGGGACGCAGGCGGTACGTGCGCTCAAGGAGGAGGGGTACCGGGTCGTGCTGGTGAACAGCAACCCGGCGACCATCATGACGGACCCGGGGTTGGCCGACCGCACGTACATCGAGCCGATCACGGCGGAGTGGGTCGAACGGATCATCGAGAAGGAGCGCCCCGACGCGCTGCTCCCGACCATGGGCGGGCAGACGGCGTTGAACGTGGCGCTCCAGCTGTATGACTCGGGCGTGCTCGACAAGTACGGCGTCGAGCTGATCGGCGCGGACGCGCGGGCGATCCGCATGGCCGAGGACCGCGAGGAGTTCGCGAAGGCGATGGAGCGCATCGGCCTCAAGGTCCCGCACGGCGGCTTCGCCCGCTCGCTCGACGACGCACTCCGCATCGTGGAGGACGTAGGTTATCCGGCGATCATCCGCCCGTCGTTCACGCTGGGCGGGACCGGCGGCGGCACCGCGTACAACGCCGAGGAGTTCCGCGAGAAGGTCCAGCGCGGGCTCGACCTCTCGCCGGTCCACGAGGTCCTGATCGACCGGTCGGTCATCGGATGGAAGGAGTTCGAGCTCGAGGTCATGCGTGACCGCAAGGACAACGTGGTCATCGTGTGCTCGATCGAGAACTTCGACCCGATGGGCGTGCACACGGGCGACTCGATCACCGTCGCGCCGGCGCAGACGCTCTCGGACGTCGAGTACCAGCGGATGCGCGACGCGGCGATCGCGATCATCCGCGAGATCGGCGTCGAGGCGGGCGGGTGCAACATCCAGTTCGCGGTGCACCCGGAGACGGGCGAAATGCTGGTCGTCGAGATGAACCCGCGCGTCTCGCGCTCGTCGGCGCTCGCGTCGAAGGCGACGGGGTTCCCGATCGCGCGGATCGGCGCCAAACTCGCCGTCGGCTACACGCTCGACGAGATCCCGAACGCGATCACGAAGAGCACGCCGGCGTCGTTCGAGCCGGTGCTCGACTACGTCGTGGTCAAGGTCCCGCGCTTCGCGTTCGAGAAGTTCCCGCAGGCGGACAACACGCTGGGCGTGCAGATGAAGGCCGTCGGCGAGACGATGGCGATCGGCCGCACGTTCAAGCAGGCGTGGCAGAAGGCGTTGCGGGGACTGGAGATCGACCGGTCGGGCTGGGAGACCGGCGCGCGCCCGCAGGACGACGGGCTGGCCGACGACTCTCTCGACACGCTCCGCGCCGCGCTGCGCCGTCCGACGGCCGAGCGGCCGTTCCAGATCAAGCGGGCGCTCGAGGCGGGGCTCTCGATCGACGAGATTCACGAGCTGACCGCGATCGACCGGTGGTTCCTGGCGCAGCTCCAGGAGCTGATCGAGGCCGAGCGGGAGTGGACGGCCCTCGACTCGATCGACGCGGCGTCGCTCCGGCGGATGAAGCGGCTCGGCTTCTCGGACCGCCAGCTCGCGCGGCTGCGCGGCACGACCGAGCGCGAGATCCGCGAACTGCGCCACTCGCTGGGCGTGCGCCCCACCTACCACATGGTCGACACGTGCGCGGGCGAGTTCCCGGCGTCGACGCCGTACCTCTACTCCGCGTACGAGGACGAGACCGAGGCGCCGGCATCGGAGCGGCGCAAGATCGTGATCCTGGGGAGCGGGCCGAACCGCATCGGCCAGGGGATCGAGTTCGACTACTGCTGCGTCCAGGCCGCGCTCGCGCTGCGCGACGACGGGTTCGAGACGATCATGATCAACTCGAATCCGGAGACGGTCTCGACGGACTTCGACATCTCGGACAAGCTCTACTTCGAGCCGCTCACGCTGGAGGACGTGCTCGAGATCGTCGAGCGGGAGCGGCCGGAGGGGGTGATCGTCCAGCTCGGCGGGCAGACGCCGCTCAAGCTCTCGGGCCCGCTCGCGGAGCTGGGTGTGCCGATCCTGGGGACGAGCGTGGACGCGATCGACCGGGCGGAGGACCGCGACCGCTTCGCGGCGCTGTGCCGCGAGATCGGCGCGGCGGTCCCGCCGAACGGGATCGCGACGAGCACCGAGCAGGCGGTCAAGGTCGCGGCCGAGGTCGGCTACCCGGTGCTGGTCCGCCCGTCGTACGTGCTGGGCGGGCGCGCGATGGAGATCGTCTACGACGAGACGTCGCTGCTCGACTACTTCGAGCGCGCGGTCCGCGCGGCGCCCGACCGGCCGGTCCTGATCGACCGGTTCCTCGAGGACGCGTTCGAGGCCGACGTCGACGCGCTCTCGGACGGCGAGCGGGTCGTGATCGCCGGCGTCATGCAGCACATCGAGGACGCCGGCGTGCACTCGGGCGACTCGGCGTGCGTGCTCCCGCCGTTCGCGCTCAAGGACCACGAGGTCGCCGAGATCCGGCGGCTGACCACCGAGTTCGCGCGGCGGCTCGGCGTCGTCGGGTTGATCAACGTGCAGTTCGCGATCAAGGACGGCGTGGTTTACGTCCTCGAGGTGAACCCGCGCGCGTCGCGGACGGTGCCGTTCATCTCGAAGGCGGCGGGCGTGCCGCTGGCGCAGATCGCCTCCCGCGTCATGGCCGGCAAGCGCCTCGACGAGCTGGAGCTGCCGATGACGGGGCAGCCGGACGGGCCGTCGGACTTCCACATCCCCGGCGTCGCCGTCAAGGAGGCGGTCTTCCCGTTCAACAAGTTCGACGTCGACGTGATCCTCGGCCCGGAGATGCGGTCGACGGGCGAGGTCATGGGGTTCGACGAGTCGTTCGGGATGGCGTTCGCGAAGGCGCAGATCTCGGCGGGCACCGAGCTGCCGCTCCAGGGGACGTTGGTGGTCACGGTCAACGACCACGACAAGCCGACGGTCACGCCGATCATGCGCCGGTTCCACGACATGGGCTTCCGGATCCTGGCCACCGAGGGGACGTGGCGCTACCTGCGCGCGCGAGGGATCCCGGCCGAACGGGTCTTCAAGGTCGGCGAGGGGCGACCCAACATCGTGGACAAGATGCTGAGCGGCGAGGTGCAGCTGCTGATCAACACGCCGCTGGGGAAGAAGTCGCAGTTCGACGACTACGCGATGCGCCGCGCCGCGATCGCCTACCGGATCCCGTACTGCACGACGTTGTCGGCGACGTCCGCCGCGTGCGACGCGGTGATCGCGCTGCGCTCCCGCGTACGCGAGGTCCGGAGCCTCCAGGAGCGGTTCTCGGCGCAACAGCCGCAGACGACGGCCCGGGCCGGCTGATCCGGCCCGGGCGCGCGTGTTCCGGGGCGCCGGGCGGCGGATCCGCCGGCGCCGCGCCGGGCGCGCGGTGAGGCGACGCCGGGCCGGTTGTGTGTGTTCCGGGGGCCGCCGGCACGTTGCGCGCCGGCGGCGGACGAGCGTTTTCGTGACACGACCCTCCAATCGGATCGTAGGCGAGATGATTCGACCGTACTCCAAGACCTGGCCCCTGCTCCTGCTCCTCGCCTGGGCGTGCGGCGCCGACCGGCCGCCGATCCCGGCCGACGACGTGGCGGCCGCGAGGACGCTCCTCACCGAAGAGCGCGAGGCCGTGCTGGCCGATCGGCAAGGCGACGCCGCCCAACGGGTGCGGCGGATGGTGGCGCTGGGGCTCTGGAGTGCGGCGGATTCGCTGATCGCGACGTCGCCCGAGACGCCGGCGCTCCTCGCCGCGGCGGCCGAGTTGCGGTTCCGCCAGCACCGGTATCGCGAGGCCGAGTCGCTGGTCGAGCGGGCGCTCTCGGCGGAGCCGAAGAACCGGGACGCGCGCCTGCTGCGGGCGCGCCTGAAGCTGCAGGCGTGGGAGCTTGCGGCCGCAACGGCGATCGCGGATTCGCTGGTCGGCGAGGGCCGCAACGCGGGCGCGGCTCTGCTGCTCGGCCGGATCGCGCTCGTCGAGAAGCGGTTCGACGACGCTCTCGAGTGGGCCGCGCGGGCGCGGCAGTGGGACCGGCGCTCGGCCGGCCCCTACGTCCTCGAAGCCGACATCGCCTTCTGGAACCAGGATCCTGCCGCCGCGGAGGAGCTCCTCGCCCGCGCCCTCGCCGTCGATCCCCTCGATGCCGATGCCCGCTTCTGGTACGGCTACGCGATCTGGCGCCGCGTCGACGCGACTCGCCTGGACGACATGGCCGCCCAGTGGGAGCTCGCGCTCGAACTCGACCCGCTCCACCTGCTCACGCACTGGCACTGGGGGAACGGGCACACCAACCTGACGTACGCGGACTACGCGAGCCCAAACGACAGCATCGTCCGGGAACGGCTGCGCGAGGCCGACCGTCGCATCGCGGCGAACGACGTGGAGAGCGCGATCGAGCTGACGCGCGCGGTCGAACGTGAGTATCCGGGCTCCGTGCTCCCGGCGATGCTGCGCGGGTCGGCGTTCTACATGGCGTACGACCTCCCGGTCGAGGAGCGCCTCGACTCGGCCGCGGCGACCTTCGCCGCCATCCTCCGCCGCAAGCCGCACTACGGCCCCGCGCACAACGGGCTCGCCGCGGTGATCAAGCAGCGCCAGTTCACCTACCTGGCCGCGTACGACTCGCTCGAGGCCGTGATCGACTCGACGCCCATACCCGACGACCGGACGTTCGAGGAGGTCTTCGACGACGTCGACGTCTACCCCGGCGACCGGGTACGGAAGATGGTGCGCCGGCAGCTCGGGCCGACGATCGCCTACGTCCCGATGCTGCACCGGCTGGGTCGCAACTTCACGATCCCGCCGCTGCACGTCGATCTGGCGGAGGCGATGGGGAACCCCGAGCTGCGCGTCAGCACGACGTTCGACAACCGGCAGTGGATGGACATCCGCGGGATCGGCGGCGGCGCGACCGGGATCGAGTACGTGGAGCGCGGCGCGCACTGGGAGCGCAACGTCCTGCTGCACGAGTACGTCCACCTCTTCCACGGCACGGTCCTGACCGACGCCGAGGTGCGCCGGGTCCGCGAGCTGTATCACGACGCCATGCGGAACGGCCGCGTGCTGGACTACTACGCGGCGAACAACGAGAGCGAGTTCCTGGCCCAGGCGTTCGAGGCGTACCTCTCGCCCGTGAAGGCGCACCCGCTCAACCACAAGTCGATGAACACGCACGACGACCTGCGTCGCCTCGACCCGGCGACGTACGCGTTCGTCGACTCGCTGATCGCGCGGCAGAACGCCGCGCTCGAGGGGGATCGCGACGCTCTGGCGGGAAACTGGGCGCAGGTCTACACGCGGCTCTCGGAGATGGCGCGGCGCGGGCAGCTCCCACGCGTGCGCCGGCAGTTGAGCTGGGCCGAGCAGCAGTGGCTCGCCCGGGTCTACCTGGACAGCGCCCTGGTCCGCGAGCCCGACTACCTGCCGGCGTTCCTCAGCTACGCGGCGCTGCACCGGGACGCGGGGCGCTACCGCAACGCGGAGCAGTGGCTGGACCGCGCGCTGGCGATCGACTCGACCTACGCGCCGATCTACGTCGCGCGGGCGGAGCTGGTCGGCGTGCGCGGACGGGCTTGGGAGCAGCGCGAGGAGGAGATTCTCGAGCAGCAGGTCGCGCTCTATGAGAAGGCGATCGCGCTCGAGACCGACCTGGCCGAGCGCGCGCGGCTGAACCAGACGCTCCGCAACCTGTACCTCGACCACGGCCGCGTGCCGGACGCGATCCGGACCGCCGAGGCGTACCTGGCCGACGCGCCGACGCTCTCGACCTATCTGCGCGACCGGCGTGACGAGACCGCCGCGTTCGCCGCCGAGCTGCGCGCCCGCATCGGATACGCGGGCGAGACGCTCGAGTTCTTCGCCGACCTGGTGGCGCGCAAGCCGCAGCACTACGGCCATCGGCTGCAGTACGCGGACGCGCTCCTCTCCGTGGGACGGCCGCAGGAGGCGCTGCGCGTGCTCGAGGAGGGGCACCGCATTCTCAGCGCCGCCGGCCGTGCACGCGCGGACTACATGATCGCCATCGCCGAGGCGCGCCTCGCGCTCGGCGACACGGTCGCGGCCGAATCGGTCGTCGCGCCGATCCGGCTGGGCTCGGTCCGGCCTGGTGCGCAGCGACTGCGCTGGCTCCGGCTCCTGGCATCGCTGGGCGAGACGGCGCGCGCCAACGCGGGCCTCGCCGAAATCGACGAGGGCGACACGCCTGCGGAACGCGCGGAGATCGCGTTCACGCGCGGCTGGATCATGGCCAGGCGCGGCGCGGTGATCGGCGCCGAGCGGGCGTTCCGCGAAGCGCTCACGGCCAATCCGTACCACCGCGGCGCGAGGACCGCGCTCGTCCTGCTCCTCGCCCGCAACGGGCGCGACGATGCGGCCCGCGCGGTCCTGGCCGAGGCCGACGCGCTGCCGATCCCGCTCGGGCCCGACTTCCAGAGAGAGATCACCGAAGCGCTCGCGGCCGCCGGCGCCTGAGCGTCCGACCCGAGCGGAACCGACTTCGACCGCAACCGAGGAGGAGACTCATGCGGCTGTCGCGAACGACGAAGGCCGTTGCGGCCGGCGCGCTGGCGGCGCTGCTCGCCGCGGCGCCCGCCCTCGCGCAGAGCCGGGGGATCCAGCCGGCGCCCGACCGCAAGCCGGGCGAGGGGGCCGGGCCGTTCAAGCGGCTGATCATCCGCGGCGCGACCATGATCGATGGGACCGGCGCGCCGCCGATGGGGCCGGTCGACATCGTGATCGAGGGGAACCGCATCGCCGAGATCCGGAGCGTCGGCGCGCCCGGGTTGGAGATCGACCAGCGGCGCCGGCCCCAGGGCGCGGACCACGAGATCGACGCAACGGGGATGTACGTCCTCCCCGGCTTCATCGACCTGCACGTCCACGCGGGCGGCCCGCCGAAGAACCCGGGCGCCGAGTACGCCTACAAGTTGTGGCTCGCCCACGGCGTGACGACGGTGCGCGGCGTCTCGCTAGGGCCGTTCGAGTGGTCGCTGAACGAGAAGCGGCGCAGCGAGCGGAACGAGATCGTGGCGCCGCGGATCTTCAACTACCAGCGCCCCGGCGCGGGGTGGGACCGCGGGCCGATCGATTCGCCAGAGAAGGCGCGTGAGTACGTGCGTTGGGCCGCCAAGCAGGGCGTCGACGGGCTCAAGCTCGGCGCGCACGACCCGGAGATCATGGCAGCGCTGATCGACGAGGCGCGCGCCCAGGGACTGGGCACGACCGCGCACCTGCAGCAGACCGGCGTCGCGCGCATGACCGCGCTCGACGCCGTCCGCCTCGGGCTCGGCACCGTCACGCACTTCTACGGGCTCTTCGAGTCGCTGCTCGACGGCCGGAGCATCCAGGACTTCCCCGTCGACTACAACTACAGCGACGAGTACCACCGCTTCAGCCAGGTCGCGCGGCTGGCGGACCAGGTCCACGGGCCCGGGAGCGAGCGCTGGAACGCGCTGATCCAGGAATTCCTCGCCCACGACGTGACGCTCGACCCGACGTTCACGATCTACGAGGCGAGCCGCGACCTCATGCGCGAGCGGAACGCCGACTGGCACGCGAAGTACACGCTGCCGTCGATGTGGGACTTCTACCAGCCCGACCGCGACGCGCACGGCTCCTACTGGTTCGACTGGACCACGGCCGACGAGATCGCCTGGAAGAAGTTCTACCGTGTCTGGATGCAGTTCATCGACGACTACAAGGACGCGGGCGGGCGAGTGACGACCGGCTCCGACGCGGGGTTCATCTACAAGCTCTACGGCTTCGCGTACATCCGCGAGCTGGAGCTGCTGCAGGAGGCGGGCTTCCACCCGCTCGAGGTGATCCGCTCGGCGACGCTGTACGGCGCGGAGACGCTCTTCAAGCCGAAGGGCCGGCCGATCGAGTTCGGGATCCTGCGCCCCGGGCTCCTGGCGGACCTGGTGATCGTCCCCGAGAACCCGCTGCAGAACTTCAAGGTGCTGTACGGCACCGGGCACGTGCGGGTCAACATGCGGAACGAGATCGAGCGGGTCGGCGGGATCCGCTGGGTCGTCAAGGATGGGATCGTCTACGACGCGCGGCAGCTCCTGGCCGACGTCGAGCGGATGGTCGAGGATCAGAAGCGCGAGCGCGGGGTGGTCACCGCGACCCAGCCCTGAGGGACGTCGCAATGCACGCACGCCGGCCGGCGGGTGCGCCGCGAGGCGCACCCGCCGGCCGCCCGTATCGGGCGCCGCCGAGCACGGGGGTCGCGCGCGGCAGGCGCGGATTGCCGGCCGCGCACGCTCCGGGCGGCCGGACGACCCCGCTACAGGATCGTGATCCCGAGCAACACCTGCGTGCGTTCGAAGGCGTTCCCTTGCGCCCGGGTCGCCGCGTCGCTCATCCATCGGACCTGTGCGTCGAATCCGATGTAGACCCACGGTTGGAAGCGGACGCCGACCTGGTACCCCAGCTCCGAGAGGTTGTCGTGGAGCGAGGGGAAGTCGGACGCGCCCTTCCGATACGTGCCGAGCCCGGTGTGCACGCCCAGGTAGGGCGCGAGGCGCAGCGCGCGCATGCGGAGGAAATAGTTCGCCTCGGCGAGCAGCACCACGACGGCCGTCTCGGAGTCGAACTCGGAGACGCGGCCGGAGGTGTAGCCGGTCAGCCCGAAGCCCCAGCCGTTCTCGAAGACGTACTCGAGCCCCACGCCGAACCCGGATTTCGGGGACTCGAGCCGTCCATGGTCGATGCCGAAGGTCGAGCGGTCGAAGATGTGGTGCGCCTTGATCTTGAGACGCCCCGCGAACCAGTCGTACTCCTCGTCGGCCCAGCGCTGGGCCTCGAGCGGGAGCGGGGACAGGAGCAGGGCGAGAACGCCGGCAATGGCCAGCCGCGACTTCATTTGGATCCTCCTAGAACTGCGTAACTACGACGAGGACCGTCGCATGCACGACGCGCGCCGCCGCGCCGCTGCGGTCCCGAATTTCGACAGCGCGAGCCGGGAATTGTAAATTGAAAGTGTTCGAGCGTACACCACGCTGTTGCGGGGGCACGACATGATTCGACGTGAGTTCATCCAGGCCGGCGTCCTGGGCGCCGGCGCGGTAGCGGTCCTGGGCGCGAGCGCTTGCGCCGCGGGGGCGAACCCGGACGCGGAGGAGGATCTGCCAGGCCCGATCGCCGCGCTGCGATCGCGGCGGGACGAGGCGCCGCCGCCGATCACGGAGGAGGAGCGCGTTGCCCGGCGCGCGCGTGCGCAGGAGCTGATGACCGAGGCGCGGATCGACGCGCTCTTCATCGAGCCGGGCGCGTCGTTGACCTACTTCGCGGACGTGCGTTGGGGCCGGAGCGAGAGGACGTTCGGGCTGCTGCTCCCCGCACGGGGCGAGCCGGTCGTGATCTGCCCCGCATTCGAGCGCCAGCGGGCCGAGAAGTCGACGGGCGGCCGCTTCGAGATCCGCGTCTGGGAGGAGGACGAGAGCCCGTTCGCGCTGATCGGCCGGACGATGCGGGACTGGGGGCGCGCGACCGGCCGCCTCGCCCTAGAGGAGTCGACGCGGTACTTCATCGCGCAGGGGATCGCGCGTGACGCGGGGCAGCTCCAACTCGTGAGCGGCGACCCGATCACGCACCGCTGCCGGGGGATCAAGACGGCGCACGAGATCGAGATCATGCGCTTCGCCAACCGGATCACGCTGGAGGCGATCGAGGCGGCGTTCGCGTCGCTGCGCGAGGGGATGACGCAGCGCGAGCTGGCGCGCAACATCCAGACGGCGTTCTCGCGGCTCGGCTTCGGCGGCGGCTGGGTCCTCGCGCTGATCGGCGAGTCGTCGGCGTACCCGCACGGCTCGGACAACCCCGCGCCGCTCGCGCCCGGCGATGTCGTCCTGGTCGACGCGGGCACGTCGGTCCACGGGTACCAGGCGGACATCACGCGGACGACCGTGTTCGGCACGCCGTCGGCCGAGGCGCGCGCGGTCTTCGAGGTCGTGCGGGAGGCGCAGGCGCGTGCGCTCGAGTTCGCGGCGCCGGGCCGGACGTGCGGCGAGGTCGACGCGGTCGCGCGCAAGGTCGTGGCCGACGCCGGCTATGGCGACCGGTTCCAGCTCTTCACGCACCGCCTCGGCCACGGGATCGGCCTCGAAGGCCACGAGTGGCCGTACCTGGTCGGGAACAGCAAGGTCGTGCTCGAGCCGGGGATGTCGTTCAGCGACGAGCCGGGGATCTACCAGTACGGCAAGTTCGGCGTCCGTCTCGAGGACATCATGGTGATCACCGAGACCGGCGCGGAGCTGCTGACCGGGCCGGCCGCGTCGTTGGCGTGATGGCGGGTTCGGAGGAGCCGAGCGGGGAGGCGGGGATGGCGTACACGACGGCGCTCGTCATGCATCCCGATTGCGCGCGGCACGACACCGGCTGGGGCCATCCGGAGCACCAGGGGCGGCTGCCGGCGGTCGTGAACGCGCTCTACCGTGACACGCCTGCACTACTGGAGGTAGTGCGGCAGGTCGAGGCGGAGCCGGCGTCGGTCGAGGCGCTGCTGCGGGTGCACACCGAGGCGCACGTGGAGCGGGTCCGCGCCGCGGTCGACGATGCGACGCAGACCCGACGCCACGTCGCGCTCGACGCCGACACGATCGTGTCCGACGCATCGTGGGACGCGGCGCTCGCCGCCGCCGGGTGCGCGATCACCGCGACGTCGCTGGTGCTGCGCGGCGAGGTCCCGACGGCGTTCGCCGTCTGCAGGCCGCCGGGGCATCACGCCACCCCGGACCGGGCTATGGGGTTCTGCCTCTTCAACAACGTGGCCGTCGCCGCGCGGTGGGCGCAGGCCGAGCACGGAGTCGGGCGCGTCCTGATCCTCGACTGGGACGTCCACCACGGGAACGGCACGCAGGACATCTTCTACGAGGACCCGAGCGTCTACTTCATCTCGCTCCACATGAGTCCCCACTGGCCGGGGACCGGCGGCGCGGACGAGATCGGCGCAGGCGCGGGGAAGGGGACCACGCGCAACGTGCCGCTCCCGCCGGGTACCGGACCCGAGGCGTACCACCGCGCCGTCGACGAGGCGCTGGACGCAGCGCTCGCGGACTTCGCGCCGGAGCTGGTCCTCATCTCCGCCGGCTTCGACTGTCTCGCCGGCGACCCCCTCGGCGGGCTGTGCCTCGAGCCGGCCGACCTGCACGCGATCACGCGGCGCATCATCGAGCGGACGCAGGCGACGGCTGGCGGCCGTGTGGTCGCCGTCCTCGAGGGCGGCTACGTGCCGGCGCGCCTCGGGATCGGCGTCGTCCAAGTGCTGCGGGCGCTCGGCGGGCTGCCTGTCAAGGATTGACCGCCGCGCCCGCGCGTGCCTAACTTCCCATTCATGCCCTCGAGGGATGTGAACGCGGCGCGATCCCCGGATTCCATCGGGGTCACGAGCGCGCCCGCCGATTCCACTACCGGTGCGGCCGAGACTCGCCTCGCGCACCATCCTTCCGCCGCCGGGCTCGCCCGGCTCAGCCACCGACGAGCCTTCTCGCCGGCCGGGCTCGACATTTACCGTCACCTGATCCGGCTGGTCGAGCTCGGCCCCGACCAGGAGTTCCTGCTCGTACCGAGCGGACCGGGCGAGTCGGCACGTTTCCTGGCCGAGGCGACCGGCGCGGCGGGCGCCGGCGTCGACCCGGACCCGGAGTTCGTCGCCGCGGCCACGGCCCGCGCCCGCGAGGCGCGCCTTTCCGACCGGCTGCATTTCGAGCACGCGCCGCTCGACGAACTGCCGTACAAGGACGAGGTCTTCGACGTCGTCATCGCGGACGCGGGGCTCGGCACCGCGGCCGATCCGGCCGCCGCCGTGCGCGAGTTGGTCCGCGTGGCCAAGCCGATGGCGAGCGTCGTCCTGATCCAGTTCATCTGGACCGGCGACGCCAACCCCGAGCGGCGCGACGCCGTCGTCGAATCGCTCGGCGTGCGGCCGCTCCTCCTCGTCGAGTGGAAGCAGCTCCTGCGCGAAGCGGGCGTGGTCGACCTCTACGTCGAGGACTGGTCCGATTCCGCGGCCTCGCCGCGCCAGCCGTGGACGGTCGCGGCGCTCTTCGGCCTCGGCCCCCTGCGCGACCGCCTCGCCGTCCTCTTCCGCGCGTGGCGCCTCTGGGGCTGGCGCGGGATGCGCCAGGCGCTCGCCTTCCGCGACGAAGTCCGCGACCTCGTCCTGCGCGAGCGCATCCTGGGCCTCTCGCTCATCAAGGGGACGAAGTGGCACCGGCCGGCGGAGCCGACGGGTTGAGCGGGCCGTTCCCCGGTCGGCTTTCCTACCACCTCGGCCCCGACGGCGCCCTCCGTCGCGACCTCACGCGGCACGAGATCGAAGCGGCCTTCGAGAGCGGCGCGGGCAGGCTCTGGGTCGACATCGACTCCCGCGACGACGACGCCTGGGCGCTCCTCGACGAGCTCTTCCATTTCCACCACCTCGCCATCGAGGACACGCGCTCGCCCGATTGCCGCGTCAAGGTCGAGGAGTACGATCGGTACGTCTTCATCGTCGTGCGCGGCGTGCACTTCGTGCAGGAGTCGCCGGCGCCGTACGACCTGGATTCCCACAACCTGTACCTGTTCCTCGGCGAGCACTTCCTCGTCTCCGTGCACGCCGGGACGTTCCGCTCCGTGCTCGGCGTGGTCGAGCGGATCGAGGCCGGCGCAGACCTCATCGCCCGCGGCGTCGACTACCTGGCCTACGCGCTGGTCGACACCCTGGTCGACCAGTACTTTCCGATCCTGGACCGGATCGACGACTTCATCGGCGACGTCGAGGCGAAGATCTTCGACGGCGGCGGCGACGAGATGGGCGAGATCTTCGACCTCAAGCGCTCGCTCATCACGCTGCGCCGGCACCTGGCGCCGATGCGCGAGGCGGCATCCACGCTGGCGAACCGGCCGTCGCCGTACCTGCGGCCGGAGACGCAGATCTACTTCCGGGACGTGCACGACCACGTGGTCCGCCAGCTGGACGCGACCGAGTCGTACCGGGAGATGCTGACGGGCGCGCTCGAGGCGCAGGTCGCCTTGATGTCGAACCGGATGAACGAGATCATCAAGGCGCTGTCGGTGATCGCGACGGTGATCCTGCCGCCCACGCTGATCGCGAGCATCTACGGGATGAACTTCCGCTGGATGCCCTGGCTCCACGACCCGAACGGCTTCTGGATCGTGGTGGGCGTGATGGTGCTGGTGACGGGCGCCCTGTTCGCGTACCTCTGGCGGAAACGCTGGCTCTGAGAATCGGGAGAATCACGATGACGGTTGCGATGGAAGAAAAAGCGCCGACGTTCGAGCTGCTGCGGGGGCGGCTGGACGAGATGCAGTCCGCGCTGCGCGAGGCCGGGCTCGACGGCTGGCTGCTCTTCGACGTGTACGCGCGCAACAAGGTCGCGATGGGGCTGCTCGGCTTCGGCGAGCTGAAGCGGCGGTACTTCGCGTGGATCCCCGCGACGGGCGAGCCGGTCGCGGTGATGCACGGGATCGAGGAGGGGCCGTGGGCGCTGTGGCCGTGGGCGAAGCGGCGGTACGTGGCGTGGCGCGAGCTGGACGACGTGCTGGCCGAGCTGCTCGGCAAGACTCGCCGGATCGCGATGGAGGTCTCGCCGGGTGACGCCGTTCCTGCGCTCGACCTGGTCCCGGCCGGCGTCGTCGAGCTGGTCCGGAAGTTCGGCCCCGAGGTCGTCTCCTCGGGCGACCTGATCACGCGCTTCTATTCGGCGTGGACGGCGGAGCAGCTCGCGTCGCACCGGCGTGTGGCCCAAACGCTGGCCGAGGTCGCGCACGAGGCGTTCGCGCACCTGGCCGCGCGGGTGAAGGCGGGCGAGGAGGTGACGGAGTCGCAGATGCGCAGGTGGGTGATCGACCAGCTCGCGGCGCGCGGCGCGGGCGTGGGCGCGGACTCGATCGTGGCGACCGGCGTGAGCGCGGCCGACCCGCACTACCACCCCGTCGAGGGCGGCGCCACTTTCCGCCGCGGCGATGTGGTCATGATCGACCTGTGGGCCAAGGAGAGCGAGGACGGCGTCTACGCGGACCAGACGTGGATGGCGTACCTCGGCGCGGAGGTCCCGGAGGAGGTCCGGAAGCGTTTCGCCATCGTCTGCGAGGCCCGCGACGCCGCCGTCGCGTTCCTGCGCGAGCGGTGGGAGCGCGGCCAGAGCGTCCAGGGCTACGAGGTCGACGACGTGACCCGCGCCGTCGTCGAGCGGCACGGGTATGGCAAGTGGTTCATCCACAGGACCGGCCACTCGATCGACCGCTCTACCCACGGGATGGGCCCGAACATGGACAACCTCGAGACGCACGAGGTGCGTACGCTGATCCCGGGCGTGGGCTTTTCGATCGAGCCGGGGATCTACGTGCCGGGCGACCTCGGGCTGCGGAGCGAGATCAACGTCTACATGGGCGAGAACGGGCCGGAGGTCACGCCGTCGCGGATCCAGCACGAGGTCCTCACGCTCCTGGACGAGTGAGATGGGCACGTCGGGACTGCACCGCGCTTCGCCTGGCGCGCCGGCGGCGGACGCAACTCGCGGGCGCGGCGGCCCCGGCTTCTACCTGTTCGGTATGGTCCGCGGTACGAGCCGGCGCGTCGCACAGCTCGCGCGCGGGCTCGGCTCGGACTTCCAGCGCGTGCCGTACCGCGACCTGGTCGCGCTCGTCCGGCAGACGTCGTTCCGCCTCCCCACGCTCGACCCGCCGCAACTCGTCGAGCACCAGCGCGCGGTCGAGTACGTCATGCGGCGGGCGACGATCCTCCCCGCGCCGCCGGGCGTCGTCTTCCGCGGCCGCCGCCCGCTGCTGAAGTTCATGGAGGACCAGTACCTCGCGCTGGAGGAAGGGCTCGCGCTGCTCGAGGGGAACTGGGAGATCCGGCTCCACATCGCCGCGGCGGCCGGCCAGGCGGACGAGGACCTGGCGCGACTCGCCGCCGACGCCTACGCCGAGTTGCGGCGCCACGCCCGCGCCGCCGTGCCGTTCTCACCGGACAGGGCACACCTCCTCAGCGCCGCGTTCCTCGTCGAGCGCGCCGGCTGGATCGAGTTCGTCGAAAAGGCCGAGGAGCTGGGCGCCGCCCACGCCGGTCTCGCCGTGGACGTGACCGGCCCTTGGCCGCCCTACGACTTCGTCCGTCTCGTGTTCTGAGCGATGCTGGTCGACGTCGCGTTGCCGGTGCCGCTCGCCCGGACGTTCACCTACGAGGTCGAACGCGGCGAGGTGGAGGTCGGCGCCCGCGTGCTGGTCCCGTTCGGCCGTCGGCGCCTGATCGGCTGGGTCGTCGGCCGGCCCGAGCAGGTGATGGAGGGCGTGCGGGTCCGGCCGGTCTCGGCCGTGCTGGACCCCGAGCCGGCCGTGCCGGACGAGCTGCTCCGACTTTGCCGGTGGGTGGCAGACTACTACGTCGCGCCGCTGGGGCTGGTGCTCCGAACCGCGCTCCCCGCCGTCCTGTCGGACACCGCGCGCCCGGCGCCGCCGGTCAAGACTCGCCGCGTCCTTCGCCTCACGCGCGAGCTCCCGTCCCTCGCCCGGCGCGACGAGATCTTCCGCCGCGCCCAGCGCCAGCGCGAGCTCTTCGAGCTGCTCGAGACGATGGGCGGGTCCGCCGAGGTCGCGCACCTGACCGGGCACCACCGCTTCTCGGAATCCGTGCTCCGCGGCCTGGTCGACAAAGGGCTTGCCGCGATCGCCGAGGAGGAGGTCGAGCGCGACCCGTTCGCGAGCCTGCCGGCCGGAGCGCCGCCGCCGCTCACGCTGACGCCGGCGCAGCGCGCGGCCGTGGACGCGCTGGTGGAGGCGGCGCGGGGGCGGGCCCGCGGCTCGCAGGGTGCGGCGCCGGGTGGCACCTTCCTCCTCCGCGGAGTGACCGGCTCGGGGAAGACGCAGGTCTACATCGAGCTGCTCAAGGAGGTCGTCGAGCGGCAGGGGCGCGGCGCCATCGTACTCGTCCCCGAGATCGCGCTCACGCCGCAGACCGTCGCGCGGTTCCGCGCGCACTTCGGCGAGACCGTCGCCGTGCTGCACTCCGCGCTCTCCGACGGCGAGCGCTACGACGCCTGGCGCGCTCTCCGGAGCGGCGAGCGCAGGATCGCGGTAGGCGCCCGGTCGGCCGTCTTCGCGCCCGTCGCCGACCTCGGCGCGATCGTCGTCGACGAGGAGCACGAGGCGACGTACAAGCAGTCCGACGCACCGCGCTACCACGCCCGCGAGGTCGCCATCGTCCGCGCGGGGCTCGCCGGCGCCGTCTGCCTCCTCGGGAGCGCGACGCCGTCGCTCGAGAGCTGGCGCAACGCGCTGTCGGGGAAGTACCGCCTCCTCGAGCTGCCCGAGCGCGTCGAGGGACGGCCGCTCCCGCCCGTGCGCGTCGTCGACCTGCGCCCGCCAACGGAGGGGCGCGCCTCGGGCGACCACCCAACCGTCGACCGCGTCCTCTCACCGCCGCTCGTCGCCGCGATCCGCGAACGCCTCGAGCGCCGCGAGCAGACGATCCTGCTCCTCAACCGCCGCGGCTACTCGACCTTCGTCCAGTGCCGCGACTGCGGGCGCGTCTGGCACTGCCGGCAGTGCAACGTCTCGCTCACGTACCACCGTTCGCGGCGCCGCCTGGTCTGCCACTACTGCTTCCACGAGGAGGCGCCGCCCGTCACCTGCGACGACTGCGGCTCCGGCGACCTCTCCTTCCGCGGCATCGGGACCGAGCAGGTCGAGCGCACCGTGATCGACACGTTCCCGTACGCCCGCGTCGCGCGCATGGACGTCGACACGACGTCGGGGAAGTGGGCGCACCACGAGATCCTCGGGCGCGTCGAGCGCGGCGAGGTCGACATCCTGCTCGGCACCCAGATGATCGCCAAGGGGCTCGACTTCCCGCGCGTCACCCTGGTCGGCGTCGTCAACGCGGACGTGGGGATCAACCTGCCGGACTTCCGCGCCAGCGAGCGGACGTTCCAGCTCCTGACCCAGGTGGCCGGGCGCGCGGGGCGCGGCGAGCTGGGCGGCGAGGTCATCGTGCAGACGTCGCTGCCGGGGCACTACGCGATCCGCGCCGCCGTCGCCCACGACTACCGCGCCTTCGCCGAGCGCGAGCTGGCCGAACGCGAGGCCCCGCGCTACCCACCGTTCTGCCGCCTCGCCAACGTCATCCTGAGCGGGACCGACGAGGAGGCCGTCATGTGCGCCGCCGACGAGGCCGCCGCCGTCGCCCGCGCACATGTCGCCGAAGGGCTCGCGCCGGGCGTTGAACTGTTGGGGCCCGCGCCTTGCCCCGTCGATCGGATCCGCGGCCGATGGCGCTGGCATTTCCTGCTCCGCAGCGAGAGCCCGGCCGCGCTCGGCAGCGTGCTGCGTCGCCTCCACGACCACGGCGAGACGCTCACCGGCAAGGGCTCGCTCCGCCTCGCGCTCGACCGCGACCCGGTCACCCTGCTCTGATCGATACCGTTGCAAAATTCGGTATCGGCGCTGTAAACTGTTGTGTGAAGCACATCTCGCGGGTGAACAAACGATAACGGAACGGCGTATGATGAGACGGACCGGAACAAGGAAGGACGATAGGTCGCAATGAATTGCCTGGCGCTGAACGCATCCTTCGAGCCGCTCACCATGCTGCCGACGAGGCGCGCGCTCCGATTGGTGCTCGACCGGAAGGCCGAGATCCTGGAGGTCGACGAGTCGCGCGTCTTCAGGTCCGAGCGTGAAGAGATGCCCGCGCCCCTCGTCATCCGCCTCGTCCGGTTCGTCCATGTCCCCCGCAAGTTCCGCCGCCAGGTCACCAACACGTTCCTCTTCGCCCGCGACCGCTACACCTGCCAGTACTGCGGGCGGCCGCGCGCGGAGCTGCGCGGCCGGGAGTTCCTGACGCGCGACCACGTGATCCCGCTTTCGCGCGGCGGTGAGAACACGTGGGACAACGTCCTGACCGCGTGCTCGCCGTGCAACAACCGCAAGGGGAACCGGCTCCCCGAGGAGGCGGGGATGACGCCTCTCTCGACGCCGACCGAACCCAACTACGTCGAGCTGGTCTGGGCCGTCCGCCGCGTGACGCCGGTGCAGGCCAAGTACATCCGGATGTTCTACGGCGAGGATGTGCTGAAGGCGCTGCAAGGGGGGCTGGACGGCGCGCCGGAGAAGCTGGCCTCCTGATCGCCCGCGCCGGGGGCGACGACCCGACGGGGCCGCCGCCCCTTCGCCGCCCCCGTTCGTCCTCGTCCCCGAGAAACATATTGCGCAGAACCGGGGGCGCGCATAATATGCGCTCGCCGGTGTCTCCTCGGAACCGGGGCACGCGCGTGCTCATGGACTCCACGAGGCCGGCCGCGTCATGCAGGCCGTTTCACGCTCTCTGGAGTACCAATGACCACGAAGCGTTTCCATCCCATCGTCCGGCTAGACTACCTCGTCCGACTCGTCTGCTTCCCCATCGCGTCTTCGATCCTCTTCGCCGTCTTTCGTGAGACGGGCCGTGTCACGCCCGGGCTGATCGCCCTCCTCGTGGTCTACGGGCTCTTCTGGCCGCACATCGCCTACCTCGTCGGCCGCAACAGCCGTGACAGCAAAGCGGCGGAGTACCGCAACCTGACGATCGACTCGATCCTGATGGGCGCCTGGGTCGCCGGGATGCACTTCAGCCTCTGGCCGAGCGTGATGCTCGTCTCGGGCGCGCACCTCGGCAACCTGAGCGTGGGCGGTGCCCGGCTGGCCGCGCGCGGGGCCGCCGGTGTGGTGCTCGGCGCGGTGGCCGTGGGGATGTTGACCGATTTCCAGACCAGGTTCTCTTCCGGGGTCCTGCCGACGACGGCGAGCATCCTGGGGATCTTCATCTACGGCTCGGTCTTCAGCTACCACTCTCACGTGCAGAGCAAGCGGATCGTGCTGAGCCGCAAGCAGCTCGAGCAGCGGAACCTGGAGATCGAGCAGCGGAACCTCGAGATCGAGCAGAAGAGCCTGCAGCTCGCGCAGGCGAAGGAGGAGGCGGAGGCGGCGAACCGGTCGAAGAGCCTGTTCCTGGCCAACATGAGCCACGAGCTGCGCACGCCGCTCAACGCGATCATCGGCTACAGCGAGATGCTCATGGAGGACGCCGAGGACGCGGGCGAACAGGCGATCATCCCGGACCTGGAGAAGATCCACACGGCCGGCAAGCACCTCCTCGGCCTGATCAACGATGTGCTCGACCTGTCGAAGATCGAGGCGGGCAAAATGGACGTCTACCTCGAGCACTTCGACGCCGACGCGATGATCGAGAGCGTGCGAGGCACGATCGTCCCGCTCGCCGAGAGGAACCAGAACCAGCTCATCGTCGAGGCCGGCGACCTCGGCGTCATGTACTCGGACATAACGAAGGTCCGGCAGATCCTCTTCAACCTGCTCAGCAACGCGAGCAAGTTCACGGAACGGGGCGAGATCCGGCTGCGGGCGCGGCGCGTCCCGCGCGAGGGCGGCCGCGACCGCATCGTGTTCGTCGTCTCCGACACGGGGATCGGGATGACGCCCGAGCAGCAGGAGCGACTCTTCGAGCCGTTCACGCAGGCGGACGCGTCGACGACCCGCCGCTACGGCGGCACGGGTCTCGGCCTCGCGATCACGCGGCGCTTCGTCGAGTTGCTCGGCGGAACGATCACGCTCGAGAGTGCGCCCGGCGTCGGCACGACGTTCACCGTCGACATCCCGGCCAACTCTGCGGCGCCGGCGAGCGCGTCCAACGCCGACGCGGCCGCCGATCCCGACACGGCCCCGGGCGCGAGCGCCGACGCCGGCGACGAGGGCGCGGCGGAATCGGTCGCCGGGGGCGCGACGACCGTACTGGTCATCGACGACGACGGCTCCGCGTGCGACGTCGTCTCCCGCACGCTGGCGCGCGAGGGCTACCGTTGCGTGTCCGCGCGCAGCGGCGAGGACGGGCTGCGGCTCGCCCGGGACGTGCGTCCCGCGCTGATCTTGCTCGACGTGCTCATGCCCGGCACCGATGGCGTCGCCACGCTGTCGATGTTGAAGGCGGACCCGGAGTTGGCGGAGATCCCGGTCGTGATGATCTCGATCACGCCGGACCAGGGGATCGCCTTCGCGCTGGGCGCGACGGAGTACCTGGTCAAGCCGGTGGACCGGGATCGCCTGATCGAGACGCTGCGCAAGCACCTCCCGGCGCCGGTCGAGCGCCCGGTCCTGGTCGTCGAGGACGACGAGGTGACGCGGAGCATGCTCCGCAAGCTGCTCGAGCGCCATGGCTGGGGCGTCGTCGAGGCGCGGAACGGCCGCGAGGGGCTGGCCCGTCTCGAGGCGGATCGCCCGGCGCTCGTGATCCTGGATCTCATGATGCCCGAGGTCGACGGCTTCGCCTTCCTCTCGATGCTGCGCGAGCGGGTCGACGCCGCGACGATCCCGGTCGTGGTGCTCACCGCGAAGGAGCTGACCCGCGAGGAGGAGCGCTGGCTCGCGGGACGAGTCCAGAGCGTTCTCGAGAAGGGGAGCTACAGCCAGGACGACCTCGTTGACGAGATCCGGCGCGCGCTCACCGCGCCGGCCACGCCTCGCTGAATCCGGCGGCGACCCCCGCCGCCGCCACCCCGGACGGCCGATGAAGATCCTGCTCGTCGAAGACAACGAAATGAACCGTGACATGCTCTCGCGCCGGCTGGCTCGCCGCGGGTACGACGTCGTGATCGCGGGGGACGGCGCGGCCGCGATCGAGCTCGCGCTCACGGAATCGCCGGGGCTCATCCTCATGGACATGAGTCTTCCGGTCCTGGACGGGTGGGAAGCGACGGAGCGGCTGAAGGCGGACGACCGTACGCGCTCGATCCCGGTGATCGCGCTGACCGCGCACGCGATGACGGCCGATCGCGACCGCGCGCTCGCCGCCGGGTGCGACGACTTCGACACCAAACCCGTGGACCTGCAGCGATTGCTGGGGAAGATCGAGACGCTGCTCAGGGGTCGCCACCCATGAGCGGGCTCACGCCCATGGGGGAAGGCCCGCGCTTCGAGGCGGCCCGTATCGAGGATCTGGCCGAGGTCATGGGGTACGTCGACGCCGCCTGCGAGGGCGCGGGCGTCCCCGCCGAGGCCGCGTTCGCCGTGCGTCTCGCCGTCGAGGAGGCTTTCACCAACATCGTGAAGCACGCCTACGCCGACTCGCCCGGCCCCGTCCGGCTCGAGCTCTCGATCGACGGGACCGAGGTGACCGTACGTCTCATCGATGCGGCACCGCTCTTCGACCCTGCCCAGGCCCCGCCGCCCGATCTCGACTCGGATTGGGACGACCGCGTCGAGGGCGGACTCGGCTGGCACCTCGTCCATCAGCTCATGGACGAAGTTCGCCACGAGCCAGCGCCCGGTGCCGGCAACATCGTGACCATGATCAAGCGGCTGCCGTCGGCCGCCTCTTGAACGCAAGGAGATCGGTATGTTGGAGATCCGTGTCGAGCCCCGCGGTCACGTCACCGTCGTGGTGATCCAGGGGAGCGTAGACGGCCTGACGGCGGACTCGCTGCTCGGTGCGTTGCAGAAGGAGGTCGCGGGCGGCCGAACCCGCCTCGTCGCCGACCTGAGCGGCGTCGAATACACCAGCAGCGCCGGGCTGCGCGCGCTGCTGGCGACCGTCAAAGACGCCCGCCGCCACGGCGGCGACCTGCGCCTCGCGGCGGTCACGGTCAACGTGCGCAAGGTCCTCGACCTCAGCGGATTCACGAGCATCCTCAAGCTCTACGACGAGGTCGACGCCGCCGTCGGCAGCTTCGGCGCGGCGGACCGTGCCGCCGGCGAGGAGGCGATATGAGCGCGCCCGGCGGCCGGAAGCGGGTCGCACTGGTCATCGGCGCGGGGAGCGTGAAGTGCGCCGCGGCGCTCGGCATGTGGAAGGTCCTCGATCGCGAGGGGATCGACGTCGACATGTTCGTCGGGTGCAGCGGAGGCAGCATCTACGCCGGCGTCATGGCGCTCGGATACGACGTCGAGACCTGCGAACGGTTGACCATGGAGCTTTGGACGCCGGCCGTCACGCGGCGCCGCGACACCCGCTCGATCCTGAGCGCGCTCCTGCCGGGGATCTTCAAGTTCCCGGGTTACTTCGGCATGGTCCACGGCGACGCGGTCCTGGACGCGCTCGAGCCGCCCTTCGGCGGCCGGAGCTTCGATGAGACCACGACCCCGCTCTACATCGTCGCGACCGACCTCGCGAACGGCGAGCGGGTCGTCCTCTCGGAGGGCAGCATCCGTGACGCCGTGCGCGCGAGCATTGCGATCCCCTACGTCTGGCGACCCTGGCGGATCGGCGACCGCTGGCTCCTCGACGGCTGCCTCGCCGACCCGCTCCCCGTCGACGTCGCGATCCGGGAAGGCGCCGACGTGATCATCGCGATGGGCTTCGAGAGCCCCTACCCGCGGCGGATCCGTTCTGCGACGCGCTACGCCTTCCAGATCAACAGCATCTACACGAACAACCTCCTGCGGGCGAACTACTCGTTCCACAACCTGGCGCACCACGCGGAGATCATCACGATCCTTCCCGAGTTCGAGCGGCGCATCGGGCTCTTCGACACCTCGGAGATCCCGTACGTGATCGAACAGGGCGAACGCGCGACGGAGGCCCAGATGGACTACCTGCACCGCGTACTCGAGAAGGCGAATGTCTGAGCGCGCGCACTCCCCCCGCATTGCCGTCGTCGTTGGGTCGGGCGGGATGAAGTGCGCCGCCGCCGTCGGGATGTGGAAGGTGCTGCATCGCGAGCGGATCCCCGTCGACCTCGCCGTCGGGTGCAGCGGCGGCGCGATCTACACCGCCGCGATGGCGCTCGGGATGCACCCCGAGGAGGCCGAGCGGCACACGCTCGTGATGTGGGAAGGCCTGTTCCGCCAGATCCACTACCGTTCGGTCTTCCGGAGCCTGCTCTCGCGATGGCTCGGCTTCAACGAGCGGACCGGCCTGATCGACGACCGCGCGATCGCCAGGGTGATGGAGACCCTCTACGGCGACGCGACCTTCGACGACACGCGTATCCCGCTGCACCTCGCCGCGACGGACCTGCACACCGGCGAACGCGTCGATCTCGATTCCGGGCGCATCGCCGACGCCGTGCGCGCGAGCATCGCGATCCCGGTGCTGCTCCGTCCCTGGCGGGTCGGCGGCCGCCTCCTCGTCGACGGCGGCGCCTCCGATCCTCTGCCGATCAGCATCGCGATCCGCGAGGGCGCCGACATCATACTGGCGATGGGCTTCGAGACGCCGCCGCGCGCGCAGCTCGATTCGCTCTTGTCGCTCGCCGGGCAGACCACCTCGATCGCCGTCAACCACCTGCTCCGCTCGACGTACGCGTTCTACAGCGCGGTCCACCACGCCGAGGTCATCCCGCTCCTCCCGAGCTTCGACCAGCCGATCCGCCTCAGCGACACGCACCTGCTGCCGTACATCATCGAGCAGGGCGAGCGCGCGATCGAGGCGGAGCTGCCCTACCTGAGGCGGCTGATCGCCGCGGCGGACGGCGTAGGGGATCGAGCCGGCCCGGCGGGCCAGGGTGAGGCGGCCCGCGGGCCCGCTCGCGCCGCGGCCGGTACGCTCGACGCGGAAACCACGTAGCCATGAGCACGAATACGGAGCCAGCCCGCATCCTCGTCGTCGACGACAACGAGATGAATCGGGACATGCTCTCGCGGCGCCTGGTCCGCCAGGGCCACGACGTGTCGACGGCGATCCACGGCGTCGACGCGCTCGATCGACTCCGGTCCGAGCCGTTCGACCTCGTCCTCCTCGACATCATGATGCCGGAGATGAACGGCTTCGAGCTGCTCGAGCGCCTCAAGGCCGACCCGCGGCTCGAGCACCTGCCCGTCATCCTGATCTCCGCGCTCGACGACACCGACAGCGTGGTCCGCGGCATCCAGATGGGCGCCGACGATCATCTCCCCAAGCCGTTCAATCCCAGCATCCTTCGCGCGCGGGTCGACGCCTGTCTAGCCAAGAAGCGGCTGCGCGACCGCGAACGGCTGTACGCCGAGGCGCTCGAACGCGAGATCGACATCGCGCGCGAGATCCAAGCGGGATTCCTCCCGGAAGCGCTGCCGGACGCGCCGGGTTGGGAGATCGCCGCACGGTTCCACCCCGCCCGCCAGGTCGGCGGCGACTTCTACGACGCGTTCGCCATCGACGGCGATCGCATCGTGCTCGTCGTCGCCGACGTCTGCGACAAGGGCGTGGGCGCGGCGCTTTTCATGGCGCTCTTCCGGAGCCTGATCCGCGTGGTCGCCGAGCGGGTCTTGGGCGCGAGTGGGGAAACCGGCGAGGGTCGCGGTGAGGCGAGTCTGGAGGCGGGCGACGGTGCCGCGGGGGTGTCGAGAGTGGTACGGTCCGTCAACGACTACATCGCGCGAACGCACAGTCGCGAGAACATGTTCGCGACCGTGTTCGTCGGGGTGCTGGCGGTGGGGAGCGGGGAGCTGACCTACGTGAATGCCGGGCACGATCCGCCGTTCGTCCTGGGGCCGGGCGGGATCCGGGCGCGACTCGCGCCGACGGGGCCGGCCGTGGGGCTTCTTCCGGGTCTCGAGTTCGGGGTCGGCCGTGCGCGGCTCGCGGCCGGCGAGACGCTGGTAGCGTTCACCGACGGGGTGACGGACGCCCGCAACGAGGAGGGCGACACCTTCTCGGAGGAGCGGCTGGAAGCGCTGGTGGCGGGCCTGGCCGGCCTCGGGCTCACCGCCGACGAGCTGCTGGGGCGTATCGAGGAGGCGGTGGCTGAGCACGCCGGCGCGGGCGCGGCCTTCGATGATGTGACCATCCTGGCGACGCACCGGCTCTGAGCGTCGGACGGCCGGGCAGCATTCCTCAGGCGCCGTTGATGACCATCACCGGGCAGGGCGAGTCCGCGAAGATCTGCTCGACGCGCGGGCCGAGGAACGGCCGCCCGGACCCGACGTGGACGTCGGTCCCGAGGAGGATCAGGTCCACCGATCCGTCGCGGGCGGCGCCGATCAGGACGTCGGCGACCGACGCGTCGGTGCGCACCTCCGTCCGCACACGCACGTCCTGACTCCGCCCCAGGGCCGCCAGCCCCTCGACCAGCCGTTCTCCGGCGGCGACGAGCCGCTCGCGGATCTCCGGCCGCCTGAGCGTTCCCGGCTCCTGCACGACGTTGACGACGAGGACTTCCGCGTCTTCGACGCCCGCCGCGAGCGCGAAGGCGATCTCCGCGGCCGCGCGTGCGCTCCGGCTCCCGTCCGTGGGGACGATGATGCGCCGCGGCGGCCATCGGCCGGCGACCGGTTCTCCGCGGACGACGAGCGTGGGGCATGGCGCGAATCGCACCAGCTCGTCGACGATCGGGTGGAACACGCCGGGTACGTCGGCGCTCTCCGGCGCGCCGACGACCAGCAGCTCGTAGTCCTTCTGCGCCTCCTCTAGGATCGCGGCCGCCGGGTCGCGGCTCTCGACGACCTTCCGCGTGACCTCCGGCTCGTTCGAGTCGACGACGAGCGATTCCACGAACGCCGTCCCTTCATCCTGCCGCCCCGGGGGTGCGACGTTGAGGAGCGTGATCGAGAGCGCGCCGTCGGCTCCGAGCCGTTCGAGCGTGTAGCTCTTGATCGGGTCGAGCTCGACCTTGCAGGGGCGCTCCCGGACCGGGACCAGCACTCGGTGGATCCCGGCGATCGGGCTGGTCTCGTCGAGCTTCTCGCGCTGGAGGCGCTCCAGCTCCTGCGGCTCCGGGACGACGCGCCGCAGCGTCCAGCGCAGCGTGGGCGGCGCCATCAGCGACGTGGCCAGCGCCATGACGACGATGATCGAGTACATCTCCTGCGTCAGGATGCCAAGCGAGAGCCCGACCGTGGCGACGATGATCTCCATCGCGCCGCGGGCGTTCATCCCCGCCCCGAGACTCAGCGCCGTCCAGTGGTCCGCGCCGCCGCTCAGCCGGGCGCCGGCGTAGACGCCGGCGGCCTTTCCGATGCAGGCGACGACGATCACGAGCCCCGTGATCGCGAGCAGCTCGGGCGCGAGCAGGTCGCGGAAGTCCACCTTGAGCCCCGCGACGGCGAAGAAGATCGGAGCGAAGATCCCATGCGTCATGCTCTCGAGGCGGTGCACGACCTCGTTCGGCAGGCGCCGCATCTGACCGAACAGGATCCCCATGAAAAAGGCGCCGAGCATCGGTTCGAGCTCGAGCGCCTGCGTGATCGCCCCCCAGACGAACGTCAGCGCGACCACGAGGGTGAGGAGCGCGTCGCGGCTGACCGCCTCGTCCTGTACGCGGTCGAGCGCGCGCTTCACGAGTGCCCGGCCGACTGTCATGCTGAGCAGGATGAAGGCGACGACCTTGCCGATCGCGCCGCCGACGCTCGCCATCGTCACCGCCTCGCCCGCGGCCAGGCCGACGACAATGGAGAGGAGGACCCAGCCGATCGCGTCGTCGGTCATCCCCGCGGCGATGATCGTCTGGCCGATGTCGCGCCGCATGAGGTTCATGTCCATGAGGACCTTCGCGATCACCGGGATCGCGGAAATGGACATCGCCGTCGCGACGAAGAGCGCGAAGACCAGCCGCTCGTCGGGGTCCACGAGGAGCGTGGCGGGGAGGTTCCAGCCGAGGAGGAAGCCGGTCCCGAAGGGGAGGATGATCCCGCCGATCGACGCGCCGACCGCGGCGCCGGCCCGGCGGCGGATCAGCGTGAGGTCGGTCTCGAGTCCGGTGACGAGCAGCAGGAACAGCACGCCCAGGAGCGCGATCACCTCGAGGAGGTAGCCCTGCACCTCCGTCCACGGCACGATCCACGCGCCGATCCCCGGCACGAGCGAGCTGAGCAGGGAAGGACCGAGCAGGATCCCGGACAGGATTTCCCCGACGACGGACGGCTGGCCGAGGCGTTGGGCCAACTCGCCCAGCGCACGCGCCACGAGCAGCAGCACCGCGATCTGCACGATCAGCAGCAGCACATCGTCGTGCGGCGCGGCCGTGAACGGAGTCGGCATCGGCAATGCGTCCTGGCGGCGACCCCCGGCGCTGGGGCCGCCGACCGCGTTTCGCGACGATTGCGCCCGACGGCGATACGCAAGAAAAACGCGCCGCGCTGGAAGGCGCGGCGCGATCGTGCCGACCGACTCGCGAGGCCCGCCGTTTGACTCAGCGCACGGCGAGCCCGAGGACGATCGCCATGAGCACGCCGAACATGACGATCAGGGCGAAGAGCACGACGATCGGGAGGAGCACCGCCAACAACGCGCGCCAGTTGTCCGTGCGGTGCGCCTTGCTGAGCCCGATCACGGCGAGGACGCACATCCAGACGCCGCCGACCAGCCCGCCGATGATGGGAATGATCGCGAACAGGCGGGCGCCGTATGCGTAACTGAGGACCCGCACGGTGGCGCCGGCGCCGTGGCGGGCGCCGCCGAAGATCCAGAGGCTGGCGTGCACGGCCGCGAACACCACGGCGAACGTGAGCGCCAGCATGAGGGGTGCGAACAGGAATCCGAGGATCGGCGAGAACGCGTCGATCGCGGCGATGCCGAACGCCTCGTAGACCTGCGTGAGCAGCGCGAAGGTCCCGAGCGCGACCGTGAAGGCCAGCTGCCAGAACAGCTCGAAGACCGCCCCGATCATCCCGATGATGAAGTAGTACAGGATGGCCGCGCCGGTCCCGCCGCTCTCCGGCATGCGGCTGAAGAAATCGCCCGGCCGGAACACGCTGTCGATCCAGGTCCGGACGAACGCGCCGAACGCGGACGTGCCGGCGGCCGGTGGCCAGGGGAACGTCGCCGCCTGCGGCTCGGGTGCGGCGTTCGTCTCGAGCGTCGTCGAATAGAAGCCGGATTCGTTCATGGGCGTGCCTCCGGGGCGAGCCGGTCGCGGACCAGGTCGAGGAGGGAGCGGATGTCGATCGGCTTGGCCATGACATCGTCGATCCCCGCGGCGAGCGCAAGCTCGCGGGCGCCATGCATCGCGGTGATGGCGATGATCGGGACGGCTTGGGTGGGCGCGGCCGAGCGGAGCCTTCGCGCCACCTCCAGCCCATCCATCTCGGGCATCATGACGTCGAGAAGGATCAGATCCGGTGGATCGACGAGGGCGTGGTCCAGCGCCGCCTGACCGTCGGCGACGACGTCGACGTCGTATCCAGCGGATTCCAGGAGTATGCGCAGGGCCTCACGGCTGTCGACGTGGTCTTCGGCAACCAGGATCCTGGCCGCGTCCCGCGCCGCATGTCGAATGGACCCGTCGTGCATCATCGCTCCGGTCCGGGTGCGCGGCGCCGTCGCCCGGCGCCAGGGGGATTAGATACCGCGTCGTGCAAAGGCGCGCAAGGCCGTTGTTTGCACTCAGTCGGTCGAATCGCCCGGTTCCCATGGCCGGGTCCATTCGCTCTCGGCCTCGTTGAAGCGTTCGATCGCCTCTTCGACGATCCGCCGCGCCTCCTCGACGTCCTTCGACGTCTCCTCCTCCTCGCGCGGGAGGAGGCGTCCGGTCACGCGGACCTCGTACGCGAAGATCTTGGCGCGCAGGTCGCCGAGGACCTTGAGCAGGCGCGGCGTCGCATCGAGGAGCTGGCCGTCCTGATCGAGCTTGACGATCAGCTCGGCGAAGCGGCGCAGGTCTATGCGCAGGTCCTCGGGCGTGATGTCGTCGTAGAGTCCCATGCTGCGGCTCACATCGGGTTCTGGGAAGGAGATACTTCGGCCGCGACCGTCGCCGGATCCGACGCATCGACCGCGGCGCCGGCGGCCGGCGCGGGGCACGGCAGGTACAGGATGAACGTGGAGCGTGCGCCGACGACGCTTTCGGCGACGAGCTCGCCGCCCAGGAGGCGGGCCAGGTGGCGAGAAATGGCGAGGCCGAGCCCGGTGCCGCGGGGCGCCTCGTCCAGCTGGATGTACTCGCCGAAGATGGATTCCAGCTCCTCGCTCGGGATCCCCGGCCCGGTGTCCTCGACGGCGAACCCGACCCAGCCGTTCGCACCCGGGCGGCACGCGGGCGCGGCGCGCGAGGCGTCGTCGCCCGCGCCGCGCGCGGTGCCGTCGCCGTCGATCGGGACGTGGCGGACGGTGACGGAGACACGGCCGGCGTCCGTGAACTTCACCGCGTTGGACAGCAGGTTGACCAGGATCTGGCGGAGCCGGCCGGCGTCGGTGCGGAGCGGAGGCGGCGGGTCGGGGAAGTCGACGCGCAGCTCGAGCCCTTTGCGCGCCGCGTCCAGCTCGATCAGCGCGACCGCGTCGCGGACCAGGAAGCGCAGGTCGACGTCCTGCCGCCCCGTCGCGACCTTGCCGAACTCCAGCTTGGAGAGGTCGAGGATGTCGTTCACGACGCCGAGGAGCTGGCCCGCGCTCGCGGACAATCGTTCGAGTACCTCGGCCTGGCGCGCGGTCAGCCGACCCAGCACGCCCTGGCCCATCAGGTCGATGTAGCCGATGATCGCGTTGATGGGGGTGCGCAGCTCGTGCGTCATCTGCGCGAAGAACCGGCCCCGGGCGGCCAGCGTTCCCTCCAGGTCCCGACTGTGGCGCTCGAGCGCGGAGCGGATCCGCTCGAGCTGCTCCGCCCGCACGGCGTGCCGCTCCGCCAGTTCGCGCAGCCGCGCGTCCTCGCGGGCGCGCGCCACCGCGGCCGCGCCCTGGCGCGCGAGATGGCCGAGCAGCCGGCCGTCCCGATCGGGGTCGTAGACGCCAGGCCGCGTCGAAAAGAGCGCGAGGACCGCGCGCGGCGTCGCCTCCGAGCCCGACGCCGCGACCAGGACCTGCGCCCATGGCCCGCGCGCGGCAAGGGCGCGGGCGGCCGCGGGTCCGGTTCCGTTCGCCGGCTGCACCTCGGCCGCCGGCTGCACCACGCCCGCCTGCACCGCGCCCCCGGGCTCCGACCCCCCCGATTCCGCGCCGCCCCCCAACTCCTCCGCCAGCCGTTCCGCTTCCTCCTCCGTCAACCCGATCGCGCTCACGTGCCCGCCGTCCACGCCCGGCACGCAGAACAGCGCCGCCTCGCCCCCGAATAGCTCGAGGACCCGCGCCAGGAAGCGGTCCGCCAGCTCGCCCGGCTCCCCGGGCTCCAGCAGCAGGCCGGCGACGCTCGCGAGGGCCTCGACATCGTCGCGACGAGACTCCATCGGTTCGAATCCCTTCGCTTCTGCGGAGTCAGGATCGCCTCCCGCTCGGGTGAGGCGCTGCCATCCCGAGCGCCGCAAATCCCCGGCCAGCCCGGCCCCGCCACCCGCCCGATCACTGGACGCTGCCGGCGCGCTCGCTTAACATGCTTCCATGAACATCGCCTACCTCACGCGTGCCATACGCTTCTCGGCCGCACACCGATACTACCGACCCGAGTGGAGCGACGAGGAGAACCGTCGGGTGTTCGGCGCGTGCGCCAACCCGCACGGGCACGGCCACACCTACACCCTCGAGGCCACCGTGCGCGGCGAGATCGACCCCGTGACCGGCTTTTCCGTCGACCTCGCCGCCCTCGACCGGGTCCTCGACGAGCAGGTGTACAGGGTCTTCGACCACCAGCACATCAACCACGCCGTCGAAGACTTCGCCTACGGCCGCCTCGTCCCCACGAGCGAGAACATCCTCGCCTACCTCTGGCCTCGCATCGCCGGGGCGCTCCCGAGCGGCGCGACGCTCCACCGGCTGCGCCTCTACGAGGAGCCGACGCTCTTCGTCGATTACTATGGCGGGGGAACGGAGACGCAGACATGACGGGACGCGACCGGACACGCAGGCCGCGGCCGGTGCCCATCACCGACGCGGTTCGCGATCTGATCAGAAAGACCACGGCCGACCGGCCCGCCGAGGCCGACCGGTCCGCGGACGCGCGCCCGGCGGAGCCGGGCGCGCCCGACGGGTCCGCCACGCATGCCGCGTCGGCCGCGCCCGCCGCGTCGGCAATGCCGACCGAATCGGCGGCGCCCGAATCGGCGGCCGCCGCGGCCGCTTCGGCCCCGCCCCCCGCTTCGGCCGCGCCGCCGGATCGGAGCTTCACCGCCGATGGCGTCGATTGGGTCGCGCGCGTCGTCGGCGCGGGGGTCGTGGGGAAGGGAGTGCCGGCGACCGGCACGATCGTCGCCGTGCGGTTCCACCGCGCCGACGAGCCGCACCGGCCGCTGCGCGAAGCGCTACTCCCCCGCGGGCGCTTCGAGTACCTCGACGACGACGAGCTGGCCGCGCTGCTCGGATCCGCCCGGCCGGTCGAGCCGCCGCCCGCCTGAGCCGGCGGCTCACGCCGCCTTCGTCCCCGCGCCGCCCCGCCCGATCGGCTGCCCGATCCGGACCTCGTTGTCCTCGACCCGCAGCGAGTACCGCACCAGCCCTTCCGCACCCGCCGGCCGCACGCACTCGCCGCTCCGCACGTCGTACGTTCGGCCATCGCCCGGGCAGATCAGCAGATCGCCCTCGAGCCGCCCCTCGCGCGCCAGGTTCACTCCATCCCCCGGGCACCGCGCCGTGAGCGCGTAGTACGTCTGTCCGACGTTGACCACGACCAGCGTCTCGCCGTGCGCCTCGACCTCCCGCATCTCGCCCGGCCCCAGCTCGGGCGTCCGAACCACCGGCACGTACTCGTCCATCGCGCCTCCTCGATCGCACCGGGACGCGGGCGGGCGCAAGACACGTACCGGCGGCGATTTCGGGTTTTGTTCGGGAACCGACGCGTTCGCCGAAGGGTACCAACGGACGGTCCAAATTGCGATTCCACAACGCTTTGCGGCAGAGTACGGGCATGGCCAGGAACGACTTCAACCTCAAGGATTACGTGGACGTGGCCGAGCGGATCCGCGCGTTCTACGAGCGCTACCCCGAGGGCTCGATCCAGACCGAAATGGTGCGCCTGGAGGGCGACATGGTCGTCTTCAAGGCGACGGTGTATCGGGACCGCGAGGACGCGCACCCGACGACCGGGTGGGCGTACGAGCGCGAGGGCGTCGGCTACGTGAACAAGACGAGCTTCATTGAGAACTGCGAAACGTCGGCGATCGGGCGGGCGCTCGCGAACCTGAACTTCCCGACGACGCGCTCGACGGCGGAGCGCTCGGACGCGCCGGCGACGCAGGAGCAGATCGACGAGCTGCGCGCGCTGGCGGCGTCGGAGGTGGTGAGCGAGGACGTGCGCGAGCGCGTGGTCGCCAAGCTGGACGCGGGGATCACGGCGCGCGAGGCGACGGACGCGATCGCGTATCTGCGGCGGCTGCATCGCCGGGCGGAGCGGGCGGCCTGAGGGCGCCGGATCGTATTACGCCGCCTTCCGGAAGCTCTCTCGCTCGACGTCCGGGCGTCGAAACAGGTTCTCCCACACGTCCCCGACCGTCTCCAGGCGTTCGGGGACGTCGCGCATCGTGAACTGGCGGGGCGAGAGGTCGTCGTCGACCTCGTCCCATTCGATCGGCATCGACACGGGCGCGTGCGGGTGGGCGCGGAGCGAGTACGGCGCGACGGCGGTCTTCCCGCGGGCGTTCTGGAGGTGGTCGATGTATACGCGCCGACCGCGCTCGTCGACCGTGCGTTCGACGGTGGCGATGGCCGGCTCGTCGGCGGCGACGGCGGCGGCGATGCGCTTGGCGAACGCGGCCGCGGTGTCGTAGTCGATGGTCCCGCCGGTGGGGACGTAGACGTGGAGCCCGCGCGAGCCCGAGGTCTTGACGCCGCAAGGCAGGCCGAGTTCCTCGACCCGCTCGCGGATCAGGCGGGCGACGCGCACGACGTTGCGGAACCCGGCGCCCGGGCTCGGGTCGAGGTCCAGGACGATCCAGTCCGGCCGGTCCGGGCGGTCGACGCGCGAGTGCCAGGGATGGAACTCGATCGTGTTCTGCTGCGCGGCGTAGAGGAGCGTGGCGAGCGAGCCGATGTAGCGGAGCGTGGGCTTCCCCGTGGCGGTGGGCGCCTTGGCGGTCCGCGCGCGACCCGGGGCCCGTCCGGCGACGCGCTGTCGAACGACGGCCTTACCGTTGGCGCCGTCCGGGTAGACCTTCAGCATGAGCGGGCGGTCGTCGAGGTAGCGCAGCATCACGTCGGCGACGCGGGCGTAGTATCGCAGGACGTCTCCCTTGGTGAGGCCGTCGGCCTCCCACAGGACGCGCCGCAGGCTCGTGAACCGCAGTCCGTCGAACTCGACCGACTTGCCGTCGCGCTCGCCGCGCTCGAGCGCCTCGATCAGCTCCGCCGTGTCCATGCCCGGCCCGCGTCGCACGATCGGGGCCGCCGGAACGTCTTTTGCCCCTCGGGCCCGTGGGAACAGCGGATTTCCGCCAAGGAGGAGGGCCCATTGGCTCACGTTGTCTTCGTCGGACTCGGATTCGGGGGGCTGTACACGCTCCGTCGCCTGGCGGACGACATCCCCGAAGGCACGCGCATCACGGCGGTCGACAAGCGGGACCGGTTCGTCTTCACGCCGCTCCTCTACGAGTATCTCACGGGCGAGCTCGAGACGGACGTCGTGGCGCCGCGCTACGACACGCTGATCCCGAGCGCCGAGGTCGAGCTGGTGCAGGCCCGGGTCGATCGGATCGACGTCGCCGAGCGGCGCGTCGTGCTGGAGAGCGGCGAAACGATCGATTACGACGCGCTGGTCCTCGCGCCCGGCTCGGTGCCGGCGTTCCACGGCGTCGCGGGCGCCGAGACGCACGGGATCCCGTTCTACTCGTTCGACGACGCGGATCGGCTCCGCACGACGCTCCTGGTGCGGGAGTGGGCGCGGGGCGAGCAGCCGGCGTGCGTGGTCGGCGGCGGCGTGGTGGGGATCGAGCTGGCCTTCGCCCTGGCCGAGGCGCTGGAGAAGGAAGGCCGGATTGGCACGGGGCCGCGCGTCGTCGTGCTCGAGGCGCTGGAGGAGATCCTGCGCGGCATGTCCGACGGGGTGCGTCGCATGACGCGGCGCAAGCTGGAGGAGAAGGGGATCGAGGTCAGGACCTCGGTACGTGTGCTGGAAGTGGACGAGGGCGGCGTGCGCTTCACGAACGGCGGAGAGGAGCGGTTCGACGTCGCCGTGGTCGCGTGGGCGGCGGGGATCCAGCCGAACCCGCTGCTCGAGACGCTCCCCGCGGAGCGGCACGGCAAGCACGGCGTACGCGTCGAGCGTACGCTCCAGCTCCCGGGGCACCCCGAGGTCTTCATCCTGGGCGACGCCGTGAGCTACCCCGGCCGCATGGTCGGCGAGCCGCTCCCGGACACGGCCCAGGCGGCGTTCCAGCAGTCCGAGGTCGCGGCGAAGAACCTCCGGACGTGGCTCGAGAACGGACTCCCCCGTGAGGAGTATCATTACGGCCACCTCGGCGACTTCGTCCGCGTGAGCCGCCGCGAGGCCGTGGCGGACATCCGGGGCGTGGTGCTGGATGGCGGCGGCGCGTCGCTCGCGCGACGCGCCGCCTACCTCTTCCGCATGCCCGACTGGGCGATTCGGACCACCGCGATCCGGCAATGGCTCGCATGAACACACTCGGACCATGAACGACGAGCGACCGCGCATCCTGACCGGCGACCGGCCGACCGGCCGCATGCACCTCGGCCACTGGGTCGGCAGCCTCGAGAACCGCGTCCGGCTACAGTACACCCACGACTGCTATTTCATCGTCGCCGACCTGCACACGCTGACGACGCGCCCCGAGAAGGAGTACCTCACCCGTGTGCCGGAGCACATCCGGCAGATGGTGCTGGACTACCTGGCGGTCGGGATCGATCCGGAATTGTCGGTGATCTACGTGCAGTCCGCGGTCCCCGAGGTCGCCTACCTCCACCTCATCCTGGGGATGCTCGTCTCGGTGCCGCGCCTCGAGCGGGTCCCGACCATCAAGGACATGGCCGAGGCCGCGCGGCTCGACACGATCCCCTACGGCCTCGTCGGCTACCCGGTGCTGCAGGCGGCGGACATCCTGCTCGCGCGCGCCAACCTGGTTCCGGTCGGGCGGGACAACGTGCCGCACGTCGAGGTCACGCGCGAGATCGCCCGGCGGTTCAACCACCTGTACGGCGAGGTCTTCCCGGAGCCCGAGCCGCTGATCAGCGACGTGCCCGTGCTCCCGGGGATCGACGGGAAGCGCAAGATGTCGAAGTCGCTCGACAACGCGATCCTCCTCTCCGACCCGCCCGAGGAGGTCGAGCGACGCGTCATGCGCATGTACACCGACCCGGCTCGGGTCCGGCCGGACATCCCCGGCCGCGTCGAGGGGAACCCGGTCTTCCTCTACCACGACCTGTTCAACCCCGACACCGCCGAAGTCGAGGACCTGAAGGAGCGTTACCGCCAGGGGCGTGTGGGCGACGTCGAGGTCAAGAAGAAGCTCGCGCGGGCGGTGAACGCCTTCCTCGAGCCGCTCCGGGAGCGGCGCGCGGCCTTCGAGGCGCGCGCGGGCCTCGTCGACGAGATCCTGGCCGAGGGGAACCGTCGCATGCGCGAGGTCGCGGCCGAGACGATGGCGCGCGTCCGGGCGGCGATGGGGCTGACGTACTTCGGGGCGGGCGGGTGAGGCGAGCCGGCCGAGCGCCGCTGTCGGGCACAGGCGTGCTCCGGAGCGGCGAACGGCGCGCACGGCACGGTTGGCCCCGCCATCCGTTCCCCTTGACCTCACCGGCGCGCGAGCGGAACTTCTAGCCATAAAGCCAGACACGAGATCTCGTTGCCGGCCGGCCGGGCGCGACGGGCCGGGCGTATCGTAATCGGAAGCGGGAATTGGGTAGAAACCGAATCGCGGCGACGCTGGCCGGGCTGGCGGCGCTCCTGGTCGTTGCAGTCATGCCCGCCGTCGCGGCCCGGGCGGACGTCGCGGCCGAGTCGGCCGCGGGGGCGGCGGGCGTGTGGGCGCACCTCGACCGTGCGCTCCCGCTCGGGTTCGGTCTGATCGTCCTGCTCGTCGGCCGCGTGCTGGGGCAGGTCCCGCCGAACCAGAAGCTCGGGATCCGGACGCCGTGGACGCTCCGCGACGAGGGCGTCTGGATGGCGACGCACCGCCTGGCGGGCCGGACCTTCGCGGTCGGGGGCGCGATCACGATGGCCGGCGCGCTGCTCCCCGCGCAGTACCGCCCATATACCGCCATTGCGGGGATCACGGTCGCCGGCTTCGTCCCGGTCGTCTACTCGTACTTCGCGCTCCGTGCGCGCGGTCGCGAGCCGGGCGCGTGATTCGATCGCAATGCCGTTGTCTTCTTCTCACCCGAACGAAAGGGGGATGCGCATGAACGGACGCTGGTGGATCCTGGGGTTGGCGCTGGCCACGGCGGCGTTTGGCGCCCGGTCGGAGGGTCGGCTCGAGGCGGGGCTCGCGGCCGAGGATCTCGCCTGCAAGCCGCAGCAGCCGCCGGAGCGGGTGGCCGGCCGCGCGAGCCCCTACGATTCGGCGATGATCGACACGCCGGCGCTGCGGGCCAAGATCTGCTACGGCCGCCCATACATGAAGGGGCGCAAGATCTTCGGCGCCGAGGGCGAGGCGCTCGTGCCGTACGGGAAGCTGTGGCGGACCGGCGCGAACGAGCCGACGACGATCCATCTCGCGACGCCCGCGCAGATCGCCGGGGTCGCGGTCGAGCCGGGCTCGTACTCGCTCTACACGATCCCGGGCGAGCGTGAGTGGACGGTGATCGTGAACCGCTCGACGTCGCAGTGGGGCCACGAGAGCCAGTACACGCCCGAGGTCGAGGCGCAGGAGGTCGGGCGCGGGACGGTCGTCGCCGAGGCGATCGCCGAGCAAATCGAGCAGTTCACGATCCGCTGGGAGACGGGCGGGACCGGCGCCTCGCTCGTCCTCGAATGGGCAGACCGACGGGTCCGGATTCCGGTCGCGCCCGCGACGACATGAGCACGGCCGCAATCGCGGGGGACCGCCGGGTGATCGAGGTCCGGTCCCCCGCGACCGGCGCGGTGATCGGCACCGCGCCGATCCTGGAGCCGGGCGAGGTGCGGGCGCTGGTCGACCGCGCCCGCGCCGCGCAGCCGGCATGGTCCGCGCTCGGGCCGCGCCGGCGCGGCCGGCTGCTCCTCCGCTTCCGCGACCGTCTGGTCGAGCGCGCCGAAGAAGTCGCGGAACTGAGCAGCGTCGAGACGGGGAAGACACGCTTCGAGGCGCTCATCAGCGACGTGCTCGTCACCGCCGACCTCGCGCGCTGGTGCGCGCGTCGCGCCCCCAGAGTCCTCGCCCGTCGCCGGATCCCCTCCGGCTGGCTACTCACGAAGCGCTGCTACGAGGTCCGCGAGCCGTACGGCGTGGTCGGCGTGATCGGGCCGTGGAACTTCCCCGTCCTGAACAGCATGCGCGCGGTCCTGGCCGCGCTCGCCGCGGGGAACGCCGCGATCTGGAAGCCGTCCGAGGCGTCGCCGCTCTCCGCGCTGCTCGTCCTGGAGCTCGCCCGCGAGGCCGGGATCCCCGAGGACGTCTTCCTCGTCGCGACCGGCGATGGCGCGACCGGCGCCGCGCTGATCGAGGGCGGGGTGGACAAGGTGTCGTTCACCGGAAGCGTCGGGACCGGCCGGAAGGTCGCCGAGCTCGCGGCCCGGCGCGTGATCCCCGTCACGCTCGAGCTGGGCGGGAAGGATGCGATGATCGTCCTGGCCGATGCGGACATCGAGCGCGCGGCGAACACGGCCGTCGCCGGCGCGTTCGCGAACGCGGGGCAGATCTGCATCTCGATCGAGCGCGTGTACGTCGAGGCCAGCGTCTACGACGCGTTCGTCGAGCGCGTCGTGGAGCTCACCCGGCCGCTCGTGGCCGGCCCCGGGCCGGACGCCGATGTCGGCGCGCTCACGACCGACGCACAGCTCGCTATCGTCGAGCGGCACGTGAAGGACGCGGTGGCCAAGGGCGCTCGGGTCCTGGTCGGCGGCGAGCGAGTCCCCGGGCCCGGCCGCTTCTTCGCGCCGACCGTCCTCGTCGACGTCGACCACTCGATGGAGATCATGCGGGAGGAGACGTTCGGCCCGGTCCTGGCCATCATGAAGGTGGCCGATGCCGAGGAGGCGATCCGTCTGGCGAACGACTCCCGTTTCGGGCTCGGCGCGAGCGTCTGGACCCACCCTTCGCGGGCGGCGGCGCTCGTCCCTCGCGTGAAGGCGGGGATGGTGTGCGTGAACGACGCCCTCACCAACGGCCTCGTCGCCGGGCTGCCGTTCGGCGGCGTGGGCGAGAGCGGGTACGGCTCCGTCTACGGCGACAACGGCTTGCTCGAAATGACGCGCCCGCGCGCCATCCTGGTCGACCGGCTCGGTACGAAACGCGAGTTCGCGCATTATCCGACGCGTCGCTTCGGCGATGCCCGTCTCCTCGGCATGATCCGCCTGCTCCACGGCCACGGCCCGGCCCGGCGCCTCCGGGGGCTGCTGCAACTGATCCGCGGCCGCTGACGAGGGTGGCGGTTGGGCGACGGCGACGGGCGACGACGGCGGGGCGGCGCCACCCGGCGGGCGACGACGGCGGAGCGGCGCCAGCCCGATGGTCGTGCCGTGGCGGGGCCGACGCCCGGGGATAGCGACTACGCCGGCATCCAGCCGCGACGCCGCTCCGCCGCGGCGGCCAGCGTCGACGCGAGGGTGGCGGCGTCCCCGGCCGCTATGTGCGCGCGTAGGGCGTCCAGCTCGCCTGTTACCCGGTCGAGCGCCGCCAGCACGGCGTCGCCGTTCGTGGCCAGGATGTCCAGCATCATCCGTTCGTCGCTCGCGGCCAGGCGGCTCGTGTCGCGGAACCCGGAAGCGGCCAGCCGGGCCGCGGTCTCCGAGTCCTCCCCATCCAGCGCGGCGCGCACGAGGGCGACGGCCAGCACGTAGGGGAGGTGGCTGATCGAGGCCGTCGCGGCATCGTGGTCGCCGGCGCCGAGCCAGAGCGGCTGGGCGCCGATCGCGGCGGCGAGGCGCTCGGCGCGGCGCCGTGCCACGTCGTCCGTGCGGCGGGTGGGGCAGAGCGCGAACACCGCACCCGAGAAGAGGCCGGGCTCGGCGTGTTCGATCCCCGCGCGCTCTTTCCCGCACATCGGGTGGCCTCCCACGGCGCGGACGCCCGCGGGCAGGCGATCCATCCTCTCGACGATCCGTCGCTTCGTGCTGCCTACATCGATCACGAGCGCGCCGGGGCGCAGGTGCGGCTCGATCCCGTCGAGGAGCTCGAGGATCGAACGGACCGGCGCGGCCAGGACGACCGTGTCCGCCGCGGCGACGGCGGCGCCGAGGTCGTCCGCGATGCGGTCGACCGCGCCGAGCGACGCGGCTCGCCGGGCCGTCTCCGGGGCCGCGTCGTACCCGGTCACGGAGGCGGCGAGGCCGGTGGAGCGGAGCGCGAGGGCGAGGGAGCCGCCGATCAGGCCGAGGCCGAGGATCGCGGTGTGGCCGGGCCCATCGGCCGCCGGGCCGGACGCATCTACCGCCGGGCCGGGCGCAGCGTCGGGCTGGTCCCCCGCCGAGGTCGGCCTAGCCGGCCCACTGGCCGGCGGCGCCGTGTTCCCGGCCGGAGCCGAGCCGCCATCCGTTCCTGGCCCCCCGCCGTCGCCCGCGTCGCCGTCCGCGGCGCGGTCCGGGCGCAGTCGCCGCGCCTCGCGGAGATAGACGTGCCGGATCTCCTCGGGTCGCTTCGCCGTGTTCCAGTGCAGGAGCACGCGAATGCAACGCGGCAGCCCGCCGGGAACCTGCATCTCGTGCGTGCAGAGGAACGCGGTGTCGAGCCAGCCGAGCTGGCGCGCCGCGCGCGCCGGGAACTCGGCGTCGAGGTCGGGCGTCGTGCTGAAGATCACGCTCGCGATCTCGTCGACCCGGATCCCGTTCGCCTCGACCATCCGCTCTAGCAGTTCGCGGGTCGCCGCGAGCACCGCGCCCGCGTCGTTCGCGTCGACCGTGATCGCGCCCCGCACGCCGCGGCAGACGATCGTCATGACCGTGCGCTCCTGATGGACTTGCACTCCTTCTGGACGGGGCCGCCTCCGTGCGACGAAAAACCGGAGCGCGAGGCCCGCTCGCGCTCCGGTCCGCTCCCGAAGCCCAACCACCGTTCGGGGATGCTACACGGACGTTTTCCCGGTGTCAACGACGGGCTCACGCGGCGCGGCGTCGCATCCCCGCCCCGATGTCCCGCCCGCGCATGAGCGTGGCGGCGAGTGCGGCGCGGTAGCGATGCGCCTCGTGCGCCCAGCGTGCACGGTCTGTCGGCTCCGCCGCCTCGCGCATCGCCAGCGTCGCATCGGCGAGGTGGACCGCAGCGTAGGCGGGCAGGTAGGCATCGACGGCGCGCGTCAGGACGGCGATCTCCGCCGATCCGGCGCCGGCGCAGCGACGGACGAGCGCCGCCGTCGCCTCGCGATCGAGGCCGAACTCGACGACTGCTCCGGCGATATCCCACGCCGCGTCCGTCGGGCCGGGAAGCCGCAGCCCGTCGCCGTGGTCGATCGCGTCCACTTTCACGAGTCGGTTCGCGGTCCGCAGCCACTCGCGGCGTTGGAGCCGAGCGTCGGGGGTCACGGCCTCCCGCGCGGGGAGCCGCTCCAGCCGCCGGAGTGCGGCGCGCAACCCGGGAGCGGCGGCGCCGAGGGCCTCGGTCGCGTTCACTCGCAGCGCTTCGACGATCGGCTCCGGATCGACCTCGCGGCCGGTCCGGAACTCCCCGGAGCGCGTGGCGAGGTAGTCGCCCAGAGCATGGACGAGCGTGGAGTCGCACTCCGCTTGCGGGGTGAGGGGCGTCCCCACGACCCAGCGGAGCACGAGGAACCCGTCGCGACTGCCGATCGGCTCCGGTCCGATGCCCCGATCGGCCAGCCGCCGGGCGCGGTCCAGCGCCTCCGCGCCCCAGCGCCCGAGCCCGGCGTAACGAATGACCGCGGGTTCGCCAGCGGGCGATGTCGCGCGGTACTTGAGCCGCTCGTGCGTGGGTGATGCCGGGAACGTCGCCGTGCCTGGCACCACGGACCGCCAGCGTCCGGCGCAAAGGTCGTCGAGCGGGCCGAGGCCGAACCCCTCCGCGATCCGCGCGGGCCTCTCGTCCCCCGGCGTCGGCGGGTACTTTCGTGCACGCTCGAACCACGCAACGCGATCCGGAGGCGCGAGCGGCATTCCCCACCCCCGGCTCGGGAAGAGGACGATTCGCCGTTCGTCGACGCCCAGGCCCCGCAGCCACGATGCAACGGCGGCGAACGTCTCCCCCGTCGCGCCCGGTCCCTCGTCCACGATGAGGACGTCGCCGCCGGCATCGAGCCACGTCAATAGGCGTGTCGCGAGCGCTCCGTCGGCCAGGACCCGACGGCCGCCGCTCGGACCCCTCGGCCGCACGGTGACCGTGGTCGAAGATCCGACCGCGGCGGCCACGACGGCCGACAGGCTCGTGCCGATGCTGCGGACGCCGACCACCACGGAACGTGCGGCATGAGCGGCGCCGACGTCGACGAGGTACTTCGCCGCCGCCCGGGCGTAAGCACCCGGGTCCAGCGCGAGTGCGCGTATCCTTCCGGCGGCCGGACCCGGAGCCTCGGCGGGAACTGGGCGGCGACCGCCTGCACCTCGGTGAGCGCCCGTCGGAGGGGCTCGGCTCGCGCCGTGTGGCTCCCCGCTTCCAGGAATTCGCCGGCCGCCGTGACAAGCGCGCGCCGGAACGCGGCCGCCAGGGCGGACCAGCCATCCGCGGTCGGGTGGATGGCGTCCAGCACCGCCTGCTCGAATTCGCCGAGCCGGACCAAGAAGCCCAGCCCATCCCTCGAGTCGGCGATCCGGGCCAAGGCGTCCAGTTCGTCCCGAGCTTCGACCTCGCGGCTCGCATCCCGGAAGATGATCACCCCGCCACCTCCGATCCCTTGGCGGGCAAGCCGCATACCTAGACAGATCCACACTATTGCATTGCGACATCGGGTGAGCGGGACCAAATTGAAATCCGTCGATTCCGCACCTTTCGACCGATGTCACAACGCGCAATGCCCGCGCGTTCAAGTCGTAGCCAAGCTTCCCCCAGGGGAGCCACGTGAATTTCGACGAGGTTTTCCGGCGGCTCTACCCGTCGCTCTTCCGATACCTCTATCGGTTGACCGGCGACCCGGATGCCGCCGACGATATTGCACAGGAATCGTTCGCCCGTCTGCTCCGCAATCCGCTCCCCGAGGCGGAGGCGAAGCCATGGCTGTTCACGGTTGCGACGAATCTCGTGCGCGACTCCGCGCGCAAGACGACGCGGCGGGAACGGATCCTGGAGCGCGTGCGTCCGACGCCATCGGCTCCCGAGGCGCCCGACGCGGCGACGGAGCGCAACGAGCGGGTCGCGCTGGTCCGGCAAGTCCTCGCGAGGCTGTCGGAGCGCGATCGCACGCTCCTCCTCATGAGAGGGGAGGGGTTCACCTATGAAGAGATGGCCCGGGCCGTCGGTGTCGCGCCGGCTTCGGTCGGCACGCTCCTCGCCCGGGCACTCCGGCGGTTCGCCGCCGCATACAGGTTTGAAGAGGTTGGTGATGAAGCACGTCGATGAGGGGACGCTCCTCGCGCTGCTGGACGGCGAGTTGAACGACGGGGAGAGGTCCCGGGTCGAGGGCCACGTCGAAGCGTGTGAGGTCTGTGCGGCGCAGCTGGCGGAGCTGCGCGCGGCGTCGGACGACCTGACCGCCGCGCTCGCGCTGCTCGACGTACCCGCGCCGGCCTCGGCGACGGCCTGGGCCGTTCGGCGACGCGCGTCGGCTCGCCGCGTCCTGTTCACGCGCCGGGCGCTGGTCCGCGCCGCCGCCATGGTGCTCGGCTTCGCGGCCGTGGGCTCCGCCGCGATCCCGGACTCGCCCGTGCGCACGTGGGCGGCCGCCGCGTGGCGCAACGTCGCCGGCCTGACGCGCCCGAACGCCGAACCCGCGGCGGCGCCGGTCGAGGCGCCGGCGCCCGAAGCCACGCCCGTGTCCAACGCCACGCCGGCCGAGGCCGGGCTCATGGTCCAACCCGAGAACGGGCGCGTGATCGTCTCGGTCGAGTCGCCGGCGGCCGGGCTCGTGGCTCGGGTCCGCCTGGCGTCCGGGCCGCGGGTCGCGATCCTGGCCAGCGGCGAGGCCGCGACGGCCCGGTTCCGGACCGCGCCCGGCCGCGTCGATGTGGTCACGCCGGGGGCCGGCGAGCTCGTCATCGATGTGCCGGCCTCGCTCCTCGAGATGACCCTCGAGGTGGACGGCCGGGTCGTGGTCGCCATGGCCGGGGGTGAACTGACCGCCTCCGGCGGGACCATCAACGGCGCCCGTAACGAAGTCGTGGTAGAGCTGGCCGGGTCTGACCCGGTGAACTGATCGCCATGCTCGCGCCCGTCGCCTTCGCCGCTCTCGCCCTGCTCGCGCCGGTCCAGCAGCGGGCCGATACGACCGGCACGGTCCACGGCATCGTGCGTAGCGAAGCGACGGGCGAGCCGCTCGCGTACGCCGTCGTCGAGGTCGACGGCGCGCGGCCGACGGTGGCGACGGCGGACAGCCTGGGCCGGTACCTCCTGCGCAACGTCGCGCCCGGGTTCCGAGTCGTGAGAGTCAGCCGTTTCGACCACGCGCCGCTCGAGATCGAGGTCCTGATCCCCTCGGGCGGGCGTGTCGCGCTCGACTTCCTCCTCGTCCAGCGTCCGGTCGTCCTCCCGGAGATCGTGGCCGAGGCGAGCTCGGTGCCCGCGCTCGGCGACACCTTGAATCCCTCCGCTCCCGAACTCAGTATCGCGATCACGCGGGCGGTCGAGTCCACGCCCGGCGTGATCGAGCTGGGGCTCGGCCAGGTCGCGCCCGTGCTGCCCGGGCGGGAGCCGATCGATCCGTCGGACGTCCTGTACGTCCGCGGCGCGCCGGCCGACATGAAGCTCGTGCTCCTGGACGGCGCGCCGGTTTACGCGCCGTTCCACCTGGGTGGCCTGATCCCGGCGTTCGACCAGGAGTTGCTGCGCTCGGCCGACCTCCACCTGGGCGGCGCGCCCGCCCGCTACGACGGCGGCCTCGCCTACGTCCTCGGCCTCGAGACGCGCGCCGGGCGACGGAGCGGGATCTACTCCAGCGGTTCGGTCGACATGCTGTCGGCGCGCACGCTCGTCGAGGGCCCCCTCTGGCCCCGTGCCGGATTCCTCGTCGGCAGCCGCGCCGTCCATTCCTTGGGGAGCGACTGGCTCCTCGGCGGCTCGTTCCCGTACGACTACGCCGACCTGCTCGCTCGCGTCGACATCGACGTCGCCGAGGCGGCGGCTCTCGCGGTGACCGGCTTCTGGAACCGGGAGTCCGTGCTCCTCGACCGCGCCCAGCTCCACGACGACGTCGCGAAGTGGGGGAACCGCGCCGCTTCGCTGCGCTACCGCGGCGCGGTGGGAGCCAGCCATCTCGACATCTCCATGGCCTACGGCGAGTACGACGCCGAGCTCCCGCTCGATACCGAGAGCGACGTCGTGTCAGACGGCCGCGCCCGCCGCGGACGCGTCACCGTCGACCTGACCCGCCGGTGGGGCGACACGCGGCTCCAGTACGGCTGGTCCTTCGAGACGGTGTTCCTCGAATACGAGGCGCGATACGGCAACGCGGCGCCCGACTTGCCCCTCTTCTGGACGACGACCGAAGGCGCCGTCATGGGCACCTACCTCGATCTGGGGTGGTCGCCCGCCGAACGGTGGCGCGTCCACACGGGCCTACGTGGCGACGTCTTCTCGACCGACGGCGAGATCCGCCTCGCGCCGCGCGTTTCCGCGACGTGGGTCGCGTCCGATCGGGTGGCGTTGACGCTCGCGGCCGGGCGATACCGCCAGCTCGTTCGCCCGGCGGAGCCGCTCGTGGTCATCGAAGGCGACTCGCTGCGGCTCCGCCAGGGCTCGAACTACTGGGACGTCGAATCGACCTGGCCGCTCTACCTCCCCATGGAGATGGCCGTCGCCCAATCGTCTCACGTGGTCCTCGCGCTCGACCAGGAGCTGGGCGAGGGCGTTCGGCTCGGGATCGAAGGGTACTACAAGCGTTTCGACGACGTGCCGCTCCCGGACACGACGCTGGCCGAGCCGGGGCCGCAGGCCTATCAGACGACCGGCGTCCACTCCGTGAACGGGTCCGGGCTCGACATCTGGCTGCGCCGCGGCGAGGGCCGGTTCACCGGCTGGCTGGGCTATTCGTTGGGCTGGCTCTGGACCGCCGATGGCGCCCGGTCGACCGACCGTTTCGCCGGACGGCAGATCCTGAGCCTCGGGCTCTCCGGCCCGATCGCCGGGATCGGCCGCTTCGACCTCAGGGTCTCCTACGGCGCCGGGCTCCCCTATTCGGCGGTTCCGCGCGTCGAGTTCGGGAACGCCCCGAGGAGCCTGGACGGCGTATGGACCTCCTCCTCCGGGCTGGCGTCCATGGAACGGGTGATGATCAACGCGCCGCCGCTCACGGCTGCGCCGGACGACCCGTACCTCCGCGTCGACCTGGAGCTGTCGCGCCCCTGGAGCGGCATGTGGAACGGGCGCGAGGTCCACTTCTCCCCGTACCTCAAGGTGCTCAACGCCCTCGACAGGCGGGACGCGCTCTTCTACATCGTGGGCGGACAGGACGGCCAGCCTGCACCGCTGGCCGCGCTACCGATCCTCCCGGTGATCGGCTTCAGCTGGAAGTTCTGAGAAAATCCTTGAACAATTCGGCGGGCGGTTGAACCTTGGAGGGTTGGCTGCGGCGCGCCGCCGTCCGGGCGCGCCGCGTCGGGCGAACTCTCCTCGGAGCTCCATCTATGTCATCCTGGATCCGCCGCCTCGGCGCGCTCGGAATCGGCTTGGTCGGGCTGGTCGGCATCGCCGGCGCCGGAGTCTACGGCATCAGCAACGTGCAACTGGCGCGGGGCTACGACGTCTCCGTCGAGCCGCTGGCCATCGCCTACGACTCCGCCTCGCTCGAGCGAGGCCGCCACGTGGCCGTCGCCATAGCGAAGTGCGTGGACTGTCACGGGGGCGACTTCGGCGGGAAGATGCTCATCGAGGATCCGGGGATCGGCCGGATCGCCGCCACGAACCTGACCCCGGGGGCGGGCGGGATCGGCCATTACAGCGACGAGGACCTGATCCGCGCGATCCGCTTCGGCGTGCGTTCCGACGGCAAGCCGCTCGTCTTCATGCCTTCCTACGAGTACTTCTTCCTGACGGACGCCGACCTCGCCGCCCTGATCGCGTACCTGCGGACCCTGCCGCCGGTCGATCGGACGCTGCCGGAAAGGACGATCGGGCCGATGGCGCGACTGCTCTACGTGGCCGGTCGGCTCGATCCGCTGCTCCCGGTGGCGATGATCGATCGCGATGCGCCGCGCCCGGAACCGGTGTCGCCCGGCGCCACGGCCGAGTACGGCGCCTACCTCAGCGTGGTCGGCGGGTGCACCGGGTGCCACGGGCCGGGCCTCTCCGGCGGGAAGATCCCCGGCACGCCGCCGGATTTCCCGCCAGCCACCAATATCACCCCGGCCGGGATCGGCTCCTGGAGCGAGGAGGACTTCTTCGTCGCGCTGCGGGAAGGGCGTCGACCGGATGGCAGCTCGATCGACTCGCGCATGCCGTGGCCGTACACGGCGCAGATGACCGACGAGGAGATTCGCGCGCTGTGGCTCTACTTGAGGACGGTCCCGGCTCGCGAGACCGGGTCGCGGTAGGAAGAACGGGGCGGCGCCGCTTCAGCGGCCATCGACGACCGCGCCCCAGACGGATTCCGGCTTGAAGCAGATGGCGTGGCCCGACTCGTTTTCGAACCAGAGGTGGCTGCCCTGCCGGAGCCGGAACAGGATGCTCCGCTGTAGCTCGAGCGGCGACCGCTTCCAACGGGCGCGGAAAACCACCTCGCCTTCGTCCGTCGCGAGGCGGACGAGGACGGTCGGGATCAGTTGGCGGATCGGGACGCGAGCGTAGTACACCATAGGGTACAAGTGTAAGGCGGAACGCACTTTCGGGCAACCGTTCCCGCGCTCATACGCCCTTGGCGCGCCAGAGTTCGTCGAGCCGCGCGTGCCGCGGGCCGATCCGCTCGCGCCATTCCGGGAGCGCGTAGATCCCCGTCTCCGGCGGCGCCGGCCGCTCCTCGGGCACCTCCCACCCCAGCACGTCCTGCACGGCGCGGCGAAGCGCGTCCCGCGTCTCGACCATCCGCGCATGGAACGACGTCTCCGTCCCCGCGAACGGCGACATGTTCTGTGCCGAAGGGTGCGTGAGCCAGAGGAGGTGCGGGAGCGGCGCGTCGCCCCAGGCCTGGCTCCACGCCCGTAGGAACGGCTCGTCCGGGGCCTCCGCCTCCGGCCACGGAATGGCGGCGCCGCGAACCAGCCCGGCGCGCTCCAGGCGCGTCATGCCGGGGAGCCGAACGGTCGCCGCCGTTGCGCCTCCCGCCGTTTCGCCCGCGCTCGTTCTGCGCGCGCCCGTGCTCGCCGCATGCCTCGCGCTGTCCGTGCCCACCGCGTGGCCGGCTCCGAGGCGCAACGCCGCGACCAGCGCGCGCACCGCGACCGTGCCGAACGCAACCACGAGCCGGGGACCCGCCGCGAGCACCGTGTCGCGCAGCACGTGCAGGCTCGTCGGGTACGTACCGACCGGTGCATTCAGCTCGGCCGCCGTCGGCTCGCCGCCGCCGCGGGCCGGGAGCTGGTTCAGCGCCGCGACGATGAAGGTCTCGTTCCGGTTCAGCCCGATGCTGCCGAAGAGCGCGTCGACGTTCGCGCCCGAGACGTCGCCGCCGAAGGGTATGCGCGTGCCGTGCGCGCCGAGGTCGCCGTCGCCCTTGCCGCCCGCGTTCCCCGGCGCCGCGCCGACCCAGAGCGTCTCGACGCGCCGCCACGCGCCGTTCCGCCGCGACCACACGATCGGCCGCTCCGCCGGCCTCCCGTCCTTCAGCCGGCACGGCTCGGTCAGCCATTCGTCCTCGAGGCACCCCCCGTGGCCCGCGTGCACCGCGCGAAATATTCGTCGAAACCGTTCCTCTTCCACCGTTCTCCGTTCCATTCTTCGCCCCGGCCATTGCCCGCGCACGTCCGGCGCCCGATCTTTCCTCCACCGACCGTGACGACGATCGTGGAGGCACCATGAAGAAATGGGCAGGTCTTACGGAGATCAATGGGCACCGGCTCCACCCCGAGAGTCTGATGATGAGCTACGGCTACGACCCTCGGCTCTCGGAGGGGTCGCTCAAGTCCCCGATCTTCCAGACATCGACCTTCGTGTTCGAGAGCGCCGAGGCGGGCAAGGCGTTCTTCGAGCTCGCCTACGGCCTGCGCGAAAAGGGACCTGCCGAGGAGCCGGGGCTGATCTACTCCCGGATCAACAACCCCGACCTCGAGATCCTGGAGGACCGCCTCACGCTCTGGGACGACGCCGAATCCTGCCTCGTCTTCTCGAGCGGGATGGCCGCGATCTCGACCTCGCTCTTCACCTTCGTCCGCCCGGGCGACGTCATCGTCCACAGCGAGCCGATCTACGGCGGGACCGAGTTTCTCGTCCACAACATCCTGCCGCAGTTCGGCGTCAAGCGCGTCGGTTTCCTCGCCAACGAGGAGGGCGCGCTCGAGAAGGCGCTCGACGAGGCCCGCAAGCTGGGGCGGATCGCCGTGATCTACGTCGAGACGCCGGCCAACCCGACGAACGCGCTCGTCGACATCCGCCGCTGCGCTGACGCCGCCGCGTCGCTCGAGGAGGGCGGCCGCCGGCCGATCGTCGCCGTCGACAACACCTTCCTCGGCCCGCTCTGGCAGCAACCGCTCGCCCACGGAGCGGACCTGGTCCTCTACTCGCTGACGAAGTACGTCGGCGGCCACAGCGACCTGATCGCCGGCGCGTGCCTCGGCCCCGAGTCGCTGATCTCCTCGATCCGCGGCATGCGCACGATCCTCGGCACCATGGCCGAGCCGTGGACCGGCTGGCTCCTCATGCGCTCGCTCGAGACGCTCAAGCTGCGCATGACGTCGCAGATGAAGAACGCCCGGTACATCGCCGAGTTCCTGGCCGAGCACCCGAAGGTCCAGTCGGTGCAGTACCTGGGCTTCCTCTCGCCGGACGACCCGCAGTACGCGATCTACCAGCGCCAGTGCACCGCGCCCGGCTCGACCTTTTCCTTCGTGATCCAGGGCGGCGAGGCGGAGGCGTTCAGGTTCCTCAACGCGCTCAAGCTCGTCAAGCTCGCCGTGAGCCTCGGCGGGACCGAGTCGCTGGCCGAGCACCCGGCCACGATGACGCACTCGGATGTGCCGAAGGAGTCGCAGGAGCGGATGGGGATCGCGCCGGGGATGATCCGCATCTCCGTCGGGATCGAGCACCCCGACGACATCATCGCGGATCTCCGGCAGGCGTTGGATCGGGTCTGACCGGGGCGGCCGCCCCGGTCGGGTCAGATGCTCCGGAGCAGGTCGTCGATCGCCTTGGCGACGGCGTCCTGCGCCCGCCCGTTGAGCAGATTGCCGAGCATCTCCCGGGCGTCGCCCGCCGGGTCGTCCGGGTGGTTCCGGTCCCGCGCGCTGCGCACGACGTTCCCGATCGGGAGGAGCACGACGCGCGGCGCCGCGTCGGTCGCGTCGTCGCCGTACCCCTGCTCGACCTCCGGAGGCGGCGGCGGGACGCTCGCCTTCCACGGCTCGTCTTCCTCGTCCTGCTCGTGCGGAAGCCGGCCGACGGGGAGCACCAGGCAGACGCGCCCGTCGATGTTGCCCTGCTCGTCGACCGTCGCCGCGAGCGCGAGGTTGACGGGCGCGCTCAGGATCGAATGGATCGCGTCCATCGATTCCGGAGCGACGACGCTCCGGGCGATGAGTGCATCGTGATAATAGTAACCGACGCCGATCGCGCCGTCGGGGACGGCATCGTGGTCGATGGGCCGCGCGTCGAGGACGACCGGCTCCGGGTGCGTGACGATGATGAGCGACTCCATGGGCCTCCTCGCATCCATGTCACGGATCGTTTAGCCCCGCTGGCTGCAAAGTGTTCCTCCGTGATCGGGGGCGCAAGCCGCGTCAGAACCCGCCGACGCTCCCGCCCCCGAATCCGCCGCCGCTGAACCCGCCGCCGCTGAATCCCGAACCGCCGACCCTTCCGGCGCTCCTGGGCGCGGAGGTCATGACCGCCGCGGCGCGCGTGGACATGTTGCCGAGGGAGTCGACGAAGTCGATGGCGCGGAAGCCGTCGAGCTTGTTGCCCTGGTACCACCGGGGCGGTGCCGTGTAGATGTCCTCGAAGGCGCGCGCCCAGCGCTTCTCGAGGCCGAGCGCCATGGCGTGTGCCAGGTACGCCTCGAACATCGCGGGGCTCAGGACCGTGCGCTCCAGACGGTCGCGCTCGACGCGGCGCAGGAACTCCTCGAAGCCGAGCACGTGCTCGAGCGCCCGCGCGCCGGCACGGGTCCGCGCCGGCATGTGGTAGCCGAAGAAGGCGGCGATGGCCAGGCTCAGGCCCAGCCCCAGGAACGCCGTCAGCGGCGCGTGGCCTCGGTCGAGCGCGACCCCCAGCGCCGCCATGCCGATGAACCCGACGACGAGCAGGCTGATCACGATCCCCATCGCCCGGACCCGGTCGGGGCGGTGGCGATAGTAGCCGCGCGCGACGAGCTGACCGAAGACCCTGTCCCGGATCGCTGGAAGGTTCCGGTAGAAGTCGTTTTCGAGGGTCGACAGCTTGACCCGGTCGAACCCGTCGAAAAGGCGGTCGTAGATCCTCCTCTCGTGCGGCAGGAGCGAGGCGAGCTCCATCTCGCTGCGCGGCTCCCGGTGGAACACGTAGTCCGTCGACGTGAACAGCCCGCCGAAGCGCGGCCGCGACTGCTCCTCGATGGTGAGGAAGCCGCGCACCGCCAGGTCGACGATCGTGGCGGTGATGTCCCGCACGTCCGGGCGATTGTCGATGAGCGTGCCGACCTCGCAGGGCGTCAGCCCCTCGGGCGGCTCGTAGCGCACCGCGATCGGGCGCAGGCTGGGATCGCGGCCCACCTTGCTCCAGATACCGTACATGACCGAGAACACTAGCAGCGGCAGGACGAGCATCCAGTTCCCGCGCAGGACCAACCCTGCGCGTTGGATAGCGGTCGGACGCGCCACCACGCCAGGGTCCCACCCGACCACCACCGTTAGCCCCTGCCGGTACCCGAGCGGCCGCGTCGTCGTGACGATCACGTCCGACTCGCCGACGTCGACGGTCGCCGCACTGTCGCGCGAGCCGTAGGGGCCGGTGAACGCGGTGGCGCGCAGGCCGCTCACCCCGGGCGGCAGGTAGACGTGCGCCGTCGCCACTTCGATCGGGACGTCGGACTCGTTGCCGGTGACGTTCCAGTACAGCTCGTCGTGCGGGTGCTCGCCGTCGCGCTCGTCGAAGAAGCGGAGCGCGTTCGCTACACGGTAGCGCAGCACGACCGTCCGCTCGGCGTCCTGTGCCCCCGGGACCCAGACCTTGAGCATGCGGTAGCGGCCCTCGCGGTTGCTCTCGTACCGCAGCGGCGAGCCGGCCTCGTCGGTCACGGAGAGCACGTCGAGGAAAAGCGAGTGCCCCACCCCGCCCGTGCCGACGTACTCGACGGGGATGTTGCGAAAGATCCCGTTCCACGAACCGCGGAATCGGAACCGGATGCGTTCGGTCACCTCGACGGTCCCGTCCCGCTGGACCAGCAGCTCCACGTCGAAGCGGGGGATCGTGAGCGAGCGGCCCGATTGTGCGGCGGGGCTGGGGAGATGTGCCAGGGCGACGAGGGCGGCGGCGAGCGCCCAGGCGCGTGCGATGTTGCGCATCAGAAACGCACCTGCGGCACGGCTCGCTCCGCTCCGTCGATCTCGAAGAACTCCCGCGGCCGGATCCGGAACCAGGTCGCGACGAGGTTCGAGGGGAACTGCGCGACCTTCGTGTTCAGGTCGCGGACCACGGCGTTGTAGTAGCGCCGGGCGTTCTGGATTGCGTCTTCGGTGAGGGCGAGGGTGCGCTGCAGCTCGGCGAAGTTCTCGGAGGCGCGGAGCTGGGGGTACGCCTCGGCGAGGGCGAATAGCGTCCTGAGCGCCTGCGTGAGCTCTCCTTCGGCCGCACCCCTTGCGGCCGGGCCCTCGGCCGACATCGCCCGCGAACGTGCGCGGATCACCGCGTCGAGCGTCTGGGCCTCGTGCGCGGCGTATCCCTTCACCGTCTCGATCAGGTTCGGGATCAGGTCGTGACGCCGCTTGAGCTGTACGTCGATGTCCGCCCACGCGCCGTCACACTGCACGCGCAGGCGAACGAGGCCGTTGTAAATGAAGATGATCGCCGTCGCGATCAGCGCCAGGACGATCGGGATCCACATGGGCTCGCGCTCCGATCGGGAAGGGAAAAGGTAGACCGCCAGGGAGGCGTCGCACACGATAGGCGGCGCGCAGCGACGTGTAAAGGGTGGAGCGGGCTCGCCCAAGGGGCGGACGGGTCCGTGCGTGGGTGGAGCGTTGTCGGGAACGGGATGCTGCGCGTTCGTGTGGGTGGATCGCTCACGGCGCCGAGCGGTCGGACATCGGCGCACCGGCGGTCATCCGAGATGGCTGACCGCTTTTCCGGGGACCACGGTATTGGCGACTCTTGCAAGGTGGAACGCGGCGACGCACCGGTCACGCGCCGCGCCCGCCCCGTCGCCGGTCGCGCGGGCGAGCGCCGCTCGCTCTTGGAGGCCGACGGCCGCGGCCGCGTCGTCGCCCGCGCGTACCGCCGCCTGGATCGCCTCCGTCAGCGCCTCGTTCGGATCCGACGACACTAGCGCCTCGCCCACAGCGGCCAGGCGCGCCCAGCGGCCGGCGCCGCCATCCAGCGCCCGGACCCGCGCGTACAGGCGACGCGCACGCCCGACCCGCCCCGACAGCCGCGCCAGCCGCGCAGCGCGCAGGACGAGGTCCGGCGAGTCGCGGTCCAGCCGCCGCGCCACGATCAGCGCCGCCGACGCCTCGGCCAGCCGGCCTTCCCTCTCCAGCTCGGCGGCATGCGCCGCCAGCAGCTTGGACCTCACGCACGCCTCGCCCGGCGACGTCGCAAGCAGCTTCGTCAGGCGACGGCGCTCCTCCGACGGGCCCAGGCGTTCGACCTCGCGCTCCGCGCGGCGCCGGACGAATGCGGCCCCCGGCGATCCCCGCGCCTCGAGTGCGAGCGCGCGCAGGACCACCCGGCCCGCCTCCCGCCGCGCGGCCCGGTCGCCCGCTCGCCCTTCGATCCCGCCGTTTCGCACCATCGCGAGTCCGTGTTGAGAATGAGTCTCAACAACGATAACCGAAGGGACGCGCAGGGTCAATCCGGCAACGGCACCTCAGGGGCGCGCCGGCGGCGCTTCCGGCTCGTACGTGGCGCAGATCGCGCCCTGCTGCTCCAGGCGAACGTCGATCTCGCCGGCGTGGCACTCGCGGTTCTCGTTGAAGGTGCAGTCGGTGGCCGAGCAGGACGCGACGACGGAGGGAGCGGCCTTGGGCTTCTCGCGCGGCGTTGCCATGTCGACTCTCCTGGATTGGGTTCACGTCGCGAGGAAATGCAAGTTTTGCACCGCCTCACGGCCCATTGCGGAACCGGGAGGCAAGGGAGAGGAGCATGATTCCGACGAGGATGACGATCCCGATGATGATCCACTGCTGGGAGAGGCCGAGGAGAGACGCGGCCATCGCCAGCCCGGCGATGACGACGAGGAAGCCGAGGACGTAGATGATGACCGAAGACACGACGTAGCGCTCCCTGGGGATGTGAAAAGCCTCCATGAGCGCGGGGCGCCCACGGAGGCGGGAGAGCAACAGTCGTACCGGGCGACGTCCGGGTGCGCGCTGCCTGTCGCGGGGCGCCGAACCGTCGAGGCTCGGCACCCTCGCGGGCTCAGGCGTGCCGCCGCCGGATCAGGAAGCTCGCCTGGCCGCCCCGGCCCGCGGCTTCGACGGGGTGGGCGCGCCGGTGAGCGCATCCTGGACGATGCGCGCCTGCTGCGTCTCGTGGCGGATGAGGTACCCTTCCGCCGGCGAAGCGCGCTCGGGGCGGCCGACGTAGCGCAGCTCGGCCGAGCCGGCGAGCTTGCGCAGGTGCGGCTCCATGAAGCGCCAGGCGCCCATGTTCTCCGGCTCCTCCTGGACCCAGACGATTTCCTTCCGCTTCGGGTAGAGGGCGAGCGTCTCCTCGACCTCTGCGGCGGGGAACGGATAGAGCCGTTCGACGCGCACGATCGCGACGTTGCGGGCCGCGGCGCGTGCGTCGGAGGTGATCAGGTCGTAGTAGACCTTCCCGGTGCACAGGATGACGCGCGTGACCTCGTCGCGACGGTCGGCGGCCTCCGGGTCGTCGAGTACGGGGTGGAACGCGCCGGCGGTCAGCTCGTCGAGCATCGAGACCGCGCGCGGGTGGCGCAGCAGGCTCTTGGGCGTGAAGACGACGAGCGGCTTCCGGTCCTGCCGCAGCGCCTGGAGCCGCAGCAGGTGGAAGTACTGCGCGGGCGTCGTGCAGTCGGCGACCGTCATCGCCCCTTCGCCGGCGAGCTGGAGGTAGCGCTCGATGCGCGCGCTCGAGTGCTCCGGGCCCTGACCCTCGTACCCGTGCGGCAGGAGCAGCACGAGCCCCGAATCCTGGCCCCACTTGGCGCTGCCGGCCGCGATGAACTGGTCGATGATGACCTGCGCGCCGTTGGCGAAGTCGCCGAACTGCGCCTCCCAGAGCACGAGCGCCTGCGGCGCCGCGACGCTGAAGCCGTACTCGAAGCCCATGACCGCCAGCTCGGTGAGCGGGCTGTTGTAGACCTCGAACGGCGCCTTTGCCTCCCGCAGGTTGGCGAGCGGCGTGTACGTCGCGCCGGTCTGGAAGTCGTGCAGGACCAGGTGCCGCTGGCTGAACGTGCCGCGCTGCGCGTCCTGACCCGTCAGCCGCACGGGCGTGCCCTCGGCGAGGAGCGAAGCGAAGGCGAGCGTCTCGGCGTGGGCCCAGTCGATCGGGCCGCCGGCCTCGAGGGCCTTGCTGCGCCGCTCGAGCTGGCGGGCCAGCTTCGGGTTGACGTTGAACCCGTCCGGCCAGCTGTGGAGCTGCTTGTCGAGCGCGACGAGCCGCTCGGCCGGGACGGCGGTCGCCGGCGCGGCAGGAGCCGGCTGCGGCGACGTCGCATGCGACCCGGCGCCGTTGCGCGCCGCGTTCTCCTTGACCTCCGCCTGCGCCTCGACCAGGCGCTGGTAGGCGGCGTCGTAGATAGAGTCGGCTTCCTGCTGGGAGACGACCCCGCTCTCGACCAGCGCGCTCGCCCACAGCTTACGGACCGACGGGTGCTTCCCGATCTTCTCGTAGAGGACCGGCTGCGTGTAGGACGGCTCGTCGCCCTCGTTGTGGCCGTAGCGGCGGTAGCCGATCAGGTCGATCAGCACGTCTTCGCCGAAGGTCGCCCGGTAGGCCATGGCGAGCCGGACGACGGTCAGGCACGCCTCGGGGTCGTCGGCGTTGACGTGGAAGATCGGCATGTCGAAGCCGCGGGCGAGGTCGCTCGAGTAGCGCGTCGAGCGGGACTCGCGCGGCGTCGTCGTGAAGCCGATCTGGTTGTTGACGATGAGGTGCAGCGTCCCGCCGGTGCGGTAGCCCTCGATCCTCGCCAGGTTCAGCGTCTCGGGGACGACGCCCTGGCCGGCGAACGCGGCGTCGCCGTGGATGAGGATCGGCAGGACCGCGCGCGGGTCGCGCCGGTTCTCGCGGCCGGAGAAGTCGGTCTGACGAGCCCGCGTCATCCCCTCGACGATCGCGTTGACGAACTCGAGGTGGCTCGGGTTCGGGACGAGCGTGACGTTGAGCGGCTCGCCGGACAGCGTGGCGTAGCTCCCCTCGGCGCCGAGGTGGTACTTCACGTCGCCGGTCGTGCCGAAGCCGGCGTGCGCGCCCTCGAACTCGCCGATGATCGCCGAGTACGGCCTGCCGACCACGTGCGTGAGCACGTTGAGGCGCCCGCGGTGCGCCATCCCGATGATGACCTCGCGGGTGCCCGCGGCGGCCGCGCGCTCGATCGCCTGATCGAGCATCGGCACCATCATGTCGTTCCCCTCGAGCGAGAAGCGCTTCTGGCCGAGGTAGGCCCGGTGCAGGAACTGCTCGAGCGCTTCGACCTCGCTCAGCCGGCCGAGCAGCCGCTTCTTCTCGTCGGCGTTGAGCGGGCGGCGGTACTCGCCCGACTCGATCGCCCGGCGCAGCCACTCCCGCCGGTCGGGCTGCTCGAGGTGCTCGTACTCGTAGCCGATCGATCCCGTGTAGACCTCACGGATACGCGCAAGGGCGTCGGCCATGGTCGAGCCGGCGCCCTCGATACCGAGCAGAGACGCGGGGAGCGTTTCCAGGTCTTCCCAGGTGATTCCGTGAAATTCCGGGGAGAGCATCGGATGCCCGACGGGCGGGCTCCCGAGCGGATCCACCTTCGCGGCCAGGTGACCGTGCAGGCGGTAGGCATCGACCAGCGCAGCCGCGGCGACCGCCGTCCGGAGCTGCGCCTGGGTGATGCCCGGCGCCGCGGCCGCGACGCCCTCTGCGGCGATCAGCCCGGCCTGGGCCGCGCCGCCCGCAGCGAAGAACCTACGCCAGGATTCGTCCACCAGCGCCGGGTTCTGCAGGTAGCGGTCGTACAGTTCCTGCGCATACCCGGCATTGTAGCTATCGAAAAGGTTCGCCCGTTCCACGACTGTCTTCCCGTTGAAGGCCGCGTCCTCACGGCTCTGTATATACCCCGCCGCGCGGACGTTGCTCCTCGCGCGGCGCCCGGCGAAAGCCGGGATCGCACGCGCCCGCGGAGCGCCGGGATAATATGCGACTCGCCGGTGCAAAGTCCAGCGGTCGCCGGGCGCACGGGAACGGGCCCGATCAGTGCTTCAGGAACGAGTACGTCAGCGCGAGCGTGATCCGCGTGAACCGCACGGTGCTGGGCTCGTCGAACGTGAGCCCCGTCTCGGTCACGAACGCGTCGTTCCCGTCGAACGGGTTGCCGAGCGCCATCGTCGCGACCTCCGCTCGCAGGCCGACGTTGCGGTTTACGCGGAACTGCAGCCCGACCGACCCGGTGCCGCCCCACCGGAAGTGCGTGTCGTCCGTGGTGATGATCTCGTCCGATGGGTCGTCGCCGAGGCTCCACCACGCCGCGGTGATCCCGGCGGCGGCGTAGGGCGCGAAGCGGCGCGCCGGATCGAGGAGGAAGCGCATCAGGTCCAGGCTCAGCACGTAGACGCTCAGGTCGGCCACCTCGTCGTCGTCGAGCACCTCCACGTCGAGGCCGGTGTCGTCCCTGAACTCCAGATCGCTCGGCGACCACGTGAAGCCGAGCCGCACGCCCGTCCTGTCCCAGATGAACGCGTCGGCCGAGCCGCCCAGAGCGAGTGCGGTGTTCGCCGTGACTTCCCGTTGGCCGAGGAAGTCGATCACGAAGACGTACTGCTCCAGGAACCGGCCGTAGTCGGCCAGGCCGCCGAAGACTTCGAGCGTGAAGCGTGCGTCCGGGAACCGCGTGCCCCGCATCCTCTGCGCCTCGGCGTCCGCGGGGAGCAGTGCGGCAATGGATGCGGCCGCGGCCAGCATCGCCGATCGAATGGTCATCCTCATGGAGACCTCCCCTCCCAGAGAGTCCGATTCCGGCTGCGCGCACCGGTTCATCCGGTCCGGCCGCTCGCGCCGGGAAGTGGCGGTGTGGGGGCTGCAACATGCGCACCACGGCGGAACACTTGTTGCCCGAATAGGATGCCATGGATTGGACGACGATTCGGTCCGGCGCCGTGGCACGCTATGCCGGCGGCGCCCTGGCCCTGTGCGCCGCGGCGGCCCTGGCGATCTCGTTGACCGGTAGAGACGAAGGCGCCGCGGACGCAGACGAGAGCGCGGCGCAGGATCCCGCCTCTTCGGTGCCCGGCGGCTGGCCCGCCCGGTCGCCTCACGCCGAGCCGGGGGCGTGGCCGTCCGTGGCGGAGAAGCGCCACCCGGGCGCGGACGCCGATCTCGCGCCGCCGGTCCTGGACCCGCCCGTCCTCGGCGTGCGGCTCCGCGGGATCCGCGACAACTTCGGGGAGCGCCGCGGGAGGCGGCGCCACGCGGGCGTCGACATCTTCGCGGCTCATGGGACGCCGGCGCTCGCCGCCGTCGACGGTTGGGTCTGGCAGATGAAGTGGGACAAGAGGGGCGGGCGCATGCTGTACCTCCTCGAGGCGTCCGGGCTCTACCTCCTGGGATACGCCCACCTCGACGCGTACGCGCCCGGGCTCGCCGTCGGCCGGCCGGTCCGGCGCGGGGAGGTCGTCGGCTACATCGGCCGGACGGGGAACGCCGTCGGCTCGCCGCACCTCCACCTCTCGGTCATCCGGATCCGGTCCCCCGAGCGCTGGTGGGACGGCGTAGCGGTCGATCCGTACCCGCTCCTGGTCGAGGGGCTCGCGCCGTGAGGCGGTCCGGGCGGGACGCCCGCGCGGTGCCGTCCCCTGCGTGACGGCCGCCGGCCGCGGCGCTTGCCCGGCCCGGCCACCGGCGGAGACGGCGCCCCGCGCCGCTCCAAACTGCGTCCCCGAACGCGGTTGCCTGACCGCCGACCCGGCCGTATCCTACCGCCACACGCGGCAGGAGCGGACCCACCTCACGGCACCGATGTCGAAGTCCGACGATACCCCATTGATGCAGCAGTGGCGCGAGGCCAAGTCGCGCCACCCCGACGCGCTCGTCTTCTTCCGCGTAGGCGACTTCTACGAGCTCTTCAACGAGGATGCCGAGGACGCGGCCCGGCTGCTCGGCCTCACGCTGACCACGCGCAACAACGGCGCGGCGGCCAACGTCCCGATGGCGGGCGTGCCGGCGCGGGCGCGTGACGAGTACGTGCAGCGCCTCGTCCGGATGGGGAGGCGAGTCGCCATCTGCGACCAGGTCGAGGACCCCGCCGAGGCGAAGGGGATCGTCCGGCGCGAGATCACCGAGACGATCACGCCGGGCGCGGTGCTGTCCGACGTGCTCCTCTCGGAGCGGCGCAACAACTTCCTCGTGGCGTTGACCGAGGGCGCCGACCGGTCGATGGCGCTCGCCGCGGCCGACGTCTCGACCGGGGAGCTGCTGGTCGTGCTCGTCGAGCCGGGCGCGCTCGAGGCGGAGCTGGCCCGCCTCGAGCCGGCCGAACTGCTCCTCCCCTCGAGCTGGGAAGGGCGACGGATCCCGGGCGCGGACGGCGTCGCCGTCACCCACCGGCCGGACTGGCTCTTCGATCCCGGGATCGCGGCCGACGAGCTGCGACGCCGCTTCCGCGTGCACACGCTGGACGGCTTCGGCTTCGAGGACGGCGACGCCGCGCTCGTCGCGGCGGCCGGCGCCCTCGTCGCCTACCTGGCGGAGGTGCAGCCGCAGGCGAGCGAGCACCTGCGCCCGCCGCGCATCGAGCGCCCCGGCGTCGGGATGGCGCTCGACGAGATGACGCGCCGCAACCTCGAGCTGGTCGAGCCGCTCCGCGCGGACCTGGCCGGCCGCGTCGGCGGGCGTGCCGGCACGCTGATCGAGGTCGTCGACGAGACGCTGACCGCGATGGGCGGGCGGCTGTTCCGGCGCTGGATCCTCCGCCCGCTCGTCGTGACCGAGGAGATCTGGCGCCGGCAGGAGGCGGTCGCCGAGCTGGTCGACGACGCCCCGACGCGGCGTCGCCTGCGCGAGGAGCTGAAGGGGATCCGCGACCTCGAGCGGCTCGCCGCGAAGGTCGGCGCGTGTCGGGTCACCCCGCGCGAGATGCGGGCGCTAGGCGACTCGCTCGACCGCCTCCCCGCGCTCGCCGACGCGCTGGCGGATACGTCCGCGCCGATGCTCCGCGACCTCGCCGCGCTGGACCGGCTCGAGGACGTGCGCGACCGCATCGCCGGCGCCCTCGCCGACGATCCGCCCGCCACGCTCGCCGAGGGCGGCGTGATCCGCGAGGGGTTCAGCGCCGAGCTCGATGAGCTGCGCGCGATCCGCGACGGCGGGCAGGAGACGATCGCGCGGCTGCAGACGCTGGAGCGCGAGCGGACCGGGATCCCGTCGCTCAAGGTCGGCTTCAACCGCGTCTTCGGCTACTACATCGAAGTCACGCGCGCGCACCTGGACAAGGTCCCGGACGATTACCAGCGCAAGCAGACGCTCGCGGGCGCGGAGCGGTTCATCACGCCCGAGCTGAAGGAGTGGGAGTCGAAGATCCTGGGCGCGGAGGATCGGATCGCGGAACTGGAGGCGCGGCTCTTCGGCGAGCTGCGGCGCGACGTCGCCGCCGAGCTCTCGCGCCTCCAGGCGACGGCCGAGCGCGTCGCGACGCTCGACGTCCTGGCCGCGCTCGCGCACCTGGCCGAACGGCGCGGCTACGTCCGCCCGGAGGTGCACACCGGCTACGCGCTGGAGATCCGGGGCGGGCGCCACCCCGTCGTCGAGACGATGATGCCGCGCGAGGAGTTCATCCCGAACGACGTCGTCCTGGACGAGGACGCGCGGATCATGGTCCTGACCGGGCCGAACATGGCGGGGAAGAGCACGCTGCTGCGCCAGGTCGGGCTGATCCAGCTCCTCGGGCAGGTCGGCTCGTTCGTCCCGGCGGACTACGCGCGGCTCCCGGTCTGCGACCGGATCTTCACCCGCGTCGGCGCGTCGGACAACCTGGTGCGCGGGCAGTCGACCTTCATGGTCGAGATGAACGAGACCGCGGCGATCCTGCACGGCGCGACGAAGCGTTCGCTCGTGCTCCTGGACGAGATCGGCCGTGGCACGGCGACTTACGACGGCGTCAGCATCGCGTGGGCGGTGACGGAGCACCTGCACGAGGTGATCGGCGCCAAGACGATCTTCGCCACGCACTACCACGAGCTGACGCAGCTCGCCGACCTGCTCCCGGCGCTGGTCAACTTCAACGTGGCGGTCCGCGAGGTCGGCGACGACATTGTCTTCCTGCGTCGTCTCGAGCCCGGTGGCGCGGATCGGTCGTACGGCATCCAGGTCGGGCGGCTCGCCGGGCTCCCCGACGCGGTGGTCGAGCGCGCGAAGGAGATCCTGCGAGAGCTGGAGGGCGCGCACAGCGGCGGCGGCGTGGGGCTGGGGCGCAAAGGCCAGCGCCGCCCGGCGTCCGAGCCGCCGCCCGACCAGCTGTCGCTCTTCAACATCGAGCCGCCGGTCGTCGAGCGGCTGCGGAACCTGGAAATCGAACGCATCACCCCGCTCGAGGCGCTGAACCTCCTGGCGGAGCTGAGGGCCGAAGCTCGCGGGGAAGGAGGTACAAGATGAAGCGCATCGCCCGTGTGATGGCGGCGCTGCTCCCGCTCGCCGCGGCGTGCGGCGCGGACGCCCCCTTGGAGTGGCCGGAGCTCCTGCCCGACCAGCCCTCGATCGCCTACCCGAGCAACCTCTGGGAGGGCGGCGTCGAGGGCGAGACGCTGCTCCTCGTCTTCGTGAACGTGGAAGGCGCCGTCGACAGCATCACCGTCGAGCGGACCAGCGGGCACGCCGAGTTCGACAGCGCCGCGGTCGCCGGCGCGCGCGGGCTTCGGTTCAAGCCGGGACGAAAAGGCGACGAGCGGGTAAGTCTATGGGTGCGCCTGCCCGTGAAGTTCACCAGGGCCGAGGGCGCGGAGTTCGGTGAGACGGAGGAGGGGAATCGATGAAGGTCGAGGAGCGGGTGCGCCGCAACGTCGCGCCCTACGCCAACGTCCTGGAGACGATCGGCTGGACGCCGCTGATCCGCCTGAACCGCGTGACGGAGGGGATCCGCACGCCGGTCTACGTCAAGGCGGAGTTCTTCAACCCCGGCGGCTCGGTCAAGGACCGCATCGGCCCGGCGATCATCGAGGCCGCCGAGCGCGAGGGACGGCTCCGCCCCGGCGGCGTCGTCGTCGAAGGGACGAGCGGCAACACCGGCATCGGCCTCGCCATCGCCGCCGCGGTCAAGGGCTATCGCTGCATCTTCACGATCCCGGACAAGATGAGCCAGGAGAAGGTGCGGCTCCTCAAGGCGTTCGGCGCGGAGGTCATCGTGACGCCGACCGCGGTCCCGCCCGACCACCCGGACAACTACGTCATGGTCGCCAAGCGGATCGCGGAGGAGACGCCCGGCGCGATCCTGGCCAACCAGTTCTACAACCAGGCGAACCCGGAGGCGCATTATCGCACGACGGGCCCCGAGCTGTGGGAGCAGACGCAGGGGCGGATCACGCACCTCGTCGGCTCGGCCGGCACCGGCGGCACGATCAGCGGGACGGGCAAGTTCCTGAAGGAGCAGAACCCGGCGATCCGCGTCATCGCGGGCGACCCGGACGGCTCCGTCTTCGCCGGGTACCACCGCACCGGCCAGATCGGCGAGGGGCGGCCGTACAAGGTCGAGGGGATCGGGAACGACAAGATCCCGTCGACGCTCTGGTTCGACGTGATCGACGAGATGCGCACCATCTCGGACCGCGATGCGTTTCGGATGGCGCGCCGCCTCACGCGCGAGGAGGGGCTCTTCGTCGGCGGCTCCGCCGGGCTCATCACCCACCTCGCCGTCGAGGTCGCCCGCGAGGTCGACGACCCCGCTGCCCTCGTCGTCTGCGTCCTCCCGGACACCGGCGAGCGCTACCTCTCCAAGCTCTACAACGACGAGTGGATGCGCGAGAACCAGCTGCTGGACGACGCGCGCCCCGTCGCGGTCGGCGACCTGCTGAAGCACAAGGACGGCGCTCCGCCGGCGCTCGTTGCAGTGCAGCCCACGACGCCCGTCCGCCAGGCGCTCTCGACCATGAACGTCCACAATGTCTCGCAGCTCCCCGTCCTCCGCGACGGCGACTGCGTCGGCTCGGTCGGCGAGTCGACGCTCATGGCGCGCGTGATCGAGGATCCCGCGCTCATGGACCGGCCCGTCGAAGCGCTGATGGACGCGCCGTTCCCCGTCGTCGACGAGCACCAGGACGCCCACGCGCTCGCGCGGCTCCTGACCCGCGACAACCCGGCGGTCCTCGTGCGGCGCGGCACCGAGCTCGTCGGGATCGTGACGCGCTACGACATGGTACGATTCCTCACGAGGTGAGGCGCACGGCGCGGTCGGGCGTCGGCCCGCCGCGCCTGAATGTTGCATTGGTGCCACGCAAACCCTGCGGGGAGTGGGCAGGGTCGGGGTGGCGTGGGGTTCCTTCGGATCGAGTCGATTCCTGCATGAAGATCGCCGTACTGTTCGGGGGCACCAGCGCCGAGCGCGAGGTCAGCATCGCGAGCGGCGCCGAGGTCGTGAAGGCTCTCAGGGAGGCAGGTCACGAGGTGGTCGCGGTCGACACCGCCACGGGCGTACTGGGCCCGGCGGAGGAGCAGCGGCTGTTGACCGCGGGGGTGAAACCCGTGCCCCCCGAGCAGCAGGAGCTCGACATGCTCCGGTCGGGGGACATGGCGGCGCTGACCCGGGCGCATGAGTTGTCGGGGATCGACGTCGTCTTCCTCGCGCTCCACGGCGGGGAGGGCGAGGGCGGCACGCTCCAGGCGCTCCTCGAGCTGACCGGGATCCCGTACACCGGCAGCGGCCCGCTCGCCAGCATGGTCGCGATGGACAAGGACATCGCGAAGCGGCTCTTCCGCGAGGCCGGCATCCCCACGCCGGAATGGATCATGGCCCCGGCGACGGCGCGCGAGGTCGAGGAACTCGTCGGATTCCCCGCCGTCGTCAAGCCGAGCAAGCAGGGGTCGAGCGTGGGTCTCACGGTCGTGCGGCGCCCCGAGGAGCTGGACGCCGCCCTCGAGCTGGCCTTCCGCTACGACGACGAGGTGATGATCGAGCGCTTCATCCCCGGCCGCGAGCTGACCGTCCCGATCCTCGGCGACCGCGCGCTGCCGGTCGGCGAGATCATCCCGCGCCACGAGGTCTTCGACTACGAGTGCAAGTACCAGCCGGGGATGGCGGAGGAGATCTTCCCGGCGCCGATCCCGGAGGAGCGGGCCCACGCCGTGCAGGAGCTGGCGCTGCGCGCCCACACGGCGCTGAAGCTCCGCGATTTCAGCCGCATCGACTTCCGGATGGACGAGGCGGGTGGACTCTGGTGCCTCGAGGCGAACACGCTCCCGGGGCTGACCGCCAACAGCCTGTTCCCCAAGAGCGCGCGCGCCGCCGGAATGAAATTCGCCGAAGTCTGTGACCTCATCTGCCGCATGGCGCTGGAGGAACACGGGAAGCGACGCCGGGGGTAGGAACGGGCATGGCGTACCGCGACTCGATCTCGTTCGGCTTCGGGCTCACGCCCTGGGTGAAGCGGCTGATCATCGCCAACGCGGCGGTGTTCCTGGCTACGTGGGTGGCGCCCATCCTCTTCACCTGGCTCGAGTTCGCGCCCGCGAGGGTGCTGACCCGGCCGTGGACGCCGGTGACCTACATGTTCGTCCACGCCGGTTTCCTGCACCTCCTCTTCAACATGCTCGGCCTCTACTTCTTCGGGCCGCCGCTGGAGGCGCGCTGGGGGTCGCGGGAGTTCCTGAAGTACTACCTGCTCTGCGGACTCGGCGGCGCCGCGCTCTCCTTCGTCTTCGGGCTGTACGGCTCCGTCGTCGGCGCGTCGGGCGCGGTCTTCGGGATCATGCTCGCCTTCGCCATGAACTGGCCCAACGCGCCGATCTACTTCTGGGGGATCTTCCCGATCCCCGCGAAGTGGCTCGTCGCGATCCTGGCCGCGATGGCGCTCTTCAGCGCGATGTCCGGCGCCCGCGACGGCGTCGCGCACCTCGCGCACCTGGGCGGCTTCGCCGCCGGGTTCCTCTACCTCCGCCTGAGCGACCCGATCGCGTTCCGCCTGTCGCGCATCAAGAAGCTCGTCCCGAAGCGCAAGTTCAGGGTCATCCCCGGCGGCGGGCAGCAGGCCGGCGCCGCGAAGCCTGCCTCGCCGCTCCGCCCGAAGGACGAGGAGCGCCTGCTGGACGAGGTCGATCGCGTCCTCGACAAGATCAGCGCGTCCGGGCTCGCGAGCCTGACCGCCGAAGAGCGCCGCCTCCTGGACGAGGTCAGCCGGCGGTACCGGCGGAACTGAGAAGGCGCGCGGCGCCACCAGGCAGAGCGGCGACGCCGCTCCTCATGTCACGGCGCCCGCCGAGCGGCCGCAGCCGGCCCCCCGTATCGCGACTCCCCGGCCCCGCGCCGGGCGCCGCCCGCCTTGACACCCTCCCGCCATCCGACCTACGTTCACCATCCCCACGAATCCCATCGCACCATCCCCCGGGAGGAGTCCCATGGCAGCCGCTAAGGAGTACCATACGGAGCAGATTCGAAACGTCGTATTTCTGGGTCACGGCGGCTCGGGAAAGACCACGCTGGTCGATGCCCTCGCGTTCGTTACCGGATCGTCGCGGCGGCACGGAAACGTTCGGGACGGCACGGCCCTCACCATGTACACGGATGAAGAGATCGCGCACGGGATATCGATGCAGACCTCCCTGGCGATCGCCGAGTGGATGAACACGAAGCTGAACCTGCTCGACACACCGGGCTACCTGGATTTCACAGGGGAGGCGCTAGCCGCCACGAGGGTCGCGGACGGCGCCGTGATAGTCCTCGGCGCCGCGCACGGAGTCGAAGTAGGGACGGAGAAGGTCTGGGAATACTGCGAAGCACGCGGGATTCCCAGATTCTTTTTTGTGTCCATGATGGACAAGGAGCACGCCGACTTCGACAAGGTCTACGAGGAAATCAAGTCGACGCTGACCGATCGGGTCATTCCGGTCGAGATCCCGATCGGCGCGGCGTCCAGCTTCCGCGGGATCATCAACCTCTTCAGCGGCCGGGCGCACATCTACAAGCCGGACACGACCACGGGCGAGTACGACGAGACGGATATCCCCCCCGAGAAGCGTGAGAAGTTCGAGCGCTGGCGCACGGAGCTGTTCGAGACGATCGCGGCGACGGACGACACGCTCCTGGAGAAGTACCTGGAGGGCGGCGAGATCGACCGCGAGCAGGCGCTCGAGGCGATGAAGGCGGCCATGCTGCGCGGCGAGATGTTCCCGCTCTTCTGCGGCGCCCCGGAGAAGACGTGGGGCACGCGCGCGCTGCTCAACAAGCTGGTCGAGCTGATGCCGAATCCGGCGGAGGCGCGGCGGGAGCAGGCGCAGCGGCCGGGGATCGACCAGATCGTCGAGCTCCGAGCCGAGGACGACGGCCCCCTCGCCGCGCTCGTCTTCAAGACGACGACGGAGCCCCACGTCGGCGAGCTCTCGTACTTCCGGATCTTCAGCGGCTCGATCGAGAACGGGGAGGAGGTCTGGAACGCGAATCGGGAGACGTCGGAGAAGCTGGCGCACCTGGCGATCGCGCAGGGGAAGGAGCGCCTCGAGGTGCCGCGCCTCCACGCCGGCGACATCGGCGTCGTCGCGAAGCTGAAGGGCACGCACACCAACGACACGCTCACGGACGCGGAGCGGCCGCTGATCGTCGAGCCGATCCGGTTCCCGGAGCCCGACATCGCGACGGCGATCCGCGCGGCGACCCGTGCCGACGAGGACCGGCTCGGCAACGGGCTGACCAAGCTGCACGAGGAGGATCCCACCTTCCACAGCGCCTACGACCCGGAGCTGCGGCAGACGATCGTCCGCGGGCTCGGCGAGCTGCACCTCGAGGTCCAGCTCGAGCGGCTCAAGCGCAAGTTCGGCGTCACGGTCGAGACCGAGCAGCCGAAGATCCCGTACCGCGAGACGATCAAGGCGACCGCGGAAGGGCAGGGGAAGTACAAGAAGCAGAGCGGCGGACGCGGCCAGTACGGTGACTGCTGGATCCGCCTCAAGCCGCTCCCCCGCGGCGGCGGTTACCGCTTCGTCGACTCGATCGTCGGCGGCGTGATCCCCGGGAAGTTCATCCCGTCGGTAGACAAGGGGGTGCAGGAGGCGGCGCGGCGCGGGATCCTGGCCGGCTTCCCCGTCGTCGACTTCGAGTGCGAGTGCTACGACGGCTCGTACCACACGGTCGACTCGAGCGACGTCGCGTTCCAGGTCGCCGGCTCGCTGGCGTTCCAGAAGGTGGCTGCCCAGGCGAACCCCGTGCTCCTCGAGCCGATCATGGAGGTCGAGGTGCTCACGCCCGAGGAGTTCATGGGCGACGTGATCGGGGACTTGAACCAGCGCCGCGGGAAGATCCTCGGCATGGAGCCGGAGGGGAAGAAGACGCGGATCCGGGCCTTGGTGCCGCAGGCCGAGCTGTACAAGTATGCGACTTCGCTGCGCTCGCTCACCCAGGGCCGCGCGGCGCACACGCGCAGGTTCCACGGATACGAGGAGGTCCCGGGCCACGTCGCCCAGAAGGTCATCGAGGCGGCGAAGGCCGAGAGGGAGGAGGTGCACGCGTGATGTCCGCATCGCTCGACATGGAACCGGGCGCGCTCGCGCCCGAACTCCGCGACCTGTCGGACCAGCTCGAAGCGATCCGCCGCGACGCGCAGGCGCTCGTGGAGGGGTTGCGCTCCGACCAGCTCGCCTGGCGGCCGGCGCCGGGCCGGTGGTCGATCGCGGAGTGCCTGGAACACCTCAGCCGGACGGCCGAGACGATGATGCCGGGGATCGACGCGGCGATCGCGGACGCGCGGGCGCGCGGGCTGACGCGCCGCGCGCCGTATCGGCCCGGGATCCTCGAGCGGTTCGTGCTGAAGGGGACGGAGCCTCCGCCGAAGGCGAAGATGAAGGCGGGGAAGACGCTTGCGCCCGCCACCGACCTCGATCCGGCGGCCGCCGTGGCTCGTTTCTTCGACTTCCAGGACGAGCTCGCACGGCGCATCGCAGCGTCGAACGACCTGGACTTGAGTCGTATCAAGGCCCCTTCGCCGGTCGTGTCGTGGCTGCGGTACCGGCTCGGGTTCGCATTCCACTTCTGTCTGGCCCACGAGCGCCGGCATCTGTGGCAGGCGTGGCAGGTGAGGCGGGCGGAGGGGGTTCCGGGGTAAGGGTGCGGCTCCCCGGTGAGGGTGTGGTAAGGAAGACGGATGGATCGAGCGACGTGGGGGCCGGCTGGGATGTGCTCCCGCGCGGTCGGTCGAGCAGGTGCCCCGGGCCCGGATTATCGCCGCCGTCCCGGAGCGGGTGAGGTGAGGCGGCGCGGCCGTGCGAGCACGGCCGCGCCTCCCGCGCCTTTTCACCAGCTCCGCATCTTCTCGAGCACCGTGTACTGCGGCCGGATGTCGACCGGTACGTCGCCGAGCCGGTCGAGCGCGGCCCGCATCTCCGGGCGCATCGTGCCGTAGCGCTCGAGGAGCGCGGCGGCCTTCTCGTACGACCCCTCGGCCTGGAGCGTGAGCAGCTCGCGGGCGAGGTCGCGGTTGGCGCGGACCAGCCGGTCGTAGTCCGCCGTGAAGACGCCCGTTTCCGCGTCGTGCGTGATGGCGCCCTTCTCGACGAAGTAGTTGAACTGGATCAGCGCCGACTTGCCGTGCGCCTCGTTCGCGCCGAAGCGGACCGAGCGGAACAGGTCGGCGAAGTGGCCGAGGAAGGCGCGCCGCACGAAGTCCGCGTCGTACAGCCCGCGCTGGGCGAGGACCGTCAGGCTGTGCAGCCCCGTCACGTCCGCCTTGGCCTCCTCGATCGCCGAGTAGTGCTCGCGTAGCGCCTGGTTGACCGTCGTCCGCTCGCCGGACCGGAGCGTGATCGTGCCCGGGCCGAGGCCGTGCGCCAGCTCATGCATGAGCACGTTGATGAACCACGGCTGGAACTCCAGCGCGCCGGTGACCTCCGGCGCGAGCACGGCGCTCGCGATCGGCGTCAGGATCTGCTCGAACTTCGCGCGCATGACGTTGCGCAGCATCACCTTCTTCGAGCCTTTCGCCTCGCGGACCCGCTCGTCGTTCGGCAGGTTGAAGGCGATCGTCTGGACGCCCGCGCGCGTGTCGCCCGCGGTGTAGACGACGTCGACCACGCGGATCGGGCTCTCGAAGCCGCGGTCCAGGTTCTTGTGGCGGTCCTCGATCGGGAGCGCCTGCTCGAGGTCGCGCATGAGCCCCTTGAGGCGCGCGAGCTCCTCGCTCGCCGCCGCGTCGGCCACGGTGATGAAGCTCTCGAACGCGGCCTTGTACCCCATCAGCCGGTCCTCGTAGACCTCGTACGGCCCGATCGTCGGCTCGATCCGGCTGTCCAGGTCCATCCACGCCATGTCGCTCTCGAAGTAATTGTCCGAGAGGAACGCGGCCGCGCGGCTCTCGAGGTAGCGCTTGAGCGACTCGTTCTGCGACAGCGCGGCCGCCTCCCGCAGCAGCCTCGCCGCCCGCTCGAGCCGGTCGCGGTACGCCGCCGAGTACGGGACCGCGATCAGGTTCCCCTTGTCGCGGCGGATCACGGAGAAGTAGCCCGTGAAATTCTGCCGGTCCTCGGGGTGCGAGCGGAGCCACGCCTCGAACTCCTCGCGCGTGAGCTCCGCGGGGTAGTAGCCCGCGCCCTCGGGCTTCGGACCGACGTTCAGGAACGGCTCGTCGTGGTTCAGCCGGTCCCACGGGCCGACCATGATGTCGAAGTACGCGAGCGCCGCGTCGCGACCCGCTCCGCGCTGCTTCTCGAGCTGGGCCCGCCACTCCGGGTTCTTCGGCGAGACCTGGACCGTAAACAGCTCGTGCATGATGTCCGAGGCCTCGACGAGCTTGACGAGCACCTCGCGCTCCCACGGCTCGAGGACCGCGTCGTCGAAGTCGATCCTGGCGGGCGCGAACTGCGCGACCCGCGCCTCTAGCGCTTCGGGCGTGACCCCCTCTGCGAGCATGGCGATCGGTGCGTCCTCCCCCGTTCCGGCGGCACCGCACCCGGCCGCGACCGCGGCCGCCATGAGGATGGCCGGCGCCGTGTTTCTGTGTGTCATGTTCGACCTCCGCTCTCCGGTGGACCTTCTCCGCTGGCCAACGATACCGAGTATGCCCTTGCGGCGCCAGTCGTTCCGACTGCGGGTGCGGTCCTTGCGCCTCGGCTCCGAGGGTTGCGGCAGGACACCGGATCGCGCTATTCTGGCCCGCCCGCTCCTGGCGAGGGTTAGACTTGTTTCCGCTTCGCGACGAGAACCCGACCGAGCTGACCCCCTTCTTCACCGTAGCGCTCATCGCGATCAACGTGATCGTGTGGGTCTACGTGCAGGGGGCGGGGATGTCGGAAAGCACGCTCCTCGACTCGGTCTGCCGCTACGGTGTGATCCCCGCGGAGCTGACCGGGCGGACCGACGGCTATATGGGCGTCCAGCTCGCGCCGGGCGTGCCGTGCCGGTTCGACGGCCTGCGCTGGAGCAGCGTGCTGACCAGCATGTTCCTGCACGGGAGCTGGCTGCACCTGATCGGGAACATGTGGTTCCTCTGGGTCTTCGGGAACAACATCGAAGACTCGATGGGCCACCTCCGGTACCTGGTCTTCTACCTCCTGGCCGGGGTCGCCGCGGCCGGCGCGCACATCTGGACCGCGCCGGATTCGCCGGTGCCGACGATCGGGGCGTCCGGCGCGGTCAGCGGGATCATGGGCGCCTACCTCGTGCTCTACCCGCGCGTCCGGATCCACACGCTCTTCGTCATCCTGGTCTTCATTCGGATCATCCCGGTGCCGGCGTGGCTGGTCCTGGGGCAGTGGTTCCTGCTCCAGTTCCTGTACGGTGCGACGATCCCCACGACGGGCGGCGGCGTGGCGTTCTGGGCGCACGTCGGCGGCTTCGTGGCAGGCGTCGCGCTGATCAAGGTGTTCGAGAAGCCCCGTCTGGTGCGCGCGAAGAAGCGGCACGTGCGGCTGGGGCGGCGTCAGGTCGAGGAGGAAGAGTGGTGGTGACCCGGTCGCGATAGCGGCGCCGGGTCTCGACGGAGTCCGAGGAAGGACGGAATCGGGATGACGAAGTCCAGGAGGCATTGGGGCGCGGGCGCGATCGTGCTCCTCTCGATGGTGCTCATGGGCGCGGGGATGGCCCGGGCGTGGTCGGAGGGCGCGGCGGAGGACGGCGCGCGCGCAGCGATCGAGGAGGCGACGGCATTGCCGGAGGCGATCCCGGGCGTCGAGGCCGCCGGGGCGCAGGAAGAGGCGGCGCAGAACCAGGGCACCACGCTCGCATCGACCCGCGAATCCGTGGACACGCCCTGGCACGCGCGGCTGGTCTCGCTCCTGGGCCTCGTGGTCATGCTGGCGATCGCGTGGCTGCTGAGCACGGACCGCCGCGTGATCCAATGGCGGGTCGTGCTCTGGGGGACCGCGCTCCAGTTCGTCTTCGCGCTGCTCATCCTCCGGACGGCCGCGGGCGCGGCGGCGTTCCAGGCGATCAACGACGTCATTGTCGCACTCCTCGGCTTCACCGTCGAGGGCGCGCGCTTCCTCTTCGGCAACCTGGTAGACAGTTCGGTGCCGGTCGTGCCGACGGAGGGCACTGCGCCCTCCGGCACCGGGCTCGTGGCGAACACGGGCGCGTTCTTCGCCTTCAACGTCCTGCCCACGATCATCTTCTTCTCGTCGCTCATGACGGTCCTGTACTACCTGGGCGTCATGCAGGCGATCGTGAAGGGCGTGGCGTGGGTGATGCTGCGGACGCTGCGGACTTCCGGCGCGGAGACGCTCTCCGCCGCGGCGAACATCTTCGTCGGCCAGACGGAGGCGCCGCTCCTGATCAAGCCGTACGTGGCGAGCATGACGATGTCCGAGCTGATGGCCGTCATGACGGCCGGCTTCGCGACCGTCGCGGGCGGCGTCATGGCCGCGTACGTCGGGATGCTCGTCGCTTACTTCCCGGACATCGCCGGGCACCTGGTCGCGGCGAGCGTGATGTCCGCGCCGGCGGCGCTCGTGATCGCCAAGCTCATGGTCCCGGAGTCCGAGGAGCCGGTCACGCGCGGTACACTGAAGATCGAGATCGAGAACCCGGACGCGAACGTGATCGACGCGGCCGCCCGCGGCGCCGGCGAGGGGCTCACCCTCGCCCTCAACGTCGGCGCCATGCTCCTCGCCTTCATCGCGCTGATCGCGCTCGTCAACGCGCTGCTCGGCTGGTTCGGCGACACGACCCACCTCACGGATCTGCTGCGCGGCTGGGGCTGGCTCGCCGACGGCCAGCGCCTTACCCTGGAGGCGGTGTTCGGTTGGCTGCTCGCTCCGCTGGCGTGGATCATGGGCGTGCCGTGGGAGGATGCGACGACGGTCGGCTCGATCCTCGGCGTCAAGACAGTGCTGAACGAGTTCGTCGCCTATCTCCAACTCTCGTCGCTCCTCGCGGATGGCGCGCTCTCGCCGCGGTCGGTCGTGATCGCGACCTACGCGCTGTGCGGGTTCGCGAACTTCAGCTCGATCGCGATCCAGATCGGCGGGATCGGGGGGATCGCGCCGTCGCGGCGCAGCGACCTGTCGCGGATCGGGCTCAGGGCGATGATCGGCGGCACGCTCGCGGCGTTCATGACGGCCACGGTCGCGGGAATGCTGATATGAACCTGACGGAGACGCTGGCCTACCTGCACGAGCGGGTCACGAGGCGGCCGAGGGTGATGCTCATCCTCGGCTCGGGCCTCGGCCCGCTCGCCGACGAGCTCGAGGATGCGGTACGCATCCCGTACGCCGAGATCCCCGGCTTCGCGCGCGCGACCGCCGAGGGGCACAAGGGCGTGTTCGTGGCGGGCACGCTCGAGGGCGTCGAGTGCCTGGCGCTCCAAGGGCGCTACCACCTCTACGAGGGGCATCCGCCGGAGGCGATCACGCTCCCCGTCCGGGCCGGCGCGGCGCTCGGCGCTCGCACGCTGATCGTGACCAACGCGGCCGGCGGGCTCGATCCGTCGTTCCGCGCCGGCGACCTGATGATCATCCAGGACCACATCAACCTGATGTTCCGCAACCCGCTCATCGGGCCGGCACTGGACGGCGAGGCGCGGTTCCCGGACATGTCGGAGCCGTACGATGCCGAGCTGCGCCAGATCGCCGAGGAGGTCGCGAGCGAGCGGGGGATCCGCGTGGTGCGAGGCGTCTACGCCGCGTTGAGCGGGCCGAGCTACGAGACGCCCGCGGAGATTCGCATGCTGCGACGCTTCGGCGCCGATGCCGTGGGGATGAGCACCGTGCCCGAGGTCCTCGTCGCTCGGGCGTTGGGGATCCGCGTCCTGGGGGTCTCGCTCATCACGAACCCCGCGGCCGGGCTGTCGGCCGAGCCGCTGTCGCACGAGGAGGTGCTCCAGGCCGGGATCGCGGCCGCCGGGCGGTTCGCTTCCCTCGTCCGGGGCGTGCTCCTCCGCCTCGGCACGATGCCGGACGTCGAGGTCGTCTGACGCTCGAGACTTGATATCCGACGTCGATGCCCCAAATTTCCCGACCCTCTCCCCAACGATTCTTCCAGCAGGAGATCGCATGCCTCTACGCGTGGACCGCCGGGCGGATCGCGTGATCGCCCGCCTCCTGATCCCCCTGTGCATGCTCGCCGGTGCTGCAGCGTGCGGCGAGCGGGGGCCGCGTGAGCCGGCGCTGGATGGGGAGCCACCGGTTTATGGGGGCACGCTCGTCATCGCATCGTCCACCGATCTGGATGGAGCCAACGGCCTGGTGACCGGCGAGGGGCGTACGCAGGAGTTCATGCGGGGCGCCCTCTTCCTCACGCTGATCCGGGTGGGGCCGTCGCTGGAGTACGAGCCGAATCTGGCAGAATCGTGGGAGATGCTCGGCGACACCGCCGTCGTATTCCGGCTGCGGGACGACGTGCGCTGGCACGACGGCCCGCGCACGACGGCGTACGACGTCGCGTTCACCTACGAGCGTGCGAGGAACCCGGAGACGGCGTTCCCGAACGCGTCCTACTTCGAGGGGTGGGGCGCGGCCGAGGTGATCGACAGCTTCACGATCCGGTTCCGCATCGAGCCGAGGGAGGATCCGCTCGCGGGGCTGCCGTCGTTCGTGATCATGCCCCGGCACCTGCTGGACACGATACCGCCGGCGCGGCTGCGCACGGCGGAGTTCAACCGCAACCCGGTGGGGAACGGCCCGTTCCGCTTCGTCTCCCACCGTCCGAACGATCGCTGGGTTTTCGAGGCGAATCCGGATTTCCCGGAGTCGCTCGGGGGTCGGCCGTACCTGGACCGAGTGGTCTGGCGCGTGATCCCGGACGCACAGGCGCAGGCGACCGAGGCTCGCACGGGGACGGTCGATCTCGTCATGGGCGTGCGGGCGGACCAGCTCGCGGAGCTGGACGCGCGGCCGGAGCTGCGCGCCGTCGTGCGCCCGACGCGCAAGTATCAGTTCATCGGGTGGAACACGCGGCGCCCGCACCTGAGCGACCCGAAGGTGCGTCGCGCGCTCTCCCTCGCGATCGATCGGGAGGCGATGCTGCAGGGTCTGCGTAGCGGGTACGGCCGGCTCGCCGTCGGGCCGATCGAGCCCTCTCACTGGGCTTTCGCCGACGACCTCGAGCCGTTGCCGCACGACCCGGACGCGGCCCGCGCCCTCCTGGCCGAGGCCGGATTCGCAGACCGCGACGGCGACGGCATCCTCGAGGATGGCAGCGGCGCGGACCTCTCGATCTCGCTGCACACGCCCAACACCGACTACAACCGGAACGTGGCGGAGAAGGTGCAGGCGGACCTGGCGCGGGTCGGCGTCCGCCTCGACATCCGGCTCCTCGACTTCGCCACGGTGGTCGGCGACGTCTTCTCCGAACGCCGCGCCTTCGACGGCGTGATCCTCGCCTGGGAGGCGGGGCTGCGCGCCGGCGAGCTGCGCGACCTGTTCCACTCCGGACGGATGGGCGGGTCGTTCCAGATCTCGTCGTACTCGAACCCCGAGATCGACAGCATCATCGACCGTGCGAGCCGCCTCACCGACCGCTCCGCGGCGGCGCCCATGTGGCGGCGGCTCCAGGAGATCCTGCGCGACGAGCAGCCGTGGACGTTCCTCTACTACACGCCGGACCTGTACGTGGTGAACGAGCGGGTGCGCGGCGTCACGATGAGCGTGAACGGAACGTTCGAGACGCTCGCGCGGTGGTGGAAGGTCCCCGAGGCGGACCGGCCGGCGGAAGTGGCCGCGCAGTAGGCGAACCGGCGGCTGAACCGGGCCGGCGAACGGCCGGCGGCGCGCGTCCTCGGCGCCGCCGGCCGTTCGCGCTATTCCGCAGCCACCGTCGTGGCCGCGACGAAGTGGTTCAACGGGCCGAACCCGCTCCCGAGGCGCGGCGCCTCCAGGATCGCCCGGTGCACGAAGTCGAGGGCGTCGTCGACGGCGCTCACGAGCGTCCGGCCGCGCGCCAGCCCCGCGGCGATCGCGGCCGACAGCGTGCACCCGGTCCCGTGGGTGTTCGTCGTGTCGATCCGCGCCCGGCGCCAGGTGTGGAACTCGGCGCCGTCGAAGAAGACATCGACCAGGTCGCCGGATTTGAGGTGCCCGCCCTTCACGAGGGCGGCGCGTGCGCCGCGCGCGACGAGCGCCTCGGCCGCGCGCCGCATACCGGCCTCGTCGTCGATCGCGAACCCCGCCAGGATCGCCGCCTCGTCGAGGTTCGGCGTGACGAGCGTGCAGAGCGGGAGCAGGTGCTCGACGATCGCGGACTCGGCGTCCGTGTCCAGGAGCCGTGCGCCGCTCGTGGCGACCATCACGGGGTCGAGCACGTAGTTCTCGAGCCCGAACTCGGCGATCGAGCCCGCGACCGTCTCGACCAGCTCCCGGGTCGCGAGCATTCCGGTCTTCAGCGCGCCCGGCCGCAGATCCTCCGCCACGGCGCGGATCTGCGCCCGGACGACATCCGCCGGGACCGCGTGCACGGCCGTGACGCCGAGCGTGTTCTGCGCCGTGATCGCCGTGATCGCCGACGTGCCGAAGACGCCGAACGCGTGGAACGTCTTGAGGTCCGCCTGGATCCCGGCGCCGCCGCCGCTGTCGCTGCCGGCGATGGTCAGGGCGATGGGTAGCATCGATCTCCTCCGTTACCGTTGACCGGCGCGGAAGGTATCATCCAACGGTGGAGGAGTCGAGGGTCGGTGGGCGAGCTACCGGCGGCGATACTGCCGGACGCGCGCCTGGAACTCCTCGAACTGCTCCGTGTTCCGGATCATGTTGCGCCGCTGGCTCTCGGGGATCTGCTGGACCAGCGCCCGCGTGTGGGCGATCCGATCCTCCGTGAGCGGGTGGGTCGAGAACCACTGTTCCACGACGCTCGGCCGTCGCTGGCGGTCGGCGAGCAGCTTCTCGAAGAAGGTGACGAGACCCATCGGGTCGATCCCAGCCCGGGCGAGCAGACGGACCGAGACTTCGTCGGCTTCATTCTCGGCGGAGCGGCTGAACCCGGCGAAGATCGCAGCGCCGGCCACCTGGATCCCGGCCTGCTCGAGCGCGCCCGGCGTGCGCCCGAGGAGGATGTAGGCCATGGACAGCCCGAGGTTGGCGCGCTGCATCCGCTCGATCTGCTCGATGCTGTGCCGCTCCTCGACGTGGCCGATCTCATGGCCGAGCACGCCGGCCAGCTCGGATAGGTTGTCGGCTTCTTCGATCAGGCCGCGGTTCACGTAGACGAACCCGCCCGGCACCGCGAAGGCGTTGACCTCGTCCGTGTCGACGATGTAGAACGTGTAGTCGATGTTGCGCCCGCCCTGGCGCGCGATCCTGTCGCCGATCAGGTTGATGTACCGGTTGGCGACGGGGTCCTCGATCAGCGGGAGCTGGCGGTTGATCTCCGCGGCGTATTGCCGGCCGAGCCGGATCTCTTCCTGTTGCGAGATGCCGCACCCCGCGGCGAGGACGGCGGATCCGGCGACGAGGGCGGGGGCGGCGAGGCCGCGCAGGCGGCGGAAGAGCGCGAGCATAATACTCCCGATTCCGTTCGAGGGACTCCCACTGAAGGAGCGCGGGTCGCAAGAGATGTTCCAGTCGCGAGGGGCACCGAGCCGGGCGGAGGCGAAGCTCATCCGCGCGTTGCACCGCCGAAAGGCCAGGGACGAGGAAGGGCTGTTCCTGGCGGAGGGGATCCGCGTGGTCGAGGAGCTGGTCGGCTCCGGAATCCCGGTCCGCCTGGCCGTCGTCTCGCCTTCGGCGGAGGAGAGCGAGCGCGGCGCGGCCCTCGTCCGCGCGCTCGGCGAACGCGCGCCGGTCCGCCGGGTATCCGACGCCGAATTCGCGCGACTCGCCGCGACCGAGGCGCCCCAGGGCGTCCTTGCCGTCGCCGAGGCGCCGAAGCGGGAACTGCACGACATCACGCCGCCCGACGCCGCGACCGTCCTCGTTCTCGACGGGATCCAGGACCCGGGCAACTTCGGCACGATGGTGCGAACGGCCGATGCGTTCGGCGCGGACCTGGTCGCCGCGCTCCCGGGTACGGTGGATCCCTGGAACCCGAAAGCCGTGCGATCCTCCGCGGGCGCGTCGTTCCGCGTCCCGATCGTGCAGACCGAAGTCGACCGGCTCCTGGGTTGGCTGCGGGGCCACGGCTTCGTGATCTACGGGGCCGAGGCGGGCGGCGCCGACGTCGGCACGCTGCGCATCGCGCGACGCGCCGCCCTCGTCGTAGGGAACGAGGGAGCCGGACTCGGCCCCACGGTCCGCGGCGCGGCCGACGAGCTGGTCGCGATCCCGATCGCCGCCCATGCCGAGTCGCTGAACGTCGCGGTGGCCGCGGGGATCCTCCTCTACCTCTTCACACGGAAACGCTGAGGCGCCGTATGCCCGACGCACTGATCTGGACCTACGCCGCACTCGTCGGCGCCGCCGTCGGCTCGTTCCTGAACGTCTGCATCAACCGCTGGCCCGCGGGCGAGTCGGTCGTCTCGCCGCGGTCGCGCTGCCCGGCGTGCGGGACCGCGATCGCATGGTACGACAACATCCCGATCGCGAGTTGGATCGTCCTGCGCGGCCGCTGCCGCTCGTGCCGGGCCGGGATCTCGCTGCAGTACCCGCTCGTCGAGCTGGCGACGTCGCTCCTCTGGCTCGCCGCCGCCGTCCGATTCGGCGCGAGCCTCGAGGCGCTCCGCTCGGCGACGTTCCTCACGCTGCTCCTCGGCATCGCGATGACCGACGCGAAGGAGATGGTCATCCCGGACCAGTTCTCCCTCGGCGGCGCCCTGCTCGGGCTCGCCTTCGCTGCTGTGCCCGGCGGGTTCCCGGTGACGCGGGCGCTCCTCGGCGGCGTCGTCGCCTATGCGCTCATGTGGGCGGTCTCATGGGGCGGCGAGAGGCTGTTCCGCAAGCCGGCCCTCGGCCTCGGCGACGTGCACATGATGGCCATGGTCGGCGCCTTCGTCGGCCTCGGCGGCGCGCTCCTCACCATCCTCCTCGGCTCGGTCCTCGGACTCCTGATCGGCGTGCCGATCCTCATGCGACGCAGCGAGTCCGGCGTCCTCGGCGCCTACCTCCCCCTCGGCACCTTCCTGGCCATGGGCGCGGCGATCGCCCACGGCTGGGGCGACGCCCTCATCGGCTGGTATCTGTCGTTCGCGTTCGGGATGGGGTGACCTCAGGGGTCGCTGCAATCCCTCAGGTACCCGCAGTTCGGGCAGGTGATCTTGCAGTGGCGGTCGTACATGACCGTCCCGCAGATCTCGCACACAGGCGGAGTGGGCTGCCGTGGCGGCGCGGCTGGTGAGGGCGACGGGGGCGTTTGCGACGTCGCGTCCTTTCCGGCCTCGTCGCGGGGCTCGGGGCCCGCATCCGGTCGATCGTTCATGGCGACTTCACCTGGAGACGCCGGCAGCCCGCGCCCGCGCGACGTCGCGAACCGCAGTGGCGAGCCTCACCGCGCCGGCGCTTCGACGAAGCGGTCCGGCGCGAATTCGTCGAGCGGGATCTCGGTCGGCGCGCCGGTCGCCGCGTCCGCGACGAGCCGTGCCGTGATCGGCGCGAGGAGGATCCCGTTCCGGAAGTGGCCCGTCGCGTAGAAGAGCCCGCCGACCTCGGGGTCCGGACCCAGGATCGGCCGGCCGTCGGGCGTCCCGGGCCGCAGCCCGGCCCACGTCTGGACGATCGGCGCCTCGGCCAGCGACGGCGCGACGCGCATCGCCGCGTCGAGGAGTGCGGCGATCCCGGCGGGCGTCGTGTGGGTGCGGAACCCGACCCGCTCCGCCGTCGAGCCGATCGTGACGCGTCCGTCCGCGCGCGGGATCATGTACCGGTGCCCGGCCTGGACGGTCCGGCCGAGGGCGGACGGCATGGCCTGGACCGCGACCATCTGCCCCCGGACCGGGGCGATGGGGAGCGGGCGGGGAAGACCGCGCAGCGCGCCGCTCCAGCATCCGGCGGCGAGCACCACGGCGTCGGCGTCGAGACGGCTACCGTCGTCGAGGAGGACGCCGGCGGCGCCGCCGGAGGCGTTCCGGAGCAGCTCGACCGCGCCGGCACCGGTCCGGACCCTCGCGCCGGCCCGGGCCGCGGCCACCCACAGCGCCCGCCCCACCTCGCGGTTGTCGACCCAATGGTCCTGCTCGACCAGCATCGCGGCGCGGATGGCGGGGCTCAAACCCGGCTCCAGGGCGCGCGCCGCGTCGCCGTCCAGCCACTCGACCGCGTGCCCGGCGGCGCTGCGCCAGCGGTAGCTCGCCTCGAGCGACTCGACGTCGGCGTCGTCCAGTGCTACGCAGAGCTTTCCGGCCGCCCGGTACTCGATGGCCACGCCCGACGCCTCGCGGATCGAGTCCACGTACGCGGGCCAGAGCTCGAAGCTCGCCAGTGCGAGCCGCAGGAACGCACCCGGCTCGTTGGCCTCGGCGACCGGCGAGAGCATCCCGCCTGCGGCCCACGTCGCGCCCCGACCGGGGACGTCCCGCTCGACGAGCGCGACGTCCGCGCCCCGGCGCGCGAGCTCCCACGCCACCGCGCACCCGATGATCCCGCCGCCGACGACGACGATCCCCGCCGACCGATCGCTCACGGCTTGCCTACCCCCTGCCGCAGGTAATCGCGCGAGAGGTGGACGTAGTGCTCGGCGCCTTCCGCCACCCGCCGCAGCGTATCCTCGTCCAACTCCTTGCGCACCTTGGCCGGCACGCCGGCGACCAGCGTCCGGGGCGGCACGATCATCCGCTCCGGCACCACTGCGCCCGCCGCCACGACCGCCTGCTCGCCGATCCGCGCCTCGTGCAGGATCACCGCGTTCATCCCGACGAGCGCGCCGTCGCCGACGGTGCAGCTCTCGAAGATCGCGCCGTGGCCGATCGTGGCATCCGCGCCCACCACCGTCTCGCCCCGCTCGCTGATGTGGAGCACGCAGTTGTCCTGGATGCTCGTCCGGGCGCCGACCCGGATCGCGAGCCGCGGGTTGTCGCCTCTCAGCACCGCGCCGAACCAGATGCTCGCCTCGGGGCCGATCTCCACGTTCCCGATCACGACCGCCGTCGGCGCGAGAAACGCCGTGGGGTGGATCCGGGGCTCTATGCCGTCGAAGGGGAGGATGATCGCCATTACTTCAGGACCTCGGCCAACCTGTCGCCATCGATGTTGCCGCCGGTGATCACGAGGACGACGGGGCTCGCCGGCCGCCACTCGCGGTCGAGGAGGAGCGCCGCGGCCGTCGCCGCGGAGCCTTCCGCGACGACGCCGTCGCGACGGTACAGCTCCCGGATCGCCTCCCTGATCGCGTCCTCGCTCACCAGCCGGATTTCGCTCGTGACCGCGCGCGCCCAGGCGTAGCTCTCGGCTTCGACCTTCCCGGCGAGCCCGTCGGCGAGCGTCTCGCGCGGCTCCACCGGGACGGGGCGGCCCGCGGCGAACGCGTCGTACATCGCCCGCGTCGCCTCGCTCTGGACGCCGACCACGCGCACACCCGTGCCCGCCGCGCTGCGGATCGCCGCGCCGATCCCGGCGATCAGGCCGCCGCCGCCGACCGGCACGACCACGTCGCGGACCTGGGGCAGGTCTTCCAAGATCTCGAGCCCGATCGTCCCCTGGCCCGCCACGACCCGTGGGTCGGCGTACGGGTGCACGAACACCGCGCCGGTCTCCTGCGACCACTCCTTCGCCGCGTCTTCCGCGTCGTCGTAGGTGCCGTCGACCTCGCGCAACGTCGCGCCGAAGGCGCGGATGCGCGCCTTCTTCGTGGCCGGCGCGTCGGCGGGCACGAAGATCGTCGCCTTGACGCCGGCCTCGCGGGCGGCCAGCGCGACGCCCTGGCCGTGGTTTCCCGCCGACGCCGCGACCAGCCCGCGCGCGCACTCCTCCGGCGACAGCGTCCGGATCGCGCTCAGCGCGCCCCGGATCTTGAATGACCTCGTCCGCTGCCAGCACTCCAGCTTCAGGTACACGTCGCAGTTGGCCGCGTCGGAGAGCCACTCCGAACGCTCCAGGGGCGTGCGGTACGCGCCGGACGCGATTCGTCTGCGTGCTCGATAGATTTCGACCAGTGAGATTTGCATGTGGGGAGGATGGGGGGCGGCCCGCGGCCGCGCAAGCTGCCGCGGGCCGCGTGTCTCGCCCGGGTCAGACCCGCATGCTCGGGGCGCGGGAACTCGTCTCCGATTCCGCCGCCGCGCCCCGCTCCGAACCGCCGCGCCGGCCGGCGAGTTCGGCGTCGCCCGCGGACGGAGCCGTGCCGCCCGCGTCACCCTCTTCGGCGTCGTCCCGATCGCCCCCATCGGCCGCCACCGCCTCGCCCGCCGCAGCCACCCGCCGCAGCCGCGCGCGCACGACCTGGGTCTCCGTCGCTTCCAGCACCTCGATCGAGACGCCGTCCACCTCCACGGTCTCGCCGGGCTCCGGGACGTGACCCAGCTCCTCCAGCAGGAAGCCGTTCAGCGACCGATGCTCGAGCTGGGGGAGCGCGATGTTGAAGGCGTGGTTGATCTCGCGCAGATCCGCATCGCCCGCGGCGATGATCTCGGTGCGCGACACCCGCTGGATCGGCTCCTCGTCCACGTCCATCTCGTCGACGATCTCGCCGACCAGCTCCTCGAGCACGTCTTCCAGCGTGACCAGCCCGTCGATCCCGCCGTACTCGTCGGCCACCAGCGCGAGGTGGATGCGACGGGCCTGGAAGTCGCGCAGCAGCTGCGAGACCGGCACCGAGCCCGGAACCACGAGCGGCTCGCGCGCGAGCGCACGCAGCCGCACGTCCCGTTGCCCCGCGATCAGCGCCTGGTAGACGTCGCGGAGGTACAGGATCCCCGTCACATCGTCGATGTTCTCGCCGTAGACCGGGATCCGCGAGTAGGGGACCGTTCCCAGCTCCGGCGCGATGTCCGCCAGACGCAGCGAGTCCTTCCACGAGAAAATGTCGACCCGCGGCGTCATGATGTCCCACGCCGTGATCTTGTCCAGCCGGAACGCGCCCTCGATGAGCTGCCGCTCGTGCTCCTCGATGACGCCGTCGCCGCCGCGGAGCACGCCCAGCTCCCGCATCTCCGCGCCAGCGGTGGAGCCGACGTCGGCCGCCGCGCCCGGGTAGAGCCGGCCCAGCCGCTCGAACACGGCCAGCAACGGCCAGAGCAGCCGGGACAGTACGAGGAGCACCGGCGCCAGCACCAGTGCCACGGGGACCGCGCGCCCGAGCGCGATCGTCACCGGGATGAGTTCGCCGAGGAGGACGATCAGGACGGCCGCGATCGCGGCCCCGATCAGGATGCCGTACGCCCCGCCGAGGGTGTAGCCGAGCGCGACACCGGCGGCCGCCGCGGTGACGTCGCCGACCGTGTCGCCGAGGCGCAGCAAGACGACCAGCCGATCCGGGCGCTCGCGCAGGCGCGCCAACGCCACCGCGCCGCCGCGGCCCTCGTCCGCAAGGATGCGGATCCGGGCGTCGCTCAGCGAAAAGATGGCCAGCTCGCCGGCGGAGAATACGGCCGAAAGGGCGAGGGCGAGGAGGAGGACGAGGGTCAGGACCGCCATGGCCCCTCCCGCCGTCGACTCGGAGGTCGAGCCTTGTCCCCGCTACTTCGGTCTACGTCCATGCACGACTGAGTTGAATGAGCTCTTCGACGAGGTCGCCCGCCGCCCGGCCATCCGCTTCGGCCTGGAAGTTGGGCATCACGCGGTGCCGCAGCACCGCGGGCGCCACCGCACGAACGTCTTCGTACGTCGGCACCCCTCGCCCGGAAAGCGCTGCGCGCGCTTTCGCACCCAATACAAGATACTGCGATGCGCGCGGTCCCGCACCCCAGCTGATGTAACGCTTTGTCAATTCAGGCGATTCCGCATCCTCCGGACGCGTCGCCCGCGCCAGGCGGACCGCGTACGACACCAGCGACGGCGGCGCCGGAACCCGCCGCACCAGCCCCTGCAGCATGACCAACTCCGCCGCATTCAGGACCGGCTCGACCTCCGCCACCTCCGGGCCCGTCGTCTGCATCGCGACCCGCTCTTCCTCCTCGCGCGTCGGATAGTCGATCCGGAGCTCGAGCATGAACCGGTCGAGCTGCGCCTCCGGGAGCGGGTACGTCCCCTCCTGCTCGATCGGGTTCTGCGTCGCGAGCACGAAGAACGGCGGTTCCAACGGCATCGTCGTCCCCGCGACCGTCACCTCCCGCTCCTGCATCGCCTGCAGCAGCGCCGACTGCGTCTTCGGCGGCGTACGGTTGATCTCGTCCGCCAGCACCACGTTCGCGAACACCGGGCCCCGCACGATCCGGAACGCCCGCTTCCCCGTCGTCCGGTCCTCCTCCAGCACCTCCGTCCCCGTGATGTCCGACGGCATCAGGTCCGGCGTGAACTGGATCCGGCTGAACCTCAGGTCCAGCGCCTGCGCCAGCGTCGAGATCAACAGCGTCTTCGCCAGCCCCGGCACGCCCACGAGCAGGACGTGCCCGTCCGCCAGCAGCGCCGTCAGCAGCCCGTCCACGATGGCGCGCTGCCCGATGACTCGCTTCGCGATCTCCGCCTCGATCGCCGTTCGCACCACCGCCAATCGCTCGAGCAGCTCTTCGTCGCTCGCCACCGGCTGTACCTGTCGCGCCACCGTCGCTTCCATTTCGTGCCCCAGCTCTCGTTCTCAAATCCGCGATCCCGACCCCCTACAGCAGGATCGGGGCCGAAGACCCGCCGTCGATCGGCCGCGGGCGCCGGCCGACGGACCGATCTCCCGGTCCCGCACCGACATGCGCCCGCCCGCGATCCCGACTGCACCGACCAGACTGTACCGCCGATCCGGAGCCGTGTTCCCGGGGCGGCGGGTCCCGTTTCCAAGCCGTCCGCGCACCGGCGACGCTCGGTGCACCGGCGACGCACCTCCGACGTGCCGCCGGGGTATGGGCGACCGGGCCGTGGGCGCACCGGCGCGACGCACGGACGATGTGCCGGCGAGGTGCGCACGAGGCGCGCCGCTGGCGCGCTTGCGACTCCCCGGCGCGGCGGCGCACGGCGCGCATTCCACCCGCTGCGTGCGGGTGCTTGCGAAAAATTTCACAAGCGGGTAAGATAGAGGTCTATACGTGCCCGGCGGCCGGAGGGCGGTGTGCACAGGAAGCCGCAGCGATCGACGTCGGCCGAGGTCGGCCGCTTCATGGGGTACGGGTTCACGTGGGTGGCGAGCACGCTCCTGTTCCTGTACCTCGGGTCGCGGCTGGACAGGTGGCTCGGGACGGGCGACGTCTTCGCCCTCATCGGAGCGCTCGTGGGAGCGGCGGCGGGGTTCTACTACATGTACTACCACCTGGTGGTCGAGCCGCGTCGCCGGGACCGGGGAGGCGACGGGTCGTGAGGGCATGGGCGAAGTACGCCGGGATCGCCCTGGTCGTCGTGGCCGGGGCGGCGGCGGTGGTGACGGCGCTGGTAGGCCCGGAATCGGTGCCGGCGGTGTGGGTCGGTGCGGCGGTGGCGTACCTGATCCAGCTCGTCGCGTTCGCGCTGCTGGTGCGGGTGCGGAGTCGGCCGGAGCGATTCGTCGTTGCGTGGGGCGCGGGGACGGTGCTGCGCTTCGCGTTCGTGGTGGCGCTGGGGTTCCTGGTCACGCGGACGCGGGCGGTGCCGTTCGAGCCGGCGCCGCTCCTGCTCAGTGCGGCGGGATTCATGGTGCTGCTGGCGTTGCTTGAGCCGGTATTTCTACATCGGGGTGCGTCGCGGACATGATCGGACGAATGATTCCAGCGCTCGCTGCGGCCGGTGGGGCCGAGGGCGGCGAATTCAATATCAAGGAGATGATCCTGCACCACCTGGTCGACTCTCCCAAGTGGGAGATCGGGCCATTCGCGATCGGGTGGGAGATCAAGGTGCCGCTGGGACCGGTGGTCCTGGACCTGTCGATCACGAAGCACGTTCTGTTCATGTTCTTCGCCGCGGCGCTGGTCCTCCTGATCATGATCCCGGCGGCGCGGCAAGCGGAGAAGGCGCGCGCCGAGGGTGCGAAGCGAGGCCCGAAGGGCGTGTCGAACGTGGTGGAGGCCTTCATCCTCTTCCTCAGGGACGAGGTGGCGCTCCCGAACATCGGGCACGGCGGCGAGCGGTTCGTGCCGTTCGTCGTGACGGTGTTCTTCTTCATCCTGATGTGCAACCTGCTCGGGCTGGTGCCGTGGGGCGCCTCGCCGACGGGGAACATCTCGGTGACGGCCGCGCTGGCGGTGCTGAGCTTCATCATGATCGAGGTGGCCGGGATGATGGAGCTCGGGCCGAAGGGTTACGCGAAGACGATCTTCTACGCGCCGGAGGGGATGGGTCTGGCGATGAAGATCCCGATGCTGATCATCATGACCCCGGTCGAGTTCCTGGGGAAGCTGACCAAGCCCTTCGCGCTTGCGATCCGTCTCTTCGCGAACATGACGGCGGGGCACGCGGTGGTGCTGGCGCTGACCGGGCTGGCGGTGACGGCGAGCATGGCCGGCGGTTGGATCGTTTCGATCGCGGTCGCGCCGGTGCTGATGGCGACGGCGATCATGGTCCTGGAGCTGTTCGTCGCGTTCCTCCAGGCCTACATCTTCGCGATGCTGACGTCGGTCTTCATCGGATTGATCCGGCACGCGCACTGAGCGGGCCGGGTCGGGGCGAGCGCGTCCGTCCTGAGGAGGCGCGCCTTCGGGCGGGAGGGCTCTGACCGCCCGTCGTAACGTACCCGGCGGGTTGCCGGGGAGAACCGCGCGGCCTGTGGGCCGGGAAGCGGTGGCGCGGCGAGCGAGGCGGCCGGGGACCGCTCGTGAGTCGCGGGAGCCGGACCGAGACCATCCCCGGAAACGAATGGAGGAACGGTATGCTTCCCATCCTCGCTATGCTGCAGGATGCATTGGCCCAGAACCCGGAGTACGCCACGGGGCTGCTCGCGCAGTTCGGTAAGGCGGTGGGTGCGGGTCTGACGGTGCTCGGCGCGGCGCTCGGCATCGGCCGGATCGGCAGCTCGATGACCGAGAGCATGGCGCGTCAGCCGGAGGCCGCGGGCACGATCCAGACGGCCTCGATCATCCTCGCGGCTCTGATCGAGGGTGCGGCGCTCTTCGCGCTGGTTATCGCGTTCCTGATCTGACGCAGGGGCAGAGGCGCCGGCCGCGCGTCGTGCGCGGCCGGCCCGCTCCCCGGATCGAGAGTTGAGCGATGAACTTTCTGACTGTGGTACTGCAACACGGGGCGGAGGCCGGCGCCGAGCCGAACGTGTTCCAGTTGAGCACGAACGTCTCGTTCTGGACGGTCGTCATATTCCTGGTGCTGCTCGCGCTGCTGTCCAAGTTCGCGTTCCCGAAGATCCTGGGGTACGCGAACGAACGCGAGCAGCGGATCCAGAACATCCTGGACCAGGCCGCGCGTGACCGGGAGGAGGCCGAGAAGATCCTCGAGGAGCAGCGGCGCGCGCTCGCCGAGGCGCGGCAGCAGGCGCAGCAGATCCTGGCCGACGCTCGTCAGGCGGGCGAGCGGATGAAGCAGGAGATGCTCGAGCAGGCGCGGGCCGAGCAGCAGGAGCTGGTCGCCCGGACCCGGCAGGAGCTGGAGCGGGAGCGGGAGGCCGCGATCAGTGCGCTCCGCCGCGAGGCCGTCGAGCTGTCGCTGGCGGCGGCGTCCAAGTTGATCGAGAAGCGCCTGGGCGCGGACGAGGATCGCGCGCTGGTGCGCGAGTACCTCGAGCAGATCGGCGCCGCGAACGGCGCGGGAGCGGCGTGACGTGAGAGAGTCGACGATCGCCCGCAACTACGCCGAGGCGCTCTTCGAGATCGGCGAGCGCCACGGTCAGCGGGAAGACTTCGCCTCGGCGGTGGACGAGCTCGCGGGGCTCCTGGACCAGGAGCCGATGCTCCGAGCCTTCCTCGAGTCGCCGAAGGTGGAAACCGAAGAGAAGAAGAGGGTACTCAGGCATGCGTTCGAGGATCGCGTGCCGGCGCTCTTCCTGAACTTCCTGATGGTGGTTCTGGACAAGCGGCGCCAGCGCCTCCTCCGGGAGATCGCGCGTGAGTACCACGCGCTCCTGGACGAGCGCCTGGGTCGCCTGCACGCGCAGGTCACCCTGGCGCACGAGCCGGACGAGCGCTTCGAGCAGGAGATCGCCACCGACCTGTCGAAGATGTTGGGCCGGCAGGTGATCCCGCACGTACAGGTGAACCCACAGATTCTTGGCGGGATCGTCGTCCGCTACGGGGACCGGGTGCTGGACGGTTCCCTGCGGCGTCGACTCGTTTCGCTCCGGCGGCGCCTCGTCGAGGCCGAGCTGCCGAAGAGCCGTTGATAGAGGAGCCCGAACGGGAACGGAACCATGGCGAGCACTGAAGCGCAGCTGCGCGCAAGCGAGATCAAGGACGTCCTCCTCCAGGAGATCGAGCGTTACGAGGAGCAGCTCGAGGTCGAGGAGGTGGGCGAGGTCCTCGAGGTCAAGGACGGCGTTGCCCGCATCTACGGGCTGACCCGGGCGATGGCCAGCGAGATGCTTGAGATCACGTCGGCCGAGACCGGCGAGGTCGTGCCGGCGCTGGCGCTCAACCTCGAGGAGGACAACATCGGCGCGGTCGTCATGGGCGACTGGACCGCGCTGCACGAGGGCGACACCGTGCGTCGGACCGGCCGCGTTCTCGACATCCCGGTCGGCGCCGGCTATCTGGGCCGCGTCGTCGACGCGCTGGGCAATCCGCTCGACGGGAAGGGTCCGATCGATCCGATCGAGGACCGGCGCTTCATCGACATCGTCGCGCCCGGCATCGTGCTGCGTCAGCCGGTGAAGGAGCCGCTCCAGACGGGGCTCAAGGCGATCGACGCGATGATCCCGATCGGCCGCGGGCAGCGCGAGCTGATCATCGGCGACCGCGGGACGGGGAAGACGGCGATCGCGATCGACACGATCATCAACCAGAAGGGCGGCGACGTCATCTGCATTTACTGCGCGGTCGGGCAGCGCGCCGGCAAGGTCGCGAACGTGGTGGAGACGCTGCGCGAGCACGGCGCCATGGACTACACGATCGTGGTGGCCGCGAACGCGAGCGACCCGGCGCCGATGCAGTACATCGCGCCCTACTCGGCGACGGCTCTCGCCGAGCACTTCATGTGGCAGGGCAAGCACACGCTGGTCGTCTACGACGACCTCACGAAGCAGGCGCAGGCGTACCGCCAGCTCTCGCTGGTGCTGCGCCGCCCGCCGGGGCGTGAGGCGTACCCGGGCGACGTGTTCTATCTGCACTCGCGTCTGCTCGAGCGCGCAGCCAAGCTCTCGAACGAGTTCGGCGGCGGCTCGCTGACCGCTCTGCCGATCATCGAGACCCAGGCGGGCGACGTCTCGGCCTACATCCCGACGAACGTGATCTCGATCACCGACGGGCAGATCTTCCTCGAGTCGGACCTGTTCTACTCGGGCGTGCGTCCGGCGGTGAACGTCGGTATCTCGGTCTCGCGCGTCGGCGGCTCGGCGCAGATCAAGGCGATGAAGAAGGTCGCCGGGCGTCTGCGCCTCGACCTGGCGCAGTACCGCGAGCTCGAGGCGTTCGCCCAGTTCGGCTCGGAACTCGACCCGGCCACGCAGAAGCAGCTCGCGCGCGGTCAGCGCACCGTCGAGGTGCTCAAGCAGCCGCAGTACGCGCCGATGCCGGTCGAGCAGCAGATCATGATCATCTACGCCGTGACGAACGGCTACCTGGACGACATCCCGGTGGAGAAGATCCGCGCCTTCGAGCACGGCTTCCACCAGTACATGGCGGCGCAGTACCCGCAGGTCGGGGAGGCGATCCGGACCCAGAAGGAGATGAGCCAGGAGGTCGAGGAGCAGCTCATCGCCGGGATCAAGGCGTACAAGGAGACCTTCCTGGCCGGCGGCGCCTCGGTCGCGCGGGTCGGCGCGGCGAGCTGACGAGCCATGGCCAAAGCGAGAGAGATCCGGCGACGGATTCGGTCCGTCGAGAACACGCGCCAGATCACGCGCACCATGGAGATGGTGGCCACGTCGAAGCTCAAGCGGGCCACCGACCGGGTGTACGCGGCGCGCCCCTACGCGGAGCGCCTCGCGGAGGTGATCGGGCGGCTCGCCGACCCCGAGCTGCGGGAGCGCTACGCGCTGCTGCGTCGTCCCGAGCAGGTGAAGCGGGCGGCGGTGGTCGTGCTCACGGCCAACCGCGGGCTGGCGGGCGCGTTCAACGCGAACCTGATCCGGGAAGCGAACGGGCTGATCGAGCGCCTCCGTGCGGACGGCGTGGAGGTCGACCTGCACGCGATCGGGAAGAAGGGGATCACCTTCTTCCGCTTCCGGCGCGAGCGGCTGGTCTCCGAGCGGACGGACATCTCGGACCGGCCGACCGCCGAGGACGCCGCGTCGATCGTCGATCCGCTGATCGACGCGTTCACGCGCGGCGAGGTCGACGCGGTCTACGTCGTCTATGCGCAGTTCCGTTCGGCGCTCTCGACGCCGCCGGGGGTCATGCGGATCCTGCCGGTCGAGCCGCCGGCGGACTTCGAGGCCGAGCGAGGCGCGGGCTACATCCTCTCGCCATCGGCCGACGAGATCCTGACCCGGCTCCTGCCGCTCTACGTGCGCAACAGCGTGTATCGCGCGCTCGTGGAAACGGCCGCCGCCGAGCAGGGCGCGCGGCGTACCGCGATGAAGAACGCCACGGACAACGCCGCCGAGATGCTGGATACACTGCGACGGTCATACAACCGTGCGCGTCAGGCCCAGATCACCCAGGAGATCTCCGAGATCGTGGGCGGCGCCGCGGCTCTGGAATAGGAGATACGTAAATGGCTGACAACATCGGAAAGGTCGTCCAGGTGATCGGGCCGGTGCTCGACGTGGAGTTCGAGTCCGGTGACCTGCCCGAGATCTACAACGCGCTCGAGATCCGGGCCGCGGGCGAGAACGGCGGGCCGGAGATCAACCTGGTGGCCGAGGTTCAGCAGCACATTGGGCGCAACCAGGTGCGCGCGGTCGCGATGTCGTCGACCGACGGCGTCGTGCGCGGGATGCCGGTGCGCGACACGGGCCGCGCGATCGCGGTCCCGGTCGGGAACGCGCCGCTGGGGCGGATCCTGAACGTGCTCGGCCAGCCGGTCGACATGCAGGGCGACCTGCCCGCGGACGTCGAGCGCTGGCCGATCCACCGCGAGGCGCCGAAGTACACGAACCTGGAGCCGAAGACCGAGATCTTCGAGACGGGGATCAAGGTCATCGACCTGATCGCGCCGTACGTGAAGGGTGGGAAGACCGGCCTCTTCGGCGGCGCCGGCGTCGGCAAGACGGTCATCATCCAGGAGCTGATCAACAACATCGCCATGGAGCACGGCGGCCGCTCCGTCTTCTGCGGCGTGGGCGAGCGCACCCGTGAGGGGAACGACCTCTGGCTCGAGTTCAAGGAAGCCGGGATCCTCCCGAACGTGGCGCTGGTCTACGGGCAGATGAACGAGCCGCCGGGGGCGCGCATGCGCGTCGGGCTGACGGGGCTCACGATCGCCGAGTACTTCCGCGACGTCGAGAAGCAGGACGTGCTCCTCTTCATCGACAACATCTTCCGCTTCACGCAGGCGGGTTCGGAGGTGTCGGCGCTCCTCGGCCGCATGCCGTCGGCGGTGGGTTATCAGCCGACGCTCGGCACCGAGATGGGCGAGCTGCAGGAGCGGATCACCTCGACGCGCGACGGCTCGATCACGTCGGTGCAGGCGATCTACGTCCCCGCGGACGACCTGACCGACCCCGCGCCGGCGACGGCGTTCGCGCACCTGGACGCGACGACGGTGCTCTCGCGTTCGATCGCCGAGCTGGGGATCTACCCGGCGGTCGACCCGCTCGACTCGACGTCGCGGATCCTGGACCCGCAGTTCATCGGCGAGCGGCACTACCGCGTGGCCACCGAGGTGCAGCGGATCCTGCAGCGCTACAAGGACCTGCAGGACATCATCGCGATCCTCGGCATGGACGAGCTGTCCGAGGAGGACAAGATCATCGTCGGGCGCGCCCGGCGCATCCAGCGCTTCCTCTCGCAGCCGTTCCACGTGGCCGAGCAGTTCACGGGGATCCCGGGGAAGTACGTCAAGCTCGAGGACACGATCGAGTCGTTCGAGCGCGTCGTTGCGGGCGAGTTCGACCATGTGCCCGAGCAGGCGTTCTACATGAAGGGCGGGATCGAGGACGTGATCGCGGCGGCCCGCGAGCTCGGTGTGGAGGTCTGAGCCGTGGCGGCCGAGCGTCTCACGGTGTCGGTGATCAGCCCGGAGCGGGTCGTCTACGAGGGGCAGGCGGACATGGTCGTCGCCCCGGCGTGGGACGGCGAGGTCGGGATCCTGCGCGGTCACGCGCCGTTCATGGTCCTTCTCGGTGAAGGGGACCTGCGCGTCCGCAACGGTGACCGCGAGGAGCGGTTCTGGGTCGGCGGCGGCTTCATGCAGGTCGCCGACGACGTCGTGACCGTCCTGAGCGAGCGGACCCGGTCGGAGTGATCCCGCCCGAAGCGACGGCGCGGCATGGCCGTCGCATGAGGGCGCATCGACGCATCTCGCGAGGCGGCGGGAGCACGGACATGTCCGTGCTCCCGCCGCCGTTCGTTGTCGAGCGGAATGAAAGGAGGACCCGTATGCGTGGACGCTGGATCGTTCTCCTGGCCGGCTTCGTGCTGGCCGCCCCGGCCATCGCGACGGCGCAGGACGTCCCGGCGTGGGACGCGCCGATCTTCCTCCCGCCGCGGCCGGGTGACGACATCGGCCTCTACCTCATCGACCCATCGGGCGGTGACTGGGCACTCGCCGGGATCTGGCGCCAGAGCGGCAACCTCGATCTCGGCGTCCGCGTCGGCATAGCGGATCGTAACGACGGGACGGCCGTCCTCTTCGGCGCGGAGTTCTACGGGCCGATCGCGCGGGCCGGACGCGCGTTCCCGCTCGACGTCGCATGGCTCCTCGGCGCGGGGGCCACGCTCAACGACGGCACGTTCCTGCGCGTCCCGGCCGGGGTCAGCATCGGGCGGGCATTCGCCTCCGGCGGGCTCGTCTTCATACCGTATGTCGTGCCCCGCGTCGGGCTGGACATCGCCGCCGACGACGGCGACACGGACACCGATTTCTCGTTCACCGCGGACCTCGGCTTCGATCTCGAGATCGATCGCTCGCTGCTCCTCCGCTTCGGCGTCGCTCTCGGCGACCACGACGCCCTCGGCGTCGGGCTCGCGTATCGCTGGGGGCGGAGCGTCGCGACTCGCTGACAGGCAAGGACTGACAACCGGTGCGCATCGACCTGCACATCCATTCGACGGTTTCCGACGGCGCCCTCGCGCCAGCCGAGGTCGTCGAAGCCGCGGTGGCCGGACGCCTCGACGTCGTCGCCCTGGCGGACCACGACACCACGGCGGGGATCGCCGAGGCCCGGCGCGCGGCGCGAGGCCGGCTCGAGGTCGTGCCGGCCATCGAGGTGTCCAGCACGCACGGCGACGCTGAAATCCACATCCTCGGCTACCTCGTCGATCCCGACCACCCGGCACTCGTCCGGCACGCGACGCAGGCCGTCGAGCGGCGAGACGAACGCATGCAGGGGATGATCCGGCGGCTCGAGGCGCTCGGCGTCGCCATCGACTACGAGGACGTGGTCGCCGCCGCCGGCGCCGGCCCGGTCGGTCGCCCGCACCTGGCCCGCGCACTCGTCGACGCCGGCTACGTGCGCACCGTCCAGGAGGCGTTCGATCGGTTCCTCGCCGACGGCGGCCCGGCGTTCCTGCCGACCGAGCTGCTCACGCCTCGCGACGCGATCGAGCTGATCCACGCCGCGGGCGGCGTCGCCGTGTGGGCGCACCCGCCGTTCGAGGTCCTCGAGAGGGAGCTGGGGGACTTCGTCGACTGGGGGCTCGAAGGAATCGAGTGCTACCGCCCCATGAACACCAAGAGCCAGACGCGGCGCCTGGAGGATGCCGCGCGCGCGCACGGGCTCCTCACGACGGGCGGCTCGGATTGGCACGGCGAGTGGAGCGGCCCGCTCGGCAGCTTCGCCGTGGACCGCCCCCACGTCGCGGCACTCCTGGAACTGGTGGGGATATAGGCGGTCGTTCGACCGGCCATCCGTCACACCGCCTGCAGGATCGCGCCCTTCAGGTACCCGGTCTCCGGGATCTGCACGATGACCGGGTGGTCCGACGCCTGGCCTCGCGCCTCGATCCAGCGCATCGGCCGGCCGGCATCCGCGGCGGCGCTCTCCAGCATCTCCCGGAAGAGCGCCTCATTCACGTGATAGGAGCAGCTGAAGGTGCAGAGGTACCCGCCCGGGGCGAGCAGACGCATTGCCCGGAGGTTGATCTCCTTGTAGCCCCGGAGCGCGGATTCGATCGCGGACCTCCGCTTCGCGAACGCCGGCGGGTCCAGCACCACCACGTCGTACTCGGCGCCCGCCTCCTCTTCCTCCCGCAAGAAATCGAAGACGTTCGCCTCCGCGAGTCGAATGTTGTTCAGTCCGTTCAGCGCCGCGTTCTCCTCCGCGCGCGCGAGCGCCTCCGCCGACGAGTCGACCGCGACGACGCTATCCGCCCCGCGCGCGAGGTGGAGCGCGAACGACCCGTGGTACGCGAAGCAGTCCAGGGCACGGCCCCGCGCGAGTTCCCCCGCCCGCAGCCGGTTCTCCCGCTGGTCCAGGAACGCCCCCGTCTTTTGCCCGCCGTGCAGGCCCGCCAGGTACCGGACGGCGCCTTCCGAGACTTCCACGACCTCGGGGACACGGCCCCAGACGATCTCGATCTCACGCGGGAGCCCCTCGTGCTCCCGGACCGGCACGTCGTTTCGCGCCAGGATCCCGGCCGGCTCCATGCGACGACGCAGCGCATCCACGATCTCCGCCCGGAAGACCTCCAGCCCGGCCGAAAGGAACTGGACGACGAGCACGTCGTCGTAGACGTCCACGATCAGCGACGGCAGTCCGTCCGCCTCCGCGTGCACCAGGCGGTACGCGGTCGCCTCCGTCGCGATCGCGGCCCTGTACCTCGCCGCGGCTTCGATCCGCTCGTCCCAGAACTCAGCGTCGATCGCCAGATCCTCGCCCGTCAACATCCGCAACGAGATCGTCGACGCGGGACTCCACAGCGCGACCCCGAGGAACCGGCCGCGTGCGTCCTCCACGCGGACCGCACCGGGCTCGGGGCCCGGGGCGTCGATCACATCGCTCCGGTAGATCCACGGATGCCCCCTCCACCACCGTGCGGCCCCGCGGGCCGTCACCCGCGCCACGCGCATCGCTGCCTCACTCTTCCTCTGACACAGATTCCGCTTCGACAACGGACACTGCGGCGTCTTCGGCGCCGCGCGTCGATCGTGACGACCATAGCCGTCGCGCGCTTTGGACGCAATCGCGGCGCCGGATTACCGCCGCCGTTTCGAGGCCGCGCAACCGGGGGTTGACCGGGTGGGGGTGGTCCATTATCTTTTCATGCTCGGCGCCACGAGGCGCCAACAATGACGGCGAGACACCGGTTCCGGTGTCCTCGACACGTGGATCGGGCGTCTCGCTTCGCTTCTTTGACAACTTGGGTTTTTGGGATTGTGTGGAGTCGAGCGCGTTAGG
>CALBZE010000132.1 GCA_937889645.1 uncultured bacterium
GCGGCGACGCCGTCGCCAGCGAGATCACGAACGACGGCTGGCGCGAGCACCTCGGCCGCCTCGAGGTGCCGGTCATCTCGCCGGCGGAGGCGGGGCGCAACCTCGCCCGGATCGCCGCGGCGCACGACCTCACGCTCTACGCCCACTACACGACCGACGCCGCCGGCCACCGCCGCGACCTGGCCGCCGCCGTCCGGTCGATCGAGTGCGTCGACGCGTTCCTCGGTGGGCTCCTGGACGCGCTCCCGAGCGACACGCTTCTACTCGTGGCGAGCGACCATGGGAATCTCGAGGACGCACGGACCGGGCACACGCGGAACCCCGCACTCGCGCTCGTGCACGGGCCCGGGCACGAGGCGGTGGCCGGGCGGCTGCGTGCGCTCACGGACGTGGCGGGGGGGGGGGTGGGGGGGGGGGGGGGGGGGGGGGGGGGTGGCGGCGTGGTCGGCGGCGGCGACGTGGTTAGTGAGGGCGGCGCGGTCGTCGGGATCGGCGGGCTAGCGCAGGTGGGCGGTCCCACGCGGACAGCCGCCGCGGTCCCATGCTGACACGTGCCGCGATCCCGCACGCCGGCGTCCGCCGCCGCTCGACACACCCGAATCGCACCCACCAGCCATCCACCGACGGTCCGGGTTCACTCGGGTCGATTATTTCCACCCGATCGAACCCACGAATTCCACGGGGAAGATGCGGGTGCGATTGGGTGGAAATATTCGACTCAACCGCACCCTCCCTCTTCCGGAGCCGCTGTGGGTGCACTTGGGACGGGTCGCGCCGGCCAACCACCGCGCCGGCCGACCACCGCGCCGGCCGACCACCGCGCCGGCCAACCACCGCACCGGCCAACCACCGTGCCGGCCGACCACCGTGCCGGCCGACCACCGTGCCGGTCGAATGCGCCGCGCCCCGGGGCCGTGCCGCCCCCGCGCCGGATCGCCCCGGGGTCGCCACGGCCCCCCGGTCGCACCGCGCCGGCGCCGCGTCGCCCCGGCGCCGCTCCGCCTCGCCGCTACCGAATCGCACAACCAACGCCGTTTCGACAATCCTCGTTCAGTTGGGTGGAAATATTGCACCCAATTGAACAATGAAATCCGCCGCCCCCAAACGATTGTGCGATCAGGTGGAAATATTGCACCGAATCGATCAAGCGTGCGCCGGGAGCGTTTGATTGTGCGATTGGAGTGCGCGGCGCCGGCACTGGACGGGCGGGCTGCCACCGCCGACCGTGCGTCCCGAGCGCGCGGCGGTACCCGCTCGCACCGCCGCCCCCATCACACCTCCCGCCGGTGCAGCGCCACCGCCGCCAGCGCCAGCGCCGTGAGCCCGTATCCCGCCACGTAGAGGAATGCGTCCCACGGGATCGGCTGTATGTTGCCGAACGCCTCTTCGAGGCTGTAGAGCATCGCCTGCGGCGGGAGGAGGAAGGTCACGACGTCGCGTGCGCCGGCGGGGACCTGCGCGAGCATCCCGGCGCTGCGCAGCCCGTCCCATACCAGCGCCGCTACCGCCAGCAGCAGCGCGATCCACGCGTCCGCGCGGGTCCACACCGACAACAGCGCGACCAGCCCGCCGAAGACCAGCACGTAGCTGAGGATCAGGACCAGCGTCGCCGGGCCGGCCCAGGTCCCGATCATGATCAGGTCGAACGTCGGCATCAGCGCCGCGCTGATCGCGAAGGCGACGCCGGCGAGGACCGCGAACCGGGTCCCGTACGTCCGCAGCGGCGATGCCGGCCGCACGGCGTAGAGGCGCGCGTACCCCTCGGCGCGGTCGTCGGAGAAGAGCCCGGCCATCAGCACCAGCGTCGCCATGATCGGGAACCTGCCGAGCAGCCACCCCATGAGGAGGAGCGCCGACACGGCCGGGTAGCCGCCGACCAGGAAGAGCCGGTCGGCGTCGACGTGCCCATCCGCGTCGCCGACGAGGAGCCGCGCGGTCGCCGCGGCGGCGAGGAACAGGCCGGCGAAGGCGAGGAGCACGAGGATCCGCTTGCGCCGGGCGCGCAGCGTGAGCCGGGCGAGGACGAGGGCGTTCATCGGGCGGCCTCCGGGTCGAGCCCGCCGACCGGGCAGTGTCCGCGCTCGGTGGGCGCGACCGCCGCGCCGCCGTTGCACCGATCGATCGCGATCATCGGGCGGCCTCCGGATCCAGCGCCCGCCTCACCCGCTCCTCGAGCGGCTCACCCGCCGGCGTGACTGCGGCGATGACGGCGCCCGCGTCCAGCAGTGCGGCGAGCCGCGCGCTCAGCTCGGCGGCGTCGGCGACCTGTACCTGGTAAGTCATAGGCCCCGCCCCCTCCACCACCGCGGCCCCCGGGAACGCCTCCGCCACCGCCGGCGACGGCGCGGCGAGCGTGATCCGGTACCCGATCGGCCCCGTCGCCGGGCGCGCCACGTCCATGATCTCTTTCACCCGCCCGCCCTCGAGCAGCACGACCCGGTCGGCGATCCTCTCGACCTCGGCGAGGTCGTGGCTCGCGACGAGGATCGTGCGATCCGCGTCGCGCAGGTCGGCGACGACGTCGCGGAACCGGATCCGCCAGAGCGGGTCGAGCCCCTCCGTCGGCTCGTCGAGGACGACGAGGCGGCGGTCGGCGAGGAGCGCCTGGGCGAGGCCGAGGCGCTGGTTGAGCCCGCGGGAGAGCGCGCCGACCGGCTTATTCGCGTGGGGCTCGAGGCCGAACTGCTCCATCACGGCCGCGACGCGCTCGCGCGCCGCCACACCCTTCAGCCCTTCGAGCCCGGCGAGCGCGCGGAGCGCGTCGCCGACCGTCCACTCCGGCGGCAGCCGGAACCGCTCGGGGAGATACGCCGCTCCGTGGCGGCGCAGGTAGCGCCGCGGCTCGAGCCCGTCGATCCGCACGCGACCATGCGTCGGATGGATGAACCCGAGGACGAGGCCGAAGAGCGTCGTCTTCCCCGCGCCGTTCGGCCCGACGACGCCCCACACGCCGCCCGGCGGGATGGCCAGCGAGACGTCGTCGAGCGCGACGGTGTCGGTCCGGCCCCGGCCGGGCGCCGCCGCGTAGATCCGCGTGACGTTCTCGAGTTCGATCATGGTCCCCTGCGGGGTACGCATTCTGCTTGCCACTGCGCCGTCGTATGACGACTGACGACACCGGGCGACGCCGGTCCCGCCAACCGCCCCGAGCCGCGATGACCCGCGGACCCGATCGCGCGGCTGTCCCCGATCGCGCGGCTGCCCCCGATCGCCAAGCACCGTCCCTTCGCGCCCGACTCGCCCGGCTCCCGTGGCCGACCCTGGCCGGCGGCTGGGCGGCCGCCTACGTCGTCGGGCTCGCGTTCGGGATGCTCGTCCGCGCGGAGGGGTGGTGGCCGCGCGGCGGCGAGTGGGAGCGCGCTGTCCTCGTCGCCGTCCACGAGCACGTCTCGCCGGCGCTCGACGTCGTCATGCTCGCGCTTCCGCTCGTCGGCACGAACTACACGCTCGCGCCCGTCGTCGCGATCGCGGCGGTCCGGCTCTGGCGACGCGGCCGGCACTCGTTCGCGCTGCACCTGGCCGTCGTCCAGGCGGGGAGCTGGGCGCTCAACCCCGCGCTCAAGTTCACGCTCCCGCGCCCGCGGCCGGACCTCTTCGACCTGCGCGGCCAGTACGCGTTCCCGGCCTACCCGAGCGGCCACTCGATCGCCGTCGTCTCCGTCCTCTTCACCGTGGCGTACCTGGTCCACCGCGCGGGGCACGGGACGTGGGCGTACTGGGCGGTCGCGGTTTTCTACGTCCTCAACTCTTACTCCCGCCTCTACCTCGCGGTCCACTGGCCGACCGACGTGATCGGCGGGACGCTCGTCGGCGCGATCTGGCTGGGGGTGACCATGATGGTGTTTCGGACGGCGGATAGCTAGGCGACGCCGGGCAATCGGGCGATCCAGGTCGCGGGGGCGCCGCGCGGCTCCGGCTGCGGGCCCCCGCCGCGTGCCCCGGCCGCGTGCCCCGGCCGCGTGCCCCGGATCCGCAGGCGACGTCGCCCCGGGGGCGTCCTCCGCTCCTATTCCCGCGCCCCGTGTGCGGCCCCACTGTCCTGCGGGTCGTTCTGCGGGTCGCATCACTGGAGGCCGCATGTCCGCAACCCCACGCGTCCTCGGCCGCCTCCTGGTCGAGGCCGGCGCGATCGGCGAGGAGCAGCTCAGGAGCGCGCTCGAGGAGCAGCGTCGCACGCGTGAGCGGCTGGGCGAGGTGCTGGTGCGGAACGGGGTCGACGCGGAGCACGTCGCCAGGGCGCTCGCGGCGCAGCTCCGGCTGCCGTACGCCGAGCCGCCGCTCAGGCCGGAGCCCGCGGCGCTCTCGTGCGTCGACCGCGCGCTCGCGCTGCGGCACCGCGTCGTCCCGCTCGCGCTCGCGGAGCGGGGGCTGCGCATCGCGACCGCCGACCCGCTCGATGCGACCGCGCTCGACGACCTGCGCTTCCAGACCGGGCGTCGCATCGAGCCTGTCGTCGCGACGCCCGTCGCGGTCGATCAGGCGCTCACCGCGGCGTACGGGCCCGCGGCCGTCGAGGCGCTACTCGCGCGGATCACGGGCCCGGCCCGGGCGCGGGGCGTGGGCGCGGTCGGGGAGTCCGGCCCGGGGTACGCCGCCGGCGCGCCCGACGAACTGACCGCCGCCGGCGACGAGGTGACCGCGCTCCGCCGCGCGTCCGAGGCGCCGCCCATCGTCGCCCTCGTCGACCTGATCCTCGCCCGCGCGATCGCGAGCCGCGCGAGCGACATCCACATCGAGCCGGCCGGGCGCGGGCTACGGGTCCGCGCACGCGTCGACGGCGTGCTCCGGCCGCTCCTCGACCTCCCCGACCACACCGGGCTCGCCGTCGTCTCGCGACTCAAGATCATGGCCGGGCTCGACATCGCGGTGAAACGCCTGCCGCAGGACGGCCGCACCGCCGCGCGCGTCGACGGCCGCGAGCTCGGGATGCGCGTCTCGACGCTCCCCGCCAACGACGGCGAGAAGGTCGTGCTCCGCCTCCTCGACGGCGGCGACACCGGCCACGACCTCGACGAGCTGGGCTTCGACCCCGCGACCCGCGAGCGCTTCACCGACCTCCTCACCCGCGGCCACGGCGTCATCCTCGTGACCGGCCCGACCGGGAGCGGGAAGACGACGACGCTCTACTCCGCGCTCGCGTCGCTCGACCGCGAGCGTCGCAACATCATCACGCTCGAGGACCCGGTCGAGTACCGGCTCGAGGGGTTGACCCAGGTCCAGGTCCACCGCCGCGCCGGGCTGACCTTCGCGACCGCGCTCCGCGCCGTGCTCCGGCAGGATCCCGACGTGATCATGGTCGGCGAGATGCGCGACCGCGAGACCGCCGAGGTCGGAATGGCCGCCGCGCTGACCGGCCACCTGGTGCTGTCGACGCTGCACACGAACGACGCGCCGGGTGCCGTGGCGCGGCTCGTCGAGATGGGGACGCCGCGCTACCTCGTCGCCGGGGCGCTGATCGGAGTGCTCGCGCAGCGGCTGGCGCGGCGGCTGTGCGTGCATTGCCGCGAGGCGGCGACGGCTTCCCCGGCGGAGCTGGCGCGCATCGGGCTGCCCGCCTACGAGACGCAGGTTTTCGCCGCCCACGGCTGCCCCCGCTGCGACGGGACCGGCTACCACGGCCGCGTGGGGATCTTCGAGCTGCTGGTGGTGGACAGCCGGATCCGCAACCTGGTGCTGCGCCGCGCGTCGGCGGATGCGATCCGCGATGCCGCCCGCGCTGCCGGGATGACGCCCCTGGCCGTGGACGCGTGGAACAAGGTGCGGGCGGGACTCACGTCCCTCGAGGAGGTGCGGCCGCTCCTCTCGCTCCTCGCTGACGAAGCGCCCGTCTGTCCCGAGTGCGGGACTTCGATCCGCCACGGGTTCAACGCCTGCCCCGGGTGCGGCCGCATGCTCCGCGTGCGCTGCGACTGCGGCGCGGCGCTCGAGGAGGGGTGGACGCACTGCCCGGGGTGTGGGTTGCCGCGGGCGCATCACACGAGCGCACCAGACGGGGCGCAGGCGGCTCCCGCCGCCCAGCCCCCAGCGCCCGGCCCCTGAGCCCCAAGCCCTGAGCCCCGAGCCCTACGCCCCGAGCCCTACGCCCCGAGCCCCGAGCCCCAAGCCCCACCTACCCCGACCGCACCTCCGTCCGGTGCTCCACCCCGTCGTAGCTCAGCACCACCGCTTCGTCGTCCAGCCACGTCTCCAGATGCACCGGCCGCTTCCAGAGCGCCTGCACGTTCTCCAGCGTCTCGATCGCGAGGTCGACCTTGAGCGGCACGCCCTCGTAGCGGTGCGCGAGCACGAGCTCGCCGCGGTTCAGGTGGTTCGCGTCGACGACCTCGATCACCGGCTGCCCGAAGTTGGTCAGCGAGAAGAGGAGCCGTTCCTTGACCGCCGCGAAGTCGCGGTCGCTGATCACGTACTGCTTGCTCGCGGGGTCGTAGTCGTACGTGAAGAGGCCGTGCCGCCGGACGAACTCGGGCGTCAGGAACTCGTCGATGAAGGTGACGTCGTTGTAGTGGCGACGCACCTCGAAGATCTTCGCGCGGCCCTGCATCGCGCCGGTGTCCCAGCGCTTGCGGGCCTCGAAGTCGTCGCACGCTTCCCAGTCCGGGCCGTGGCGGCCCTTGTCCCAGCGTTCCTCGATGTCGCGCCACAGCTCGAGGCCGAGCTTGTACGGGTTGAGGCGGCCGGGGTAGGGCGCCATCGTCCCCGAGTGGTGATCCGCGTAGTCGATCAGCTCGGCCGGCTCGAGCATCTTCTCGGTCATGATCTTGGAGTGCCAGTAGCTGGCCCACCCCTCGTTCATGATC
>CALBZE010000133.1 GCA_937889645.1 uncultured bacterium
CGATGGCGGCGCGCGCCCTCGACCGCTGGATGCCGGCGACGCAGGCGCCGGCGCCAGCGTCGCCCGCGCCTACCCGGTCCGCCGACGACGAGTTCCAGGAGTTCGCCGCGCGCGAGGTCGCCGCGATCGGCGCGGAGATGGACCGGAGCCTGCCGGTCCTGGAGCGCGAGCCGCGCAACCGTGAGCCGCTCAAGGCGATCCTGCGGCGGCAGCGCGCGCTCCTCGGCGCGACCCGGGTCGACGAGCTGCCGCCCGTGGCCGAGGCGCTCCGCGCGATCGACCGGATCTGCCGCCTGATCGCGCGGCAGGACGTGGCCGTCGAAGGGGATTGGTTCGAGCTGTTCCGCGCGGCGCGCCGCGTCCTGGCCGAATCGGTCGAAGGGCTGGTCGCCGGGACGCCGCCGACCGAGACGCCGTCGCTCCCGGCGCTCCGCCGCATCCGCGACGGCCTGCTCGACCGGTACGGCGTGCTCCAGGACGCTCCGCGGCCGCAGATGCCCGCCGGCGTCGAGCCGCCCAAGAACGTCGGCGAGTTCTTCCACCACGAGGCCGGCGTGCTCCTCGCCCGGATCGAGCGCATGGCCGGTGACCTCGAGCGTGCGCCGGGCGACCGCCAGCTCGTGCTGCGGCGCGAGCTGCAGGCCGCGCTCGCCGCGCTGCGCGACACCGCGCTCGGGCTCGGCTTCGGCCGCACCGCCCGCATGGCCGACACCGCACTCGCCCGCGTCGGCGGGAGCACGGCGTCCGAGGTGCTCGACCTCCTGCCGAGTCTGCGCGAGACGATCGAGTCCGACCAGCCGGTCTCGGTCTCCGCCGCGCGAGCCGCGGGGGAAGGGGAGGACACGGAGCCGGAGGCGATATCGGAACCGGCGCCCTCGCACGACGGCGCGGCGGCCGCCGCCGACGGACGCGCGGCCGCCTCCGACCACGCCGTGGGCGCCGCGTCGGGCGACGGCGCCGTCCCCATCACCAACCTGGTCTATCGCGGCGCCGCGCTGGTGCAGCGCGCCGAAGAGCTCCGCCCGACCCTCGAGCGGGCGCTCGCGGGGAACGTCGAGGCGCTCGAGGCGCTCGACGAGCTGTACGACCTGATCCGCCAGGGGAGCCTGTGACCCACGGCAAGCGCCGGTCACGCCTCGACTGGAAGGCGGTCGTCGGAATCGCGCTCGGGGTCGGGCTCCTCGCCTACACGCTCCGCGACGTCCACGCGGCCGAGGTGCTCGGCGAGATCCGCCGCGCGGACCCGTGGCTCTTCCTTCTCGGCGTCGCTCTCACCACCGCGCCGATGGCGATCCGGGCGTGGCGGTGGAAGGCGCTGCTCGAGCCGGTCCGCGCCGGGACCGCGTTCCGCTCCCGGTTCCGCGCGACGATGATCGGGTTCATGGGCAACAACCTGCTCCCGGCGCGCGTCGGCGAGTTCGCCCGGGCGTACGTGCTCTCGCGGCTGGAAGCCGTCCCGGTCGCCGCGTCGCTCGGGACGCTGGTCCTCGAGCGGGTGTTCGACGGCGTAATCGTCGTCTCGTTCCTCTTCCTGGCGATGGCGCTCCCCGGCTTCCCGGCGCTCGACGCCGTCGGCGTGGACGACCCCGCCGCCGCGGGCCGGGCGGTGATCGTGCTCCTGGTCGTCCTGCTGGTGGTCCTGGGCGCGCTCGTCGCGTGGCCGCAGCGTGCCGTGGCGGCGGCGGATGCCGTGGTCCGGCACGTCCTCCCGGATGCGGTCCGACGCCCGGTCATCGACGCGCTCGAAGCGTTCGTCGCGGGGATCGGCTCGCTGCGCGACCCGCGCCTGGTCCTCCGCGCCGCGCACTGGTCGGTCTGGGCGTGGATCGTCCCCGGGCTCGGCTTCTGGTTCGGATTCCTGGCGTTCGACATCCACGTCCCGTTCGCCGCGGCGCTGTTCCTCCAGTCGCTCATCGCGCTCGCGGTGTCGCTCCCGTCCGCGCCCGGCTTCTTCGGGCTGTGGGAGTGGGCGGCGCGGCTGGGGTTGCACGTCATCTACGGCGTGCCGGTCGAGAAGGCGATGGGCTTCGCGATCGGGTTCCACATGGGCGGCTTCCTCGCCGTGTCCATCTGGGGCCTCGTGCACGTCTGGCAGCTCGGGCTCTCCTGGCGCGACGTCGGGCGGGGCGAGGCCGCGGTGGAAGTGGCGGTCGAGACCGGCGCGGCGTCGCCTGCCGGCGGCCAACCGGAGGGGCGGCCGTGAGCACGGCTCCGGAACGGCCGGGCAGCACGATCGTCCGTCGCGCACCCGCCAAGGTCAACCTCACGCTGCGCGTCCTCGCCCGCGAGGAATCGGGCTATCACCAGTTGGAGACGCTCTTCTGCGGGCTCGAGCTCGCCGACACGCTCGAGCTGCGCCCCGGCGGCGCCGGGATCCGACTCGAGGTCGAGGGCGCGGAGCTCGGTCCCATCGAGGACAACCTGGTCGTCCGCGCCGCGCGCGCGTTCGAGCGGGCGACGGGGCGGATGGTCGACGTCGCGATCCGGCTGCGCAAAGAGATCCCCGCGGGCGCGGGGCTCGGCGGCGGCTCTAGCGATGCGGCCGCGACGCTCGACGCGCTGAACGACCTCCACGGCCGGCCGCTGGACGACGCCGCGCTGGTTGATATCGCCGCGCAGCTCGGGAGCGACGTCGCCTTCTTCCTCTGCCGTTCCCCGCTCGCCCTCGCCTGGGGCCGCGGCGAGCGCCTGCTCCCGATCCCGCCGCTGCCGCGGGCCCCCGTCCTGCTGGCGGTGCCCGGCTTCGCGATCCCTACGCCCGACGCTTACCGCGATCTGGCCGCGTATCGCGCGGCGACCGGGGCGCGCGCGGGCGCCGCGGTCATCCCGCCCGCCGCGCTCGCGTCCTGGGACGAAGTGGCCCGCGCCGCGGTAAACGACTTCGAGCCGCCCACCTTCGCCCGGTTCCCCGAGCTGGCGGAGCTGAAGCGGCTCCTCCTCGAGGCCGGCGCGCGCATCGCGCTACTCTCCGGGAGCGGCTCCGCCCTCTTCGGTGTCTTCCCCGACGAGAAGCAACGCGACGACGCCGCCATGGCGCTGGAGTCGCACGGGACCGGCCTTCGCGTCATCCACACGGCGACCGCGGCCTAGCGAATCGATGCGCCGGCTCTGCCGGCCCGGACGCCGGCATCGCGATTGATCGCGGCGCGCATTTCCGTTATCTTCCAAATCTGGCGTCGTTTTCGGTGCCCGGTGGTGTAACGGCAGCACAGGGGACTTTGGATCCCTTGATCCAGGTTCGAGTCCTGGCCGGGCAGTCGTGAAATCGATTGGACGGCAAGCGGCGACGCCGGTCGCAAGGGCCCGGTCACCGCGCTCACGCGGTGACCGGGCCCTTCGCTGTTTCCATCCGCGGCGCGGCATCGTATACTACGGCCGCTCTCCGGAGGCATAGCCGCGCGGCGATGCGGCCAGTATCCACGACGGAACCGCGTGCAGCGACCGCGGTCCGCGATGGGATCTCGCGATCCGGGCGTCACCCATCCAGGACGCCCGAGGGAGGAGCTCGTTGCTCGTGTCACAACCCGTTCGCGTCGTCCTCGCCGGGGTGCTCTTCCTCCTCGCCACGCAGCTCGGCGTGGCGCTGGAATTCGCAGATGAAGCGACGACGTTCCGCGCCGCGTCCGGCGTCGCTCTGGCGGTCGTCCTCCTCTGGGGTTACGGGGTCCTCCCCGCGATCTTCGCGATACAACTGGTTGTCGGGCTGCTCCGCGGATCGCCGCTCGCCGCGGCGCTGGCGATGGGCGTGGCCGCGACGCTCAGCGCGTTCGTCGGCGCCTACGCCGTCCGGAGGATCGTGGGCCCGGAGAGCCGGTTCGACCGGGTCCGCGACGTCCTCGTCCTCCTCGTGGTCGCGGTCGTCGCGACCGCGCTCTGCCCTACCGTCGCATTGACGCTCCGGGGGGTGACCGGCGTCGACCCCTGGGACGGCTTCGCGCGGCGGTGGAGCGTGGAGTGGCTCGGCGACATGGCGGGCGCGGTAATCGCGGCGCCGGCGCTCCTCGTCTGGGCGCGCGACCCGCGGCCCGGTACGATCGGCGCCAGTCGCGCGGAGTTCGTCGCGCTCCACGCCTCGCTGGTCGCCTTCCTCATCCTCGCGTTCGACGTCGTCCACCCCGCGTACGCGGGCTACGCGCTCGCGTTCGTGGCGGTCCCGTACGTGATCTGGACCGTGCTCCGCTTCGGGCAGCACGGCGCGGTCGCGACGATCCTCGTCTTCGCCACCATCGCGACGTGGGAGACGATGCACGGCCAGGGGCCGTTCTCGCAGCAGGGCGTCGTGGCCAACTCGATCTATTTCCAGGCGTTCGTCGTCGTCCTCTCGCTGGGCACGCAGATCCTGGCCGCGGCGATCGCGGAGCGCGAGCGCGCGCGCGAGGAGCTCGGGTTCCAGATGTCGCTCCTCGAGGCGCAGCACGAGGGCGCGATCGACGGCATCATCGTCTCGGGCGAAGACGGCGTCGTCCGCATCGCCAACCGGCGATTCGCCGAGCTGTGGAGCTGCCCCGGCGACCCCGTCGGCTCCACGATCGACGTGTGCTTCGCCCACATCCGCGAGCGCCTCGCGGAGCCGCAGCCGTTCCTCGTCCGCGTCGCGCAGCTCGCCGCGCGCCCGACCGAGCGGGGCAGCGGCGAGATCGTCCTCGTCGACGGTCGCACCTTCGAGTGGCATGCCGCACCGATCCACGGGCACAACGGCGCGAGCTACGCCCGCGCCTGGTTCTTCCGCGACATCACCGAGCGTCGTCGCCTCGAGGAACAGCTCCGGCAGGCGCAGAAGATGGAGGCCGTGGGTCGGCTGGCCGGCGGGATCGCCCACGACTTCAACAACTTCCTCACCGCGGTGCAGGGGCGCGCGCGCCTCCTCCTCGAGGACGTTGGGCCGGACGATCCGATCCGCACCGACCTCGTCGAGATCCGCGATGCCGCCGACCGCGCGGCTTCGCTCACGCGCCAGCTCCTGGCCTTCGGCAGGAAGCAGGTCTCCCAACCTCGCGTGATCGACCTGAACGCGGTCGTCGGCGACACGGTCCGCATGCTCCGCCGGTTGATCGGCGAGGACATCGAGATGGTCACCGCCCTCGATCCCGCGCTCGGCCACGTCCGCGCCGATCCGGGCCAGATGCAGCAGGTGGTCATGAACCTGGCGGTGAACGCTCGCGACGCGATGCCCGACGGCGGCCGGATCACCATTTCGACCGCCAACGCCGAGCGCGCGCCTGCGCACGGCGTAGGAAACGGGGGGTGGCCGGGCGGGTGGGTCGTCCTCTCCGTGCGGGACACCGGGACCGGGATCCCGGCCGACGTGCGCGAGCACATCTTCGAACCGTTCTTCACGACCAAGCCGCCGGGGAAGGGGACGGGTCTCGGCCTCAGCACCGTCTACGGGATCGTCCAGCAGAGCAGCGGGCACATCGTCGTCGACAGCGAGGTCGGCCAGGGCACCGACGTGCGCGTCTACCTGCCTCGCGTGGGCAGCCCCGTCGACGCGCTCGATCCCGAGCCGATCGAGACCGAGCCGCCTCGCGGCGAAGGGCAGACGATCCTCGTGGTCGAGGACGACGCCGCCGTCCGCTCGCTCGCCCGGCGGGTCCTCGAGCGGGCGGGGTACGTCGTGCACGAGGCCGCCAGCGCCGCGGAAGCGCTCGAACGCTTCGCCGACGCCGTCTGCGACCTGGACCTGCTCCTGACCGACGTGATCCTCCCCGGGATGAACGGCCGCGAGCTGGCCGAGCGGTTCCGCTCGCTCTGTCCGGGGCTCGGCGTCGTCTTCATGTCCGGCTACGCGGACGACGAGGTGCTGAGAGACGCCGCGCGCAACGACCCCGGCGCCTTCCTCGCCAAGCCGTTCTCGCCGGAGTCGCTCGCCCGGGCCGTCTCGAGCGTGCTCCACCCGCGCAGGACGGTCGCGGGCGGTTGACACGACTGTGCCATTTTCTGTACACTTCCCGGCTGTCGTCACAAGTGACCCGGTAGCCGAAGATGGTGATGCCTGACCACGGATTCCACGGACCGATGCTGCTCCTGGCCGGAACGGCCAACCGCCCACTGGCCGAGGAGATCGCCGAATCCATGGGGCTGCCCCTGGGTGATGTGACGATCAAGCGATTCGCCGACGGCGAGATCTTCGTGCGGATCAATCAGAACGCGCGCGGCCGGGATGTCTTCATCATCCAGCCGACGCCGCCGCCGGCGGACAACCTGATGGAGGCGCTGCTCCTGGTCGATGCGGCCAAGCGGGCCTCGGCGGCGCGGGTCACGCTGGTGATGCCCTACTACGGCTATGCGCGGCAGGACCGGAAGGACCAGCCGCGCGTGGCGATCAGCGCGAAGCTGGTGGCGAACCTGATCTCGGCCGCCGGGGTCGACCGCGTGTTGGGAATGGATTTCCACACGCACCAGATCCAGGGCTTCTTCGACGAGCCGGTCGACCACCTCTACGCGGCGCCCGTGCTGACGGGCTACTTCCGGAAGAAGGGTCTGGAGGACCTCACCGTCGTGGCGCCGGACGTCGGCGCCGCGAAGATGGCGCGTGGGTACGCGCGGCGTCTGGACGCGCCGATCGCGATCATCGACAAGCGTCGTCCGCAGGCGAACGTCGCGGAGGTCCTCACGGTGGTGGGCGAGGTCGAGGGGCGGCGGTGCCTGATCGTGGACGACATGATCGACACGGCGGGCACACTGCGCGGCGTGGTCGACGTGCTCCACGAGCGGGGCGCGAAGGAGATCTACGCCGCGGCGACCCACGCGGTGCTGTCCGGGCCTGCGGTCGAGCGGCTCCAGGATTCGCCCCTGATCGAAGTCGTGGTGACGAACACGCTCCTGGTGCCCGAGGAGAAGCGATTCCCGAAGCTGACGGTTCTCTCGATCGCGGAGCTGCTGTCCCGGGCGATCCGTTACACCCACTCGAACGAGTCGATCAGCCAGCTTTTCGACTGACGGAAGGAGGGGCGAGTATGGCGACCAATGCCGTTCTGAAGGCGGAGTCCCGTACCGACCACGGCAAGAGCGCCGCGCGGCGGTTGCGCGCGGCCGGCCGCGTCCCGGGAGTGGTGTACGGCCACGGCGAGGAGCCGCGCTCTGTGTCCGTCGACGCGCGGGAGCTGGACCACCTGCTCTCGCGGATCTCGGTAGAGACCAAGTTGATCCAGCTCGAACTGGATGGCCGGCCCGGCGGTCGCGCGCTCGTTCGCGAGGTCCAGACCCACCCGTACCGGCCCGAAGTGCTGCACGTCGACTTCTACCTGGTCCACGAGGGCGAGCGGGTGAACGTCGAGGTGCCGCTGCACGTGGTCGGCCATGCGGAGGGTGTGCGCGAGGGCGGCGTCCTGGACCAGGTCCGACACACGATCGCGGTGCGCTGCCTACCGGACCAGATCCCCGAGGCGATCGAAGTGGACGTGACCGCGCTGAAGATCGGCGAATCGATCCACGTTCGGGACGTCGTTCTGCCGAAGGGCGTCGAGTTGCACGACGATCCGGACGGCACGGTCTGCACGGTCAGCGTGCCGACGGTCGCGGCGCTCGAGTCGGCCGCCGAGACGGGCGAGGGCCCCGGCGGCGAGGTCGAGCCGGAGCTGGTGCGCAAGCGCGGGGCGGAAGAGGCCGGCGAGTAGTGCCGCGGTCCGGGCGGCCGTACAACCGGGGCGGGTGCGTTCGTGAAGGTCATCTGCGGGCTCGGCAATCCGGGGCCCGAATACGAGGCCACGCGCCACAACGTGGGGTGGTGGCTGCTCGATCATCTGGCGGAAGTCTGGCGGCTCGGCACGTTCCGGCGTGAAGGCCGCGCCGCGGTCACCGCGGGCCGTGTCGGCGACCACGCGGTCCGGCTGGTGAAGCCGTTGACCTACATGAACAGGAGCGGCGCGGCCGTCGCACCGCTCCGTACGTATGCGGATTTCGATGTCTCGCGCGACCTCCTGGTCGTCGTGGACGACGTGGCGCTCGAGCCCGGGCGCGTCCGGTTCCGCGCGCGCGGCAGCGCGGGCGGACACAACGGGCTCAAATCGATCGAGGCGGCGCTCGGCACGCGTGATTACGCACGGCTGCGCATCGGCGTGGGTGCGCCGCCGGCCGGGATCGACCTGGCCGATTGGGTTCTCGCTCCCCCATCGCGTAGCGACGAGGAGCGGATCCTGGACCTCATGCCCGTACTGGCGGACGCCGTCCGCGTTTGGGTCGAGGACGGGATCGAAGCGGCGATGAATCGCTTCAACCGATAACGAGATTCACCTCACACATCGAGTTCATCTCCAACGGAGGCGTCCGTGTCGCAACTCATGACGTGGGCCACATGGTCGCCCCTGCTGGGCTTGCTCGGCCTGGCGGGCGCGCTGGTCCTGTACCTGTACATCGTGAAGCAGCCGGCCGGCACCGATCTCATGCGGGAGCTGGCCGACCGCATCCACGAGGGCGCGATGGCGTTCCTGCGCCGCGAGTACACGGTGCTCGTCGTCTTCCTGATCGTCGTGGCCATCCTCCTCAACTTCGCGGTCGGCGGGCGTACGGCGATTGCGTTCGTGACCGGGGCGTTCAGCTCGATCCTGGCCGGCTTCTTCGGGATGACGGCGGCCACGCGCGCCAACGTGCGCACGTCGGCGGCGGCGCGGGACGAGGGGCAGGGGAAGGCGCTGCGCGTCGCGTTCTTCGGCGGCGCGGTCATGGGTCTGTCCGTCGCGGCGCTCGGGCTGCTCGGCATCGGCGCCTGGTACTTCTTCCTCGGGACCGAGGCGATTTCGGACGCCGACTTCGTCCGCTTCTCCGAGATCATCGGCGGCTTCGGCATGGGCGCCAGCTCGATCGCGCTCTTCGCCCGCGTCGGCGGCGGGATCTACACCAAGGCCGCGGACGTCGGCGCCGACCTGGTCGGCAAGGTCGAGGCCGGCATCCCCGAGGATGACCCGCGCAACCCGGCCACGATCGCGGACAACGTGGGCGACAACGTCGGCGACGTCGCCGGGATGGGCGCCGACATCTTCGAGAGCTACGTCGGCTCCGTGATCGCGACGATCGCGATCGGCGCGACCAGCCCGATCTTCGCGGCGAGCCGCGCGGAGGCGATCGCGCTCCCGATCCTGACGATCATGGTCGGGCTCGTGACCTCGCTCATCGGGATCGGCCTGATGAAGATCCTCGAGCGGTCGAACCCGGCCTCGGCCCTGCGGAACATCACCTTCATCGCCGCCGGGCTCTTCGTCGTGATCATGTACTTCGTGGTCAAGGCGCTCGGCTTCGAGATCTTCGACCCGGCGCAGGCGCGGGCGTACCCGGTCACCGGGCCCTTCTGGGCGATCTTCGCCGGCGCGCTCGCCGGCGTGCTGATCGGCATTGCGACGGAGTACTACACGGCGGCCAAGCCGATCCGTAGGATCGCCGACGCGAGCCAGACCGGCTCGGCCACGAACATCATCTCCGGGCTCGCGGTCGGGATGGAGTCGACGGTCGCGCCGATCCTCCTGATCGTCCTCGCGATCTGGGTCTCCTACTACTTCGCCGGCCTGTACGGGATCGGCATTTCCGCCGTCGGCATGCTCGCCACGGTCGGCGTGACGATGACGGTCGACGCGTACGGCCCGATCGCCGACAACGCGGGCGGCATCTCCGAGATGGCCGGCCTGGGCCCCGATGTCCGCAAGATCACCGACGGGCTGGACGCGATCGGGAACACGACGGCCGCGATCGGGAAGGGCTTCGCGATCGGCTCGGCCGCGCTGACCGCGCTCGCGCTCTTCAGCGCTTACGCCAGCGCGGTCGGCCTGGGCGAAGAGGGGCTCAACATCGTGAACCCGGCGGTCGTGATCGGGCTGCTGATCGGCGGCGTGCTGCCGTTCTTCATCGGCGCGCTCACGATGACCGCGGTCGGCCGCGCCGCCGCCGGGATGGTCGCCGAGGTGCGCCGCCAGTTCCGCGAGATCCCGGGACTCATGGAAGGCACCGCCCGTCCCGACAGCGCTCGCTGCGTCGACATCTCGACCCGCGCCGCGCTGCGTGAGATGATCGCGCCCGGCCTGCTGGCCGTGGCCGCGCCCGTCGTCGTCGGCTACTTCAGCATCCAGGCGCTCGGCGGGCTCCTCGCCGGCGCGACGGTGACCGGCGTGCTGCTCGCGCTCTTCATGGCCAACTCCGGCGGCGCGTGGGACAACGCCAAGAAGTACATCGAGGGCGGCGCCTACGGCGGCAAGGGCTCGGACAGCCACAAGGCCGCGGTCGTCGGCGACACCGTGGGCGACCCGTTCAAGGACACGTCGGGGCCGTCGATGAACATCCTGATCAAGCTGATGAGCATCGTGGCGCTCGTGCTCGCGCCCTGGTTCGTGCGGGTGCACGCCGACGAGGCGGACACCTTCGGCGCGGTCTGGGACGGCGTCGTCGAGGCGGTCCGCGCGCTCCTCGGCTGATCTCGACAAACCCGGTTGCGGTCCATGCCTCTCCTCGAGGGGCATGGACCGCTTGGTTTGCAGGTATGCCCGATCTGTCGTTCGATCGCGTGGTCGCGTTCGCCCGGGACCTGATCCGCATTCCGAGCCCGCCGGGCGGGGAAGCGGAGGTCGCGGAGCGGGTGCGCCGCGAATTCGAGGCGCTCGGCTTCGACGACGTATGGACCGACGAGGTCGGCAACGTTGTGGGCCGAATCGCCGGGCGCGGTGAGTCGCCGGCGGTCATGCTCTGTTCGCACCTCGACGCCGTCGACGTCGGCGACCCGGCGGCGTGGGAGTACCCGCCGTTCGAAGGCGTCGTCGCCGACGGCTTCCTCCACGGCCGCGGGGCCATGGACATCAAGGGCCCGCTCGCGATCCAGCTCTACGCCGCGGCGCATTTCGTCGAGAACCGGCCCGCGGGCGACGTCCTCGTCGCGTGCACCGTGTTCGAGGAGCGCGGCGGGTGGGGGGTCTCGCACCTCCTCGAATCCGGCCGGCTACGCCCGGCCGCCGTGATCATCGGCGAAGCCACCGCGGGCGACGTCTGCATCGGTCACCGCGGCCGCGCGGAACTGGTCGTCGACGTCCACGGCGTCGCCGGGCACGCGAGCGCGCCCGACCGCGCGCGCAGCCCGCTCGGCGCGCTCGCCACGTTGATCCCGGCGCTCGAGGAGTTCGCCGCCGGCCTGGGGTCCGACCCCGTGCTCGGCCGTGCGACGCTCGCGCCGACGCGCGTCGAGACGTTCCCCCGCAGCAACAACGTGATCCCCGACCTGCTGCGCGTGACCGTCGACTGGCGCGTGCTCCCCGGCACCACCGCGGAGACCGCCGTGCGGGACCTCGAGACGTTCCTGCGGCCGCGGGTCCGGCTGCCCGACGACGTGTCGTTCGAGGTCCGGCTCGCCACCGAGGCGCAGCGAACGTACACCGGGCTCGAGCGCGAACACCGGCTCTTCACGCCGGGGTTCCTCGTCTCGCCCGAGCATCCGATCGCCGTCGCGGCCGCGGCCGCGGTCGAACGCTCCACGGGGCGGCGCCCCGCGATCCGCCCCTGGACCCTCGCCACCGACGGCGGCCGGATCTGCGGCGTCCACGGGATCCCGGCCATCGGGTTCGCGCCGGGCGAGGAGCGCTTCGCGCATACCAACCGCGAGCGGCTCGAGCTCGAGAGCGCACGCGCCGTCTACGAGGCGTACCCGACGGTCGTGAGGGCGGTGCAGGAGGTGGTGGGGCGGGAGTAGAGCGAGGCGGCGGAGCCGGGGTAGCGCGAGGCGGTGGAGCGGGGGTGGCTCGAGGCGGCGGCGGTCGGATCCACGCCCGCCTTCCGGTGGTCATCGGCAAGGAATTCCGCTATATTTCAAGGATATTCCGACAGCGATTTCGACCACGGATCTTCTTCTTGGAACAAACGAAATGCCCAACCTGCGACTGGGGATCGTCGGCTTGCCGAACGTCGGCAAGTCCACGCTGTTCAACGCGCTCACGGGGGCCGGCGCGGCGGCCGAGAACTACCCGTTCTGCACGGTCGACCCGAACGTCGGCGTCGTGCCCGTGCCCGATCCGCGCCTCGATCTGCTCGTCGAGCGCGTGCAGCCGAAGGCGGTCACGCCCGCGGTCGTCACCTTCGTCGACATCGCCGGGTTGGTCAAAGGCGCCTCCCAGGGTGAGGGGCTCGGGAACCAGTTCCTGGCCAACATCCGCGAGGTCGACGCCATCGTTCACGTCGTGCGCTGTTTCGACGACCCGGACGTCACGCACGTCCTCGGCTCGGTCGACCCCGCCCGCGACCGCGAGATCATCAACCTCGAGCTCGCGCTCGCCGACCTGCAGACCGTCGAGAAGCGGATCCAGCGCGTCGAGAAGCCGGCCCGGAGCGGCGACAAGGAGGCGCAAGCCGAACTGGAGCTCCTCAAGAAGCTGCAGGCGCTCCTCTCCGAGGGGCACCCGGCCCGCCAGGTCGAGCTCGCGGACGAGGAGGAGGCGCGCCGCCTGGTCACGCTTCAGCTCCTGACCGCGAAGCGTATGCTCTACGTGGCGAACGTCGCCGAGTCGGATCTGCCGGGCGGGGAGAACGAGCACGTCGCCGCGCTCCGCGCCGCGATCGACGCCGCCGGCGAGCCGGCCGAGGTCATTCCGCTCTCGGTCAGGATCGAGGCTGAGCTGATCGAGTTCGCGCCCGAGGAGCGCCAGGTCTTCCTCCAGGAGCTCGGGCTCGAGGAGCCCGGCCTCTGGCGGCTCATCCGCGCCGGGTACCGACTCCTCGACCTGATCAGCTACTTCACGGCCGGCGAGAAGGAGGTCCGCGCATGGACCATCCGCAAGGGTACCCGCGCGCCGCAGGCCGCCGGCGAGATCCACAGCGACTTCGAGCGCGGCTTCATCCGCGCCGAGACGCTCGGCTGGGACGACTTCGTCGCTGCCGGGTCGCAGAAGGCCGCCCGCGAGCAGGGCCTCGTCCGATCCGAGGGGAAGGAATACGTCGTCCAGGACGGGGACATCATGCTGTTCAGGTTCAACGTCTGAACGCCCCCGCCGCCGGTGCCGTCCCTGGACCGTCGCACGCGGCGTCGTTATATTACCGTGCTTTGCTCCTGCCCCGCCGGGCGCGGCGGGGCCGATGTAAGACCACAGGAGGGTACAACGTGAGGGCTTACGAAGCAGTCTACATCTTCGACTCGGCGCTTCCGGACGAGGCCGTCGAGCAGCGGCTGGAGCGCTACCAGGAGCTGTTGACCGGCAACGGCAACGGCGAGATCACCGCGATCGACCGCTGGGGGAAGCGCCAGCTCGCCTACCCGATCAACAAGAAGACGAGCGGCAACTACGTCGTCGTGCAGTTCCGTGCAGAGCAGGAAGCGCTGCCGGAGTACGAGCGCGTGCTGAAGCTGGACGATGGGCTGCTGCGCTATCTCGTGGTGCTGCACGAGGGCGAGCCCACGGCGCCGATGTCGATCGCGACGCGCGAGCCGCGCGAGGCGGAGGAAGAGGAAGAGGAAGACGAGGAAGAGGAGGAGTGACGATGCGGCGCCAAACGAAGTCCTGCCAGCTGTGCGAGGCCGGGATCCGGCTGGTCAACTACAAGGATGAGAAGACGCTCTCGCGTTTCATCACCGACCAGGGCAAGATCCTGCCGCGTCGGATGACGGGGACGTGCGCGCGTCATCAGCGCCAGCTGGGCACCGCGATCAAGCGGGCGCGGTTCCTGGCGATCCTCCCCTTCATCAAGGGGTACGCGGGGTAACACGTGTGACGGGCGGCACGGAGCGGAGCTGGGGCGCGGTCGCGGCGCTCGCGTTCGCGGCGACGACGCTGTCGTTGGCGAGCCCGCTGCCCCTGATCTTCGTCCCGCTGTCGCTCCTGCTGCTCGCGCTTCCGCCGCGCCGGCCGGCGCGGATCATGGGCGCGGCGGCGTTGACATTCGTGACGCTCCGGGGCGCGGCGCCCGACACGCTCGGATACGCCGAGCTGGGTTGGGCGCTCGTTCTGGGCGGGTGGTTCGTCCTGCTGGTCGCGGTGCGGCCGCGTGCGCGGTTCCTCGGGATGGCGCTCGGCGCGCTCGCCGCGGCGGTCGGCACGGGCGCCCTGGTCCTGGCCTTCCGGCCGGGCGCCTGGACCGCCCTGGACTGGGCGGTGTCGAGGCGGTTGCAGGACGCGGCCGGTGCGCTGGCCGGGGCGTGGAGCGGGGCGGCGGCGCAGCAGGGGCTCGCCGCGCAGGTCATGGACGGCGTCTATCGCGCGGCGGACGTGCAGGCGCTGCTCCACCCGGCGCTCCTGGCGCTGGCGTCGCTGGCCGGGCTCGGCGTCGCGTGGTGGGCTTACCGGCGGCTCGGCGGGACGACCGGCCATGCGCTCGCGCCGTTCCGCGAGTTCCGGTTCCAGGACGAGCTGGTCTGGGTCCTGATCGCGGGGATCCTGCTCGTCGTGCTCCCGATCGGGGGCGTGGCGATGCGGGCCGGATCGAACCTGGTCGCGTTCATGGGCGCGCTCTACGCGCTGCGCGGCGTGGCAGTGCTCGTAGCGCTGACCGGCGCGCCGGGGTGCGGCGCGATCGCCCTGGGATTCCTGGCGCTGTTCATATTGCCGATGGTTCTGCTCGGCGCGGCGTTCGTCGGGCTGGCGGACACCTGGATCGACTTGAGGGCGCGCCGCACGGCGGGCTCGGGCTCCTGAGGGGTTGAGACCATGAAGAAGAACGTCAAGGTGATTCTACGGGAGGACGTGGCGAAGCTGGGCACGGCGGGCTCGATCGTGGCCGTGAAGCCGGGTTTCGCGCGCAACTACCTGATTCCGCAGGGGATGGCGTACGAGGCGACGGAGGCGAACGTCCGCCAGCTCGAGGAGGAGCGTCGCCGGGCCGAGGAGCGCGCGCGGCGCGACTACCTCGAGGCGCGTCGCCGGGCGAAGGCGCTCGAGGGGATCTCGCTGACCTTCGAGGCGCGGGCGGGCGAGGAGTCGAAGCTGTTCGGCTCGATCACGAACGCGGACATCGCCGAGCGGTTGAACCAGCAGGGCCTCGACTTCGAGGTCGACCGCCGCTGGGTCGAGCTCGACGAGCCGATCAAGACGCTCGGCGTCTTCTCCGTCCCCGTCCGGCTGCACCCGGACGTCCGGCCGGAGGTCAAGGTCTGGGTCATCAAGCAGGAAGACTGAGGCTCCGCAGGCCCGGTCGCCCGGCCGAAAAGGTGGACGCCACACGCCCCGTCCCCCATAATTGGGAGGCGGGGCGTGCCGCGTTTCGTGTCAGGCCGATCGCGGCAGAAACGTTTCAACCTTCGAAAAGGGCAGCGAGCTGCGGCGGGGTGGGCTGGCCTGATTGATGCACGGGCCCGAACGACGCGCGCCGCTCCGAGCGCGCCGATGGCGGCGGGGCGGGGAACATTCCCCGGGCAGCTCCTAATAAAGGGATGACGAGTCAGGAAAGCGCTACGGGAGAAAGGACGTCGACGGCCGTCGAGCCGAAATCGCTCGATATCCCCGCGCCGCTCGCGCGGGCCATCGAACTCGCGGCGGATCGAAAAGGCGTCGACCTCCTCCTCATGGATCTCAGAGAACTGTCCGACGCAACCGATTACTTCCTCCTGGTCAGCGGTAACTCGGATCTGCACGTGCGTTCGATCGCGGAGCACATCATCGACGAGCTCAAGAAGGAAGGCGTGCGCCCGGGTCACGTCGAGGGGCTCCGCGCCGGGCGCTGGGTCCTGATCGACTACATCGACTTCGTCGTCCACGTGTTTCACCCCGCGGCGCGGGAATTCTATCAGCTCGAACGTCTCTGGGGCGACGCTCCTATGCACGCCCTGGAAGCGTGAAGGGAGACCCAATGTTGAAGCGCCTCCTCCTCGCCTCTGTTCTCACGGCCATGGCGTTCGCGGCCGTGCCCGCGGACGCGCGTGCGCAGTACTTCGGCCGGAACAAGGTCCAGTACCGCTCCTTCGACTTCCAGATCATCTCGACGGAGCACTTCGACGTCTACTTCTACGAGGAGGAGCGCGAGGCGGCGATGGATGCCGCGCGTATGGCCGAACGCGCCTACGCCCGGCTCTCGAAGCTGCTGCAGCACGAATTCAAGGAAAAGAAGCCGATCATCCTCTACGCGTCGCACTCGGAGTTCCAGCAGACGAACACGACGCCCGATTTCATCTCCGAGTCGACCGGCGCGTTCGCGGAGGGCTACAAGAGCCGGGTCGTGATCCCCTTCACCGGCTCCTACGCCGAGTTCGACCACGTCCTGCGCCACGAGCTGGTCCACGCGTTCCAGTTCGACATCATCTTCAAGAACGCCGCGCTCGACAACGCGAACCCCTTCGCGACCGCGCCGCCCTTGTGGTTCATGGAAGGGATGGCCGAGTACCTGTCGATCGGGCACATCGACGCCATCACGGCGGCGTGGCTCCGCGACGCAGTGTACTCCGGCTATTTCCGCACGATCGGCGAGATGAACCGCCGCAACGATTACCTCTCGTACCGCTTCGGCCAGGCGCTGTGGGCGTACATCGGCTCGCGGTGGGGCGACGAGGTGATCGGGATCCTTCTGCAGCGGGCGACGCGCATCGGCATCCCGCGCGCCTTCGAGACGACGCTCGGCGTGTCGCTGGCCGAATTGAGCCAGGAATGGGCCGCGGCCGTGCGCCGGGCGTATCTGCCGCAGATCGCCGAGTTCGCACGGCCGGAGACGTTCGCCCGGCCCCTGCTGCGGCACCGGCGCCTGTACGACGACCCGAGCTACCTCGCTCCGGCCATTTCGCCGGACGGCTCCAAGCTCGCCGTCTTCTCCCAGCGCGACGGGTTCGACGTCGACCTCTGGCTCGTGGACGCGAAGACCGGGAAGTTCGAGCGACGCCTCGTTCGGTCGAGCGGCGACGCGGACTTCGAGTCGCTTCGCTACAGCAGCTCGGCCGCCGCGTTCTCGCCCAATGGCCGGTACCTCGCCTTTGTCGCCCAGACCGGCGGCCGTGACGCGCTCTACATCTACGACATCGAACGCAAACGCCTCGATCGCAAGCTCGAGTTCGACCTGAGCGCGATCACGAGCCCGAGCTGGGACCCCGAGGGCCGCTACATCGTGTTCTCCGGGAACGACGGCGGGCTCACCGACCTCTTCATCACTGACCTGAGCGGCAATCTGCGGCGCCTGACGCGCGACCGGTACGCGAACCTGTTCCCGGCGTGGTCGCCCGACGGCCGCACCATCGCGTTCAGCACGGACCAGGCGCCCGGGACGGACTTCGACAAGCTGTCGTACTCGAACCTGCGCGTCGCGCTCTACCACCTGGAGACCGGCGAGATCGAGTTGCTGCCGCACCAGGACGTCGGCAAGAACATCAACCCGGTCTGGTCGCCGGACAGCCGCTCGCTCGTCTGGGTCAGCGACCGCACCGGGACCAAGGACCTCTACCTCTTCCGCCGCGACGAGGCGCAGCTCTACCGCATCACGCGGATGATCTCGGGCGCGATGGGGCCGACCGCGACCGACATGAGCCCGACGCTCACCTGGGCGCGCAACGAGGGCCCGCTCGTCTTCGTCTACTTCGAGGTCGGCGGTCACAGCCTCTTCGCGATCGACGATCCGTTCGCGCTCGAGCGCGTCGCGATCTCGGACGTGCCGGTCGCCGAGGTGGACGTCCCGGTCGCGCGCAGGCCGTCGGCCCCCTCGGATTCGGCCGGGGTGGTCGCCGTCGCCGATTCGGCGGCCGGCGCGGGCGCGGCCGGCGGCGAGGGCAGGCCTGGTGAGGGGGTGCCCGGTGAGGCCAGGCCGGGCGAGGCCAGGCCTGGCGAAGGCGCGGCAGACACGAGCGTCGCCGCGACGACGGGCGAAGGCGAGACGGGCGCGCGCAGGCCGAGGTCGCTCTCCTACTACCGCTCCGGCGACGGATTCCGTCCCAGCGACCGCCTGCCGGAGGGGACGACCATCCCGGCGCCCGTCTCGGTGATGGCCCTCCTCGACAGCGCCGAGTACGCGCTCCCCGACACCGCGGACTTCACGATCAACGAATACAAGGTCCGCTTCAGCCCCGACGTCATCGGGCGCCCGACGATCGGCGCGCAGGTCGGCGGCTATTACGGCAACGGGCTCTATGGTGGGAGCTACATCGCGCTCTCGGACATCCTCGGCAACCACAACATCCTGGTGGCCGGGAGCGTGAACGGGTCCTTCTCGGACGCCACGTTCTTCGGCGGATACAACTACCTCAAGACGAGGACGAACTTCGGCATCGCCGCGTCGCAGGTCCCGCTCTACAGCTACGCAGGGCCCTACTACGGACTGCACCCGGAGCGCGACGAGGTCATCCTCGTCGACCAGTTCATTCGCGACGTGTACCGCTCGATCGACGGCGTCATCGCATACCCCTTCAGCACGTACCGTCGCGTCGAGTTCGGCGCCAGTGCGACCATCATCCAGCGCGACCTGGTGCTGCGCGGCGTGAACTACACCGTCGGCCGGCCGGTCGACGAACGGTACGGGCTCAACGACTGGAGGTTCGTCCAGCCGACGGCCGCGCTCGTCTTCGACAACGCCGGCTTCGGGTGGACCGGGCCCATCTTCGGGCGCCGGTACCGGCTGCAGCTGTCCCGCACGTTCGGTGACTTCAACTTCACCGAGGGGCTCGTCGATTTCCGCAACTACCTGAACTTCAAGCGCTGGGTCACGTTCGCCACGCAGTTCCTGACCGTCACGCGCTTCGGCCAGGGCTCCGGCAACTTCTGGAACTATTGGGGCGGGCCCTACTTCCTCCGCGGCTACGACGCCGACTCCTTCGAGGGGGTCGAGGAGTGCGCGGGCAGGAATTTCTCGTACGGGTCATGCCCCGTGCGCGACCAGCTGATCGGCTCGAGCGTCGCCCTGTTCCGCTCCGAGCTGCGCTTCCCGGTCATCACCGAGCTGCAGATCGGGTTCCTCGGCAACTTCCCGCCCATCGACGCCGTCCTGTTCTTCGACGGCGGGCTCGCGTGGAACGACCACGTGTGCATCGACAACGGGATGCCCGTTTTCGACGACGACTGCGCCGACCCGCGCGACATCAAGCTGGTGTGGCGCCGTGAGCCGGATCAGAACCCGCTCTTCTATCGCACGCCGCTCTTCAGCTACGGGATCGGCCTGCGGGCGAACGTCTTCTTCGCAATCCTCCGGCTCGACTACGCGTTCCCCCTGAGCCGGCCGGATCGAAGCGGGGTGTTCAGTATTTCCTTCGGACCGTCGTTCTGACGACGGGGGCGGGGCGGACGGCGATGCTGGGCTGGCGCCGTGGCCGGGGGCGCGGGGTCGGTCTAGCGACCGGGGCGCGGCCGGGGCCCGCGGTGTCGGACTAGCGACCGGCGCGCGGCCGGGCGTACGGGGTGGCGCTTCGACCGGCGCGCGGCCGGGCGGCCGGGGTGGCGTTTCGACCGGGGCGCGGCCGGGCGTACGGGGCGCTGCCCCCTCCGCGGCCGGCCGCGGCGAAGGCGTTCGCTCCGGCGCGGCGCGGTCGGCCGCTCGGAGCCGCTCCGGGGGAGCGCCCCTCCCGCCCGGCCGCTTTCGGCGGGGCTGGCTCTTTCCAGTGCCGGTGCGGACGGCGGCCCTGGCGTGCGCTGGTGTGTGTGCCCACCCCCGATGGTCATGGGGCTTGGGGTCGGGGCTGGGGGGTGGGGGGACCAAGAAGGCGCCTCCAGCCGGGCGCGGAGGGGCCAGGCCCATCAACCATACCAACGGCGCCATCGCGCTCTGTCTGCAGGAAGTGTTGGTGGTGGCGTCTCAGCGCGCCGAAGGGGTGTGACCGCAGGCGCATATGGCCTCTCAAGCGGTGCTTGAGGCGCACCATTCTTGCCGGCCGAAGCGTCGGACGGTCGCCGCCTGGGTGTACCAAATCGCACAACCATCGCCTTTTCGCGAACGATTGGTCGATTCGGTCATCTATATGCACCCAAGTGCAGGATCGTTGTTCGCGCCGAATGTCATTGTGCGATTGGGTTGCTATATGCCACCCAACCGCACAAGAAACATTCGTTCACCGTCGGTTGTGCAGTTGGGTCCAGCGGCGAGGCCGATGACGCCCCTAGCCTGCGGCGGGCGCCCTTGCAGACGAGGCGCCCCACCGCCCCCGCCCAGTCTGCCGCGGCCCGAACGGCCGGATGCCTCCACCCTCGCCCGAACGGCTCACCCCGCGCCCCCCGCCCAACACCCCCACGTGCAGCGCGCCCCACCCGCCGCCGCAGGCGGCCCTATCCGCCCCGCAGGGGCCCCCGCGGCCGAAGGCCGCCGCGCCCGCCGCGCGCAGCGCCGGCCCCTCCCCCGGCGCCGCAGGCGCCGCCGCCCGC
>CALBZE010000134.1 GCA_937889645.1 uncultured bacterium
GGGTGCGTAAAACTGGGTGTCTCCAGAGGAGCAAGATGGCGTGATTCTCTACACCGGCCGCTCACGGACGAGCTCCGGGGTGATCTTGACCTTCGGGTAGAGGTGCCCGATCCGCTTCTCCGCCTCGTCGCGTATCCACTTCCCGTAGTAGCGCACGTCCTCGGCGAGGCCCTGGGCGCCCTTCCATTCCCGCTTGAAGAGCGACCGGTCATTCCGCGCCTCGGGGTTGACCGGCGGCATCCCCGCGAACTTCGGCGGGATCTCGATCATCGCCTTGTTGATCAGCACGGCGACGGGGTTCAGGTCGCTCGCGTAGGCCTCGAGGCCTAGACGCTGGGCCTCGAGCGGGAGCGAGCCGCCGCCGGCGAAGGGGTCGTGGAAGGCCGGGAGCTTCTCGGGGTCGAAGAGCTCGGCGGCGCGGGGGTGGTCCTTGTTGGCTTCACAGGTCCGCCGCCAGCTCTTCCGGATCTCCTCCCGGGCCCGCTCCAGGACCTCCTCGTTCGTCGTGTTCTCCCACTTGACGAGCTCTTCGATCAGCCGGAAGAGCCGCTCGCGCTCGATCTCGGCGGCGCACTCCTCGAGGGTCGGCTCCGGACCGGGCTCCGGGACGGAGCTGTCCCCGAGCCTCTCGGCGTCGTCGTAAGCCGCGACCTGCTTCCTCCAGATTTCCAGCCGCCGCTCGAGCTCCGCCTCCGCTTTCTTCCCGATCTCCGGATCGGCAAGGAGTTCGTCGACGTAGGTCGAGGGGTCGTCCACCATCTGGGCGAAGATGACGGCTCGCGCCGCGGCGAGGGGGCGCCGGGCCCACCAGAGGTGCAGCGTGCTCGGGTGGCCGTGGCGGATCGACTTCTCCCGCGCCGACGCGGCGTTGATGGCATCGAGGGGGAGGGCTACTTCGATCAGTTTCTTGCGGTAGTTCATCTGTTCTAATCTTCCGTGGGCCGCGGATGCACGCGGGCTTCTGAATCCGTATTCTTGGGCCGCTCACACGACGTACTTTTGCCGCGGATGCTGGGGCTGGTCAGGGTAGAGGTATCTGAGCTGTTCTGACCGGAGCAGGCGGCGCAACGATTTGCGGACGGTTGCCTCGCTCTTGCCGGTGAGCTCTATGAGCTCGCGCAAGGATAGCGCTGTCCGCTGACATAGTCGGATTAGGGTTGCATCTAGGACCGATTGATTCACGTACCGCGATTCACACACGGGCCGTGCAATAGTCTCGAGTTCCTCCCAGACCGTCTCGAAATCGTTCGATTCGCTCCCCCCCGCCTGTGGTAAGCCGTTAGTGCTCGACGGTAAACCACCAGAGCTCCGCGGTAAACTATCAGAGCTCGGTGGTAAACTACCAGAGCTCGGTTGCAAACTACCAGAGCTTGTTGGCAACCTACCAGAGCTCGGGGTAGGCTCGCCCGAGCTTGCTGCCACCTCGACAAAGAGGGGGCCAAGCCCAACCTCGCCGGGATCATCTTCTGTCTTCTGCCTTCCTTTCAAGGCCGCCGGTCCCAGAACGTACCGTGCTCCGCGGCCACTGCGAGTCATCTCGAGGAGCCCTCGATCTCGAAGGCTCACGAGCACCTTGGTCGTATCGGCCGGGTGCTGCCCCGTCATCTGACGAAGCTTGAGGTTATCGATGTATCCGGCGTGCCGGGCATGGACGAGCGCGAGTTGCTCGGCTTCCGTCCAATCATTCCCAATGGCAAGGAGCCAAGCCCGATCGTCATCGGCCAGCAAGTGTGTGCTATGCAGCTCCAGCGAGAACTCATATCGCTCTGTTCCTGGGTCGATCTTGGGCAGTTGCAGGCCGAGCTCTCTCCAGGTCTGTGTAATCTTTGGGATTCCGGTGCCCGCTTCATCCGCGATCCCAATCAGCCGGAACATGCGGAGCAGAACCGGATTCCGGGGATCCGAGCGGTTGCCGGCCAAGAGGTCGGTCTCGGGGACCCTGGAGCTTCCGGGATTGCGGAACGTGTACCCCTTTGAGGACATCAGGATGAGCGATGCTTGGGGCTCCGCGTAATCAGCGTGGACGAGGAGGTTCGTCAAAGCCTCGCGCAGGGCTGTGTGGGCCGGACTTTCATCCCGGCGGGTTGCGCCTTCCAGGCGAAAGGGCGTAGCGAGCCCCGCCGTCAACCGTGGGTATATCGTGTCGAAGGCGCCTAGGAGATTGCCTTCCCAAGCGACTCGATCCGCCCACCGCTCGTCAGCATCGGAGCCCTCTGCAGCGATTGCCCTGAAGTCGATCAGATGACGAGTGCGCCAGTCACGGATGGATTCGGATCTCCCAAGGAGAAGGAGACCCGCCACCGTGAGGCCTTCGGTACCGGTCTCGCGGTCCCGACGGAATGCGCCGATCGCGGTGAGGAATCGCACGTCGTCGTAGGCATTCCATGGAGACGCCGGGTGGAGAGTCTGGAACCGACGGCGGTAACCGGCCAGAGCATCGGGATCGAGGTCGTCGAGACCGAAGTTGTGAAGAACAGCCGTATCCGCCGTTTCGTCCGAGGCATCCCGCATCATCCGATCCACTTCGGGCTTCGTGCAGCGGTAATCGGCGGCATGGCGACGAACGTACGTGCCCGTGTACGGATTCCCGTTTATGTATACCGGTCGGTCCCTGCGAGAGGCAGCTGGTACCCGGATCACCAAGACCTGTTTGTCATCCAACCTCTCGATGGCGGCGTCATGGACACCACAGACGGGAATACTGATCTTTTGAGGATTCCGCACCAGGTCGTGAAAGGTCTTGAGTTGGTGACGTGCATTCTCCACACCCTCGACGACGGGCTCTTCCCCTTGCTCATCGATACCTAAGATGATCCACCCGCCATTCGTGTTCGCGAATGCGCTGACCGTCGACCACAGGTCTTTGGGGAGTCCACCGCGTGCGCGTTTGAACTCGACTTCCAGAGCTTCACGCGTCTCGAGACGCTCGAGCAGTGTGGCCAGCAGCGACGGTATGCTCACTCCACCACCTCCCCCTTCGCCACCAACTCGTGGAAGGCATACTTCACCGCCGTCACCCCGAAGTCCGGCTCCCGCCCGAAGGGTTCGCGCACATAGTGCACGCGGTTCCCGCCGTCGGGGAGCCACTCGACGACGGCGAGGATGTAGTCCTCGGGCTTGTTGAGGGAGTAGAGGATCTCGTTCCGGGTGACGGTGATATCCTCTCCCGAGACGCGGCCCTTCACCTCGATGAAGCGGAGGCGTCCCGTCCTCGGGTCGCGGCTCTCGATGTCGTAGCCGAGCTTCTCGGTCTCGCGGTCGATCGGTTCGTACCCGAGCGATCTCTCGATGGCCATCACGATCTCGCGGGCGCGGGCGGCGGAGGCCTGGGTATCGATGACCTGCGCGGCCGTCGTCGGGAGCGCGCGCCCGGTGAGCTTGGCGATGAGCCCCATGGGGACGACGACGAGTCCGCCGAGGGCGACCGGCGGGCGTGCGGAGATCTGCGCCTCGAGGTCGAGCTGGGCCATCCTCTTCTGCAGCCGCGCCTGCAGCTCGTCGGCACGCTTCCGCGCCTCCCCCGAGTTCAGCCGTGACCGGGACTTGCCGGCCTCCTCCTGGAGGCGTAGTTCCTCGGCGCGGTGGTCCCAGTAGGAGATCTCCTTGGTCAGCCGGTCTCGGACGGCGGCGCGGGTCTTCTCGATCAACTCGAGCCGCCTGGACCGGACCTCCTCGAGGTGCTCGGGTACGACCTCCTCGATCGCGTAGGCGAGGGCGGCGTGTTCGAGATCGCGTCTGATCCAGGCGCAGGCCGGGGAGTCGAGGACCTCCCCCGGCGAGGGCTCGTCTTCGGCGAGGGGGCGGAAGTCGAGGTATGGCGCGTAGTTCAGGTGGCGTGTCACCCCGTCCAGCGTCATCTCGACGTAGAGCATCCTCTTCGAGATGACGCGCGGCTCCCCCGTCCGCGTGGTACTCGCGTCCTGGATCGCGTGCTCGAGGTAGAAGATGAGCCGTGGCTCCTCGCCGGGGTCGCGCTCGTCGACGAGGACGGCGCCGCGCCGCAGGAGGTCGCGGTGGCGCTCGAGGGTGAGGTCGAGCGTCGCATCGAGGAGGGGGTGGCCGGGGCAGACGAAGGCCGCGAGGGGCTGGCCCGGCGGCGCGATCAGATCCTTCTCGAAGGCGATCCGCTCGTAGCGCTGGAGGACCGGCTCGCCGATCCCGATCACCCGGTCGCGGTTCCGGATCAGGGCGGGGACGTGCCGGATCTCGTAGCGCCGCGGCTCGCGCTGGCGCACCGTCCCCCCGAGCCGCTGAAAGGCCTCGAGGAAGAACGACTCGATGTAATGCGGCTGCAGCCGCCTCGCCTCGGCGCGCTCCATCTCCTCCCGGACCCTCTGGACCCGGGAGATGTCCATCGTCTCCGGTACGAGGGCGCGGTCCTCGAGGAGTTCCTGGAGCTTCTCCCGATCGATCGCGGACTCGACGGCGCGGTCGAGCCGCGCACGGACCTCGGGGAGTTCGCCGTAGCGGATCGCCTCGATCAGGAGGTCGCGGAGCGGCTTCCCCTCGAACTGGAGCTTCCCGAGTACGTCAAAGACCTGCCCGCCGAGCGCGCGACGCGCCTCTTCCAGCTTCTCCAGGAGCCGGAGGTAGACATCGCCCTCCCGCGTCTCCTCGGCGACGAGGTTCCAGAGGTGGCAGACCTCCGTCTGGCCGATGCGGTGGATGCGCCCGAAGCGCTGCTCCATCCGGTTCGGGTTCCAGGGGAGGTCGTAGTTCACCATCAGGTGCGCGCGCTGGAGGTTGATCCCCTCGCCCGCGGCGTCGGTCGCGATGAGGACTTTCACCTCGGGGTCGTGGCGGAAGGCCTCCTGGGCCTTCATCCGCTCCTCGCGCCCCATCCCGCCGTGGATGGCGACGACGGCCTCCGGCTTCCCGAGCAGGGTCGTGATCCGCTCCCGGAGATAGTTCAGCGTGTCGCGGTGCTCGGTGAAGATCACGAGCTTCTGCCGCGGCGACGGCCTGGGCGCCTCGACGCCCGCGGTGCCGTAGCGCGGCCTCGGCTCGGCGACGCGGTCCGCGATCGCGGCAGGCGTGAAGATCTCGGTGAGGAGCGAGGCCAGCTCCTTCCACTTCCGGTCTTCGCCGCTGCGGCGGACGTCCTGGGCGAGGACTTCGAGGCCCCTGAGGATCTCGATCTCGGCTTTGAGCTCGTCGATCGTGCGCGCCGCGGTCGCCTGATCGAGGATCTCCTCCTCGGCGGCCTCGAGCTCGTCGTCGGGCGCGTCCTCGAGGTCCTCGACATCCTCGTCGGTGAGCGCGGGGATCGAGGCGACGAGCGCAGCCTCGACTCTCCCACGCTGGAGCAACTCGAGCTCGCGGAGGCGCGATTCCAGCCGCTCGCGACGTCGCCGCAGCGACTGGTAGATCGCCTCGGGCGAGGAGGCGAGGCGACGCTGGAGGATGGTCAGCGCAAAGCCGACGGTGCCGGCGCGCCTGTCGTTCTGGAGCGCCTCCGCGCGGTTGAACTGCTCGCGGACGTACTCCGTGACCTCCTTGTAGAGCTTCGCCTCCGCGGGCGAGAGCTTGTACGGCACCGTGTAGGCGATCCGCTCGGGGAAGAGCGGCCGGCCGTCGAATTTGACGAGCTTCTCCTTGACCATCCGCCGCATGAGGTCGGAGACGTCGACCGCGTGGACGCCGTCGCGGAAGCGGCCCTCGAAGCGGTCGGCGTCGAGGAGCGCCATGAAGAGCTGGAAGTCTTCCTCCTTCCCATTGTGCGGGGTGGCGGTCATCAGGAGGAGGTGGCGCGTGAGCGAACCGAGCAAGCGGCCGAGCTGGTAGCGCTTCGTGTACTTGATCTCGCCGCCGAAGAAGGTGGCCGACATCTTGTGCGCCTCGTCGACGACGACAAGGTCCCACCTCGCATCGGGCGCCTTCAACTTTTCCTGGACGTTCTCGTCGCGAGAGAGCTTGTCCAGCCGCGCGATGACGAGGTTCTGCTCGAGGAACCAGTTCCCCGTCCGGGCCGCTTCGAGCTTGTCGTTCGTCAGGATCTCGAAGGGGAGGTTGAAGCGCCGGTAGAGTTCGTCCTGCCACTGCTCGGCCAAGCTCCCCGGGCAGACGACGAGGCAGCGCTGGAGGTCGCCGCGCGCGATCAGCTCCCGGATCAGGAGCCCCGCCATGATCGTCTTCCCCGCGCCCGGGTCGTCGGCCAGGAGGAAGCGGAGGGGCTGCCGCGGGAGCATCTCCTCGTAGACCGCGGTGATTTGGTGCGGGAGCGGCTCGACGAGAGAGGTGTGCACGGCAAGGACTGGGTCGAAGAGGTGCGCGAGCCGGATCCGCTGCGCCTCGCTCACGAGCCGGAAGAGCGCGCCATCCGCATCGAAGCTCCAGGGGCGCCCCTCCTGCACGAGTTCAAGCCGCTCCTCGTCGCTCCGGTAGAGGAGGCGGTTCCCCGTCCTGCCCTCGGCATCCTTGTAGGTCAACTCCACCGCCTGGCTCCCGAACCACTGCACCGCGACCACAGTGACGGCGGTGTCGGGGAGGATCCCACGGACGACGGCGTTCGGGCGGAGATCTTCGAGGACCATGGGTATCGGTTATTGATCGCGTGTCGAGGCGCCGACCCGCGCTCGAGATTCGCGCGAGAAGGACAAACCTGCGTCGGCCCACTGACAATGGCCGAGGGAATAGTTCCAAGCAAGCGGATTGGCGAGCAGGCGGCGGAAGGCGTGGCGTAGGAGCCAAAGTCTTGTCGCCGCCGACGACCGGAAAATAGGACCGGCTGTGGGGTTTGGGCTAGGTTCTGTCTGACAAGCACCATTCCTGCGGGCGTGCGGCTGGGCACGTCTTTGAGGAGGGTGCGATGAGTACGGGCAAGCGTCACGAGTTGACCGACTCCGCGTGGGCGGTGATCGAGCCCTTGCTGCCCCAGCGCAGCCGGGGACGACCCTGGAAGGACCACCGCCGGGTGATCACGGCATCCTTTGGGTCCTGGCCACAGGCGTTGCCTGGCGGGATGCACCGGAGAGATACGGCCCCTGGCAGACGCTCTACGACCGTTTCGTGCGCTGGACGCGGGATGGCACCTGGGACCTGATCCTCGTTGCGCTGCTCCGTGAGCTGGAGCAGCGCGGCCAGATCGACTGGGAGCTCTTTTGCGCCTGTGGCACCAGCATCCGCGCTCTCAAGGCCGCAGCCGGGGCGAGGGGAAAAAACCAGGACCCCGGGCGAGCCCGGCGACCACGCCCTGGGACGCAGCCGGGGGGGGGCTTCGGCTCGAAGCTCCACGTGGTGTGTGACTCCCAGGGGACGATCACGGCGTTTTGCTTGACGGCGGGCAACGTGAACGAGTGCACCGAGTTCGTCCCTCTCATGGAGTCGGTCTCGGTCCCAAGCGGCCACGGCCGGTCCCGTAAGCGGCCCAAGCGCCTTGCGGGAGATAAGGGATACTCCACGCAGGCCATTCGGGCCTGGTGCAG
>CALBZE010000135.1 GCA_937889645.1 uncultured bacterium
TCGTCGTGTACGTCCCCGTGCCGGAGACCGGGACGAGGGAGAGGGTGGAGCGGCTCGTGGCGTGCGAGGCGACGGCGAGCGTCGGCGGAGCGTGATCGCGGCCGCATCGGGCGTCGTGCGGTGTGCGGCCGCGGCGTGGCCCGGACGGAACTGGGCGCCCGGATTGCTGCGCAAGAACCGGAACGCGCCGCACCGGTCCCTTGGGTGATCTTCCACGCGTCGCGCGGCGAGGATCGCCGCGCCGCACCGATCACCATGAGACCGACTGGACGAGGAACCATGACGCGTTACCGCACGATCGCGCTCCCGACCGACGTCGCCCGGGCCGTCCGCGCCACCATGGAGTCGCCCGGCTACGGCCACCCCGCATCCGCGAAGGTCGCGACGGGGTACGGCCCATGCCGCCATTGCCTGCGCACCTTCCGCGTGGGCGAGGAGCGCCGCATCCTCTTCACCTACGATCCCTTCGACGGCCTCGAACCCTACCCGCTCCCCGGCCCGATCTTCATTCACGAAGCCGAGTGCGAACGCTACCCGGAGGACGGCGGATTCCCCGAAGAATTGAAGTCGCACCCGCTCACCCTCAACGGGTACGGCAAGGGGCGCGTGTTGCGGGAGCAGGTCCACGTCACCGCCGAGACGCTGGACGCCGAGATCGAGCGCCTGCTGGCGCGCGACGACGTCGACTACATCCACGTGCGCGACACGAAGGCGGGGTGCTATGATCTGCGGATCGAGCGGGCGAGCGCCTGAAGGCGGCGTCGCCGTCGGTGCTCGTAGTCGAGGCCCCACGTGCACGAGGAGCGGTGGAATGGCCGACCGCACGTCGGACCCGATTCCGGGGGCCGGGCCGGGACTCGCCCGGCTCGCGGACCGGATCGACGAGGATGAGGCGTGGGCCGCGGTCCTTTCTCGGGACCCGGCCTACGCCGGCCGCTTCATCTACGCCGTCGCCTCGACCGGGATCTACTGCCGCCCCGGTTGCGCCTCGCGGCTCCCACGGCGGGAGCACGTTCGTTTCTTCGCCGGCCCCACGGAGGCCGAAGCCGCCGGGTTCCGGCCGTGCAAGCGGTGCCGTCCGGACCGCGACGGGCTCACGGCGACGCGGCGCAGCATCGAGCTGGCCCGGGAGTACCTGGACGCGCACCTGGACGAGACGGTCACCCTCGAACGCCTCGCCCGCGTGGCGCATATGAGCCCATACCATCTCCAGCGCACCTTCAAGCGCATCGTCGGCCTGCCGCCGCGGCGCTACGTCGAGGCGCGGCGCCTGGAACGGCTCAAGGAGCGGCTGCGGGAGGGGGACACCGTTGCTCGCGCCGCGTTCGAGGCCGGCTACAGCTCTACCAGCCGCCTGTACGAGCGGGCGGCCGAGCAGCTCGGAATGACGCCGGGCGCCTACCGGCGAGGAGGTGCAGGGATGCGAATCTGCTACGCGACCGCTGCCACGGCGCTCGGCCGGCTGCTGGTCGCCGCCACGGAGCGCGGCCTCTGCGCCGTCGCCTTCGGGGACGACGACGCCGCGCTGGTGCACGATCTCCGTCGCGAGTACCCGCGCGCCTCGATCGAGCCTGCGGGATCCGGCGTGCTCCAGGGCTGGGTCGACCAGATCGTCGCCTACCTGGAGGGCGAGAGGACCAACCTCCGGCTCCCGATCGACCTCCCCGCTACCGACTTCCAGCGTCGGGTCTGGGAGGCGCTCCGGGAGATCCCGTACGGCGAGACGCGGACGTATCGCGAGCTGGCGGAGGCGATCGGCCGCCCCACGGCGACGCGCGCGGTGGCCCGGGCGTGCGCGAGCAACCGCGTCGCCCTCGTGGTTCCTTGCCACCGCATCGTCCGCGGCGACGGCGACCTCGCCGGCTACCGCTGGGGGCCGGAGCGGAAGCGCCGACTGCTGGAGCTCGAGGCGAACCGGCGACATGTCGATGAGCCTGCCCGATTCGAGCCCGACGCCGTCCGGTAGATTCCGCGCGAGATCGGCGCGTCCGGGGTATACTACGCGACGACGAGGGATGATCTAGGACGAGATCGGAATGAAGATCTTCGGCACTCACGACGACAACACCATCAGACAGCTCCAGGACGTGGCGAGTCGCGCCGAGCGCGCGGCGCTGATGGCCGACGGCCACGTGGGGTACGTCATGCCCATCGGCGGCGTGGCGGCGTACCGCGACAAGGTGAGCGTGGTCGGCGTCGGCTTCGACATCGCGTGCGGGAACGCGGCGATCCGCACCGACCTGAAGCTCGCGGACCTGGGCCGGACGGACGGTGAGCTACGACGTCGCCTGAACCAACTGGCCGACGAGATCCAGCACCAGGTCAGCTTCGGGATCGGGCGGAAGAACCACGCCGACGACGCGCCCGTCGACCACCCGCTCTTCGACGACCCGGCGTGGGACGCGGTCCCGAAGAAGCATCGGCACGAGCTGCGGGAGAAGGCGCGGTCCCAGCTCGGGACGGTCGGGAGCGGCAACCACTACGTCGACGTCTTCGCCGACGAGACGGA
>CALBZE010000136.1 GCA_937889645.1 uncultured bacterium
TCGGCGTGGCCAAGCTCCTGGAAGGCGACGACGTCGACACGACGCTCACGGCGACGTACGCCCGCGTCCTCTCGCCGACGTACGCGGCGCCCGAGCAGTTCTCCGGCGAGGCGGTGACGACCGCGACGGACGTGTACGGCCTCGGCGGTCTCCTGTACGAGCTGCTGGCCGGAACGCCACCGCGCGAGATCGCCGCGGGCGGTAGCCCGGCGGCCTGGACGGCGGCGTTCGAGGGCGACGTCGTGCCTCCGTCCGTGGTCGTGCGGCGCAAGACGCAGCGGCCAGCGACGTTGGACCCGACGGTCTCAACTGACTTCTCGAAGTCGGACGGTCCGGAGTCGGGCGGCCGTGGGCCCGTCCCCTTCGCCACCGTCCCGGCTCGCCGGATCGTCGGCGACCTCGATGCGATTTGCCTCCGCGCCCTCGAGCGCGACCCGGCGCGGCGCTACGCCGCCATCGAGCGGCTGCGCGACGACGTGGCGCGCCACCTCGCCGGCCTCCCCGTCGAGGCTCGGCTCCCCACGTTCCGGTATCGTGCGGCCAAGTTCGTGCGCCGAAACGCCGTCGCCGTGGCCGCGGGGACGGCCGTGCTCCTCAGCCTGGTCGCCGGGCTGGGTGCGGCGAGCTGGCAGGCGCGCCGGGCGGAGCGCGCGCTCGGCGTCTCGGAGGAGCTCGTCGACTACCTGGTCGGGTTGTTCGAGGCGAGCGACCCGGAGATGGCCCAGGGTCGTACCGTCACCGCCCGGGAGCTCCTGGAAGAGGGGACGCTACGGGCCGGCCAGCTCGACGATCGCCCGGCCGTCCAACTCCGCCTCCTGGATGCGATGGCCCGCGCCTATCTCGGTCTGGGCGATTACGCACGCGCGGATTCCCTGGCAACGCTCGCCCTCGAGCGCGAGCGGGAGCTCAACGGCACGGGTCGCGCGGCCTACGCCGATCGGCTCTTCACGCTCGCCCGCACGCGTCGTGCGCTCGGGGAGGTCGTCGAGGCGGAGGGCCTCATGCGCGAGGCGCTCGAAATCCGGCGTCGCACCCTCGGCGCCGGGCACGACCGGACGACCCAGGCGATGATCGAGCTGGCCTACATCCTCCACGAGCGCCGGGGGTTCGCCGAGTCCGAGGCCATCTCCCGCGAGGCGCTCGACGCCCGCATCGCCCGCTATGGCCCCGTTGACGAGCGCGTCGCGGAAGCACTCAATGCGCGGGCCACGATCCTATGGTACTCGGGCATCGACCTCCCGGGCGCCGAGCAGCTCTACCGCGACGCCGTCCGGGTGTACGAGCAGGTACGGGGACCCGACGACCCTGAGGTCGCGCACGCGCTTCTCAACCTCGCCGGCCTGCTCCCCCTCGTCGGGAAGGCCGCGGAGGCCGAGGCGGCGGCCCGGCGCGCGATCGAGATCCGTCGCGCCGTCTATGGCGAAGACCACCCGGAGACGGTCCACGCGCACAACACACTCGCTCGCGCGATCCAGATGCAGGGCAGGCTCGCCGAAGCTCGGGAGATCTACTACGAACTCCTTCGCCGCTACGCCGACCTGTACGGCGACAAGGACCACCCCCTCGTCTCCCATGTGACCAACAACCTTAGCGCGACGTTCTACGACGCGGGCGTCCTCGACTCGGCCGAGCACTACCTCCGCCGGGCGCTCGAGATGCGCGTCCGGCTCTACGGCATGATGGACGCCACCGTCGCTATGTACTACCACAACCTCGGCAGCCTCCTCCGCGCCAAAGGCGACCTCGCCGCCGCGGAGCCCGTGCTCGCCGAGGGGTATCGCCTCCGCAGCGCGGTACACGGCGCGGACAACCTCAACGCGCTCCGGACCGGCGCGATGTACGGAAGCCTCCTCGCCGACCTGGGTAAGCTCGACGAGGCCGAAGCTCTCCTTCGCGACATCCTCGAGCGGCAGCAAGTGCCCGCAGCCGAGGGCACGTTGGACGCCGCCATCACCATGGGCTTCCTCGCCGGCGTCCTCGCCAGCCGCGGCGCCCACGCCGAGGCCGAGTCCTACTACCTCCCTGCTCTCGAGATGCTACGCGACCGGATGCCCCCGACCCACCCCCGCCGCCGCGAGGTCGCCAACGGTCTCGCCGCCCTCTACGAGGCCTCGGGGCGCCCGGCCGATGCCGCCCGGATCCGGCAGGAGGAACAGAACGCCGCAGCTGACCCCTGATCCCCGACCCCCTGAGCCGCGACCCCCGGGCCCTGAGCCCTGAGCCCTGAGCCCCAGGCCCTGACACCTGACACCTGACACCTGAAACCTGAAACCCCGACACCTAACCCTGATCGAATCCACAACCCTTTTCCGTATGGTCCCTATGAGGACCCCTGACCACCAAGCACCGAAGGATTTCCCTACATGACGTCCATCGATGAAACGAACACACCCGCCGAGGCAGCGCCGCGCGCCCGAGAGGAAGCCAACCGCCGCCCCTACGCGCCGCCGCGCCTGGAGCGCCTGGGCGAATGGAGCGCTCTCACGCTCCAGCAGAGCGTGCTGATCTTTCCGTAGCTCGCGGGACTCTGCTCTGGCCGCCCTCGATTCGCATGGCGGCCAGCCACTCCGACCACACGAACCGGATGAGCCGTAATGATGACATGTAGGGTTGGAATGCCGGACGGGCGCCCACCGCTGAGGAGAGCGTCGTCGACTCATTGGCTCGCATTGGTGCTCGCAATGGCGCTGGCGGCTTGCGCGGACGAGCAGCCGACCGCGCCATCGAAGACCGACCCAACCGCGCCGTCGGACTCGACCGATCCCCCGCGACGCACGTTCGGGCTCGTCGAGATCACGATCACCGGGATCGGCGACGGCTCCGCGCCTCGATCGAGCGCGGTCAGCGCGTCGTCGCTCGCCGATCTCGAGGCCGCGCGCCGCGCGGCCATCGCGGCTGGGAACGGCGCCCGCCGTCATGCCCTGACGCCCCCCTCTGGCGTCGGCGGGGACGGCACGATCCAGCTCGAGCTGCTCTCGACGGGCAGCTTCACCATCGGCACCCGGGGCGCCGGCGGCGTGCGATACATCTCCGCCACGTACCGGGTCCGGAATGCACAGGAGGACGGCACGCCGTACGGCACGGCTCGCCAGAACCTCACCTTCCTCGCCGTGGCGACGAGCGGCACCCTCGGCGGGACCGCGATCTCTAAACTCCGTCGCTTCGAGGGCTCGGCCGCCGAGAGCTCGATCGCGGCCACGATCGTTCCCACGGGCGCGGTCCGGCTGGACCCCGCGCGGGGGGAGGTCGTCCCCGCCGCGTCCGACGTCCTGCAGGTCCTGCTCGAGGCCGAGGTCCAGGCCATCGATCTGACGAATCACCCCGGCATCGTCTCGGTCATGCCTTACGGCTTCGTCGTGAGCAACCCGAACGACGCGGCGAGTCGGGCCCTTCCGGCCGACCCGGAGCCGGACCAGTTCGACGGCCTTGTGACGTTTGCCTTCAAGGTCCCGCTCCAGGACTCGGCGAAGGCCGATCCCTACACGGTCAGCTTCATGTTCCTCGCCGTCGACGACGACGAGGTCCGCATCACGCAATCGCTCGAGGAGCAGACACCGGAGGGCGAAGCGGCGTTCGTCGCGCGGGCGACCGCGTTGAACGCCACGCTCGTCACCGTGCTTCCGGGGAGCACGTACGAGGGAGAAGGCGTGCGCCCGATCTGCAGCGCCCGGATCGCCGGGACCGCGGAATCGCCGTCGAGCTACCTGGTCGACGAATGCGAGGACGGCGCCCGGAGCTGGCTCGGCCTGGTCGATACGAGTTGGAGCTCGCCTGGGAACTGGCTCCCGGCCGGCGTCCCGACGGCCATCGACACCGTTCAGATCCCCATGGCGGCCAACAAGCCGGTCCTGACGGGCCCTGCCACGGTTGCCGGACTCGGCGTCGCCGACGGGATGTCCCTCGACCTGGGCGCCTACGACCTGACGGTCACGGGCAAGGTCGAGGTCGGGAGCGCCGGCGGGATGGTGACCGGAACCACCGGTCGGCTGATCCTCGAGGGGATCGGCCCCACCACGGTGGGCGGCCGCCTGCCCCGCGTGATCGTGAAGGGCGACTACACCCTCGCGGGCCAGGCCGAGCTCAAGGGCGAGTTGGTCGTCGACTCCGGCAAGCTCTACAACGCCGGCCACCGGCTCATCATCTCCAACTGAACCGTCGAGGGAGACATGAACTCGTTCGTGCGCATTGCGCTGGTGACCGCGGGGATCGCCCTCGGCGTGCAGGCCGTCGCCGACGCCCAGCAGCCCGACTCGGTCTTCGTCATCAGCGACGGGGGCAAGACGGTGCTCCGATTGAACAGCGACGGCGGCTTCGTCGTGCTGGGTGAGGACAGTGTCGGCAAGATCCCGATCGAGGGGCCGGGTGCCCGCCTGATGTGGTACCCCGCGCGTGGAGCGTTCCGTGCTGGTTCGTTGCACCCGGTCTGCTGCTACGACTACTGGGACGATTACATGACCGGCTACGGCTCGGTGGCGCTCGGTTTGTACCCCATTGCCATCGGAGACGCCTCCTTCGGGGCCGGACGGTTCGCCAAGGCCTTCGGAGTCGGATCGGTCGCGTTGGGCGCGAACAGCTTTGCGGAAGGGGACTCGTCCATCTCCACCGCCTTCGGCATTGCGGACAAACGGGCCGCCCTTTCGATCGGCATACTCGCGCGCGCCAGGGGCCCCTATTCGCTGGCCCTGGGCCTTCACGGACAGACGTTCGACCGGAACGCGACCGCGATCGGACCGTGGACTATTGTCGAGGGCAGCTATGCGACAGCCGTGGGGAGCCGCGGTAATGCGACCGGCAGTCACTCCATTGCCATTGGCTGGAGGGCTGCGACGAACTCGAAGACGGGCGCGATCGTGCTGGCCGACCGCTGCCCCACGAGCCCGAACACATCCCTTCAGGCCACGGCCCAACACCAGTTCGTCGTGCGCGCCTGCCGCGGGCACAAACTCTACACCGACGCGGCCTTGACCACCGGCGTGGAGGTCGCGCCCGGCGGCGGTTCGTGGAGCAGCATCTCCGACGTGAACCGCAAGGAGAACTTCGAGCCCCTCGACGGCGAGGTGGTGCTGCGGCGGCTGCGCGAGGTGCCCGTCACGACGTGGAACTACAGGACGCAGGACGCCTCTATCCGCCACGCGGGTCCGACCGCGCAGGACTTCTATGCGGCCTTCGGGCTGGGCGAGAGCGAGCAGTTGATCAACACGGTCGACATCGACGGGATCAACATGGCCGCGATCAAGGCGCTCGAGGAGCGGACCACGCGGCAGCGGGAGCGGATCGAGGCCCTGGAGGACGAGGTGGATCGACAGCGGCGACGGATCGAAGAGCCCGAGGCGGAACTCGCCGAACATCGGCGGCGGCTCGAGGCGCTCGAGAAACGACTGGAGCGGCTCGAGCGGCTCGAGTCGGACAAATCGGGCCAGGCGGGCCAGGCGGGCCAGGCGGGCGTTGCCCGTGGATCCGGTCCATCCAACCGATGACGGGTCAGCCACATCGCCGTTTCCCGTTCGAACACAGGCACGACCTGAATAAGCGAGGCAGAGATGAGATCAGTTCTTCGTATCGCGCTCCTCACCGCGGGGATCGTCTTCGGCGTGGAGGCCGTGGCGCATGCCCAGCAGCCCGACTCGGTTTTCGTCGTTCGCCATCAGGGCAAGAGGCTGCTCCGCTTGAACACCGATGGCGGCTTCTTCGTGCAGGGGGAGGACGGAGTCGGCCAGATCCCGGTCGAGGGGGCCGGCACCCGCATGATGTGGTACCCCGCGCGCGGGGCGTTCCGCGCGGGTGTGCTGACTCCCGATTGCTGCGCGAATTATTGGGACGCGGCCCAGATCGGCTATGGCTCTGTAGCACTGGGTGTGAACGCCTTGGCCAGCGGGGACGTGTCCTTCGCGGTCGGGCACTCCGCGGCGGCGACGGGCCCCGGGTCGGTCGCTCTGGGGCCGTTCAGCATCGCATCAGGGGATACATCTTTCGCGATCATGGGCTCGGCGACGGGGCGGGGCACGGTTGCGATCGGCCTTCGATCCGTTGCCGAAGGCGAATATTCGGTGGCCGTCGGCGTAGGCGCGGTTGCCACCGACGAAGTGACGACTGCGATCGGACCAGGGGCCTATGCCACCGGCTATGCGACGACCGCTTTGGGTGCGGGCAGTCGTGCATCTGGCCTTCACTCCATCGCCATCGGATGGAATGCCGCCACGAACTGGAAACGCGGCGCGATCGTCTTCTCCGACTACTGCAGCGAACTCCCGAGTGACAGCGTTTATGCGACGGACGATAACCAGTTCGTCGTGCGCGCCTGCGGCGGGTACAAGCTCTACACCGACGCGGCCTCGACCACCGGCGTGGAGGTCGCGCCTGGCGGCGGTTCGTGGAGCAGCATCTCCGACGTGAACCGCAAGGAGAACTTCGAGCCCCTCGACGGCGAGGTGGTGCTGCGGCGGCTGCGCGAGGTGCCCGTCACGACGTGGAACTACAGGACGCAGGACGCCTCTATCCGCCACGCGGGTCCGACCGCGCAGGACTTCTATGCGGCCTTCGGGCTGGGCGAGAGCGAGCAGTTGATCAACACGGTCGACATCGACGGGATCAACATGGCCGCGATCAAGGCGCTCGAGGAGCGGACCACGCGGCAGCAGGAGCGGATCGAGGCCCTGGAGGAGCAGACCGACCGGCAACGGGCGCGTATCGAAGAACTCGAGGCGGAACTCGCCGAACATCGGCGGCGAATCGAAATGCTCGAAAAGCGAGCGGAGCGACTCGAGCAGCTCCGCCGGGACTCGAACGGCGCGCCGAGGATGTAGCCGGTTCAATGCGCCCCTGATCGGCGGCGGCCGACGGGTGAGCCGACCGGGCCGGAAGGTGCCGACGGGAGGGATGCCTCCCGTCGGCGGGCCTGGACAGACGTTCCAACTAGAGGGAGGCGCAATGTTCCAGCTCACTTCGGATCTCCTCGAGCGGCTCTGCGCCATCAACCACTTCCCCGTCCCGACCGGGGGCATGGTCTTCTTCGGGCTGCGCGGTTGCCTCCCCGCCGACCCGGACGACCATGCCTTCGCCGCCGAGCGGCGGCTCGTCGCCACGCCGGTCGATTACACCACGCCTCGATGTACCCTCGGCCAGTGGCTCCCCGCCGAAGGCAGAGTCGCAGTCTACCCCGGGAGCACGGTTCCCCACCTGCGTTACGTCCAGAGCGCGCTCGAGCAGGGCGGCACCGGCGCGAACCAGCTCCTGACCGGGTACTATCCCGATTACCGTCGGGGTCAACACAAGGCTGGCACGACCAGCGCCCACGACGCGTTCCGCCAAACGCGCGGCCGCCCCATCCGCCGCTCCGCCGACGACCTCGACTTCGACAACGACGACCGTGTCGAGATCACCAACGCCTACGACAATCTGCACGCCGCCTGGTGCACCGGGATCGACCACGCATACTTCGCCAGCGCCGGGTGCCAGGTCGTCGTCGGCTACCCCTGCTGCCCCGCCCGCGACGGCCAGCCCGACACCGGGCCGTGGGCCCATTTCCGCGGCGCCTCCTACGAACTGCCGCAACAGGAATTCTCTTATGTCCTCCTCGACGCCCGCGCCGCCGAATCCATTGCCGATGATGTGGACGCACCCCACTCCGCCCGGCTCCGCTACGGCTCGAAGGGGAACCTCGTCCGCACCGTCCAGGAGGCACTCGCCCACCACGGATACTTCCCGCACCGCATCGACGGCGACTTCGGCCCGCTCACGCTCGAGGCCGTGCTCGCGTTCCAGGCTGCGGTGCTTGGGCCGCAAGCGGACGACGGGATCGTGGGGCCGGCGACGGCGGGGGCGTTGGGGATCGATTGGCCGAGTGTGTGAATGGATCGAACGAGGGAGAGAGATGGCTCGGATATTCCACCAGAATATGCTGAGGTATGGTGCGGGGAACGGCCAACGTCACGAGTCGTACACTCGAGCGTTTCGCCGAGTCCGATACGCTACGGGCGAGGACTATATCATTGCAGGGTTCACTGAATTGACCAACGCGAATGAAGTCCTTCGATGCCGTCTTCCCGCCCTTGCCCGGGAGCTGGACCATGGTCTGACGCAATTCGTCGCCATTGCGATTGGTGTCATGGCGGAAGGGAGGGCTATAAACAGGACTAAGCGCCCTGAATATGTGGGGATAGCTTGGGACCCACGGTACGTGGTCGTGGAGTACGTCGGGAGGGTGACGAAATCCCTGTATTCTACCGATGTTTGGGACGTACACGCGGTGCAAACCGAAAGGATCGAGGATCACTCCTTACATCTACCGTATGGAGAACCCATCGCGGGAGATGTGCGTGGTGTGGGTTACGAGGTATTCTCAAAAGTTGTGGATCGCGTGACTTGATGGGATGAAAAAGGGCG
>CALBZE010000137.1 GCA_937889645.1 uncultured bacterium
GCCAGCGGTACGACCTGCGGTGCGCCGGCATCCGGTCCCGGGCCCGGGTGCGGCTGGACCGCGAGGGGCCAGTGGTAGACGGCTTCCAGGATCTCGCGGCGCAGGACGTCGCCGGGCGCGCCTTCGGCGATGGCCCGGCCGCGATCGAGAAGGAGAAGCCGGTCCGCGTAACGCGAAGCCAGGTTGAGGTTGTGCGTGACCACGACGACGGTCACGCCGTCGCGCCCGGCGAGCGTGGCGAGCAGCTCGAAGATCGCCATCTCGTGCATGACGTCGAGTGCCGCGGTAGGCTCGTCGAGGACGAGAGTGGCGGGCTCCTGGGCGAGCGCGCGCGCGATGCGCGCGCGCTGCCGCTCCCCGCCGGAAAGCGTCGTGAACGGCCGGTCGGCCAGGTCGAGGACGTCGCAGCGGGCCATGGCGTCCTCGATCGCGCGGCGGTCGCGCTCGCGCTCGCGGCGCCACGGTCCCAGGTGCGGATAGCGTCCCATGGCCACGAGCTCCCGCACCGTGATCGGGAACACGGCCTCCTCGCCCTGGGCGACGACGCCGACGCGGCGCGCGAAGTCGCGGCGCGGCCAGTCGCGGACGGGCCGGCCGTCGTAGAGGACGGCGCCGGACGTGGGCGCGAGGGCGCCGAGGAGGAGCTTGAGGAGCGTCGATTTCCCGGACCCGTTGGGCCCCAGGATCGCGTACAGCGAGCCCGCCGGGACCGTGATCTCCACGCCCTCGACCGCGGGGCGCGACGCGCCGGGGTAGCAGAACGAGAGCGCGCGCGTCTCGAAGGTCGCGCTCGGCGCGGCGCCGCTCATACCGACCTCCGGGTCAGGAGCACGACGAAGACGGGTACGCCGACGAGGGCGGTCACGACGCCGATCGGCAGCTCGGCGGGCGCGGCGACCGTTCGGGCGACCGTGTCCGCCGCGAGGAGGAACGCCGTGCCGGCGAGCATCGAGGCGGGAAGGAGCAGCCGGTGATCGCTCCCCCAGAGCAGCCGGATCGCGTGCGGCACGACCAGGCCGATGAAGCCGATCGCGCCGGCCACGGCCACGCCGGCCGCCACCAGCATCGATGCGACCAGGAACGCGACCCACTTCACTCTCTCGACCCGCACACCCAGGTACAGCGCGGTGTCCTCGCCCATGGCGAGCAGGTTGAGCGGCCGGGCGAGCGCGATGAGGATCGCGGCGGCGGGGAGGAGGTGCGCGGCGAGGACGGCCAAGGTCGCGCCGCTCGCGCCGGACAGGCTACCCATCATCCAGAAGACCGCCGAGCGGAACGTTTCCGCGTCCGAGAAGGTCAGGATCAGCAGGACGATCGCGTTGAAGAACGAGCCCAGGATCACGCCGGCCAGGAGCAGGACGCGGGTGTCGAGCGCGCGGCCGACGCCGGCCGCGATGCGGAAGACGAGACCGATCGCGACGAGCGCACCGACGAACGCGGCCGCCGGGAGCGACCACGCCGCCGTCGCCGACCAGCCGAGCGCGATCGCGACGACCGCGCCGACCGCCGCGCCGCCCGAGACGCCGAGGATGTACGGCTCTGCGAGCGGGTTGCGGAGCAGCGCCTGGAAGACCGCGCCGGCGAGGGCGAGTCCGCCGCCGAGGAGCGCCGCGAGGATCGCGCGCGGGAGCCGGAGCCGGACCACGATCGCGCGCGTCGTCTCGTCCGCGCCGCCGGTCAGCGCGTCGATCACGTTGCCGAGCGGGATCCCCGCCGCGCCGAACGCGATGCTCGCGACGAGGGCCGCGCTCGCCAGGAGGGCGAGGAGCAGGAGGCGGAGCGGGTACGACGCGGCGGTCATGGAGTGGCCTCCGGGGACGATGCGGCGGGACGTGCCGCGGCAGCGGCGGTTGTCCCGGGCACGGCGGTCGGGGCCTGCGCGAGGGCGCCCGGGTGCAGGATCTCCGCGATCTGCCGCGCGACCAGCCCCACCCGCGGGCCCGGGCGGTTGAAGATCGTCGCGTCGACCGCATACACGCGCCCCTCGCGGACCGCGTGCAGCTCCCGCCAGCCGGGCGTGCGGCGGAACCATTCGAGGAGGCGGTCGCCGTCCCAGTCGCCGGTGGGGACGATCAGCACATCCGGCTGGCGGCGCACGATCTCCTCGAGGGAGACCTGGGGCCATCCGGCCGGCCCGTCGGAGAAGACGTTCTCCCCGCCCGCCACGGCGATCAGCTCGTCGGCGAAGGTGCCGGGCCCGGCGATCATCGCCGGGTCGCGGCCGATGAGATAGAGGACGCGGGGCCGCTCGCGCCCCGCGACCACGCGGCGTACCTCGTCCAGCTCCGCGTGGATCCGGGCGACGAGGGAATCGGCGCGGGCGTCGAGGCCCAGGAGCCGGCCGATCCGGCGGATCGTCGAGTCGACGTCGTCGAGGGTTTCGATCGCCGCGCCGTAGGCCGGGATCCCGAGCTCGGCCAGCCGCGCCGCGGTCGTGCGCGTCTGCCCGTCCCGCCACATCACGACCAGCTCCGGACGAAGTTGAGCAAGCCATTCCATGCTCGGGATCAGCGCCTGCTCCGTCGACGGCAGGTGCGCGAGCGACGGGTCTTCGTCGTACGCCGTGCGCGCGACCAGACGGTCGGCGGCGCCGAGCCGGACGATCGTCTCCGTTATCGCGGGGATCATCGAGATGATGCGGGCGGGCGGCGCCGCGACGCTGACTTCGCGGCCGCCGTCGTCCACGACCGTCGCGAAGACGGCCGTCTCGCCGCCGGGAGCATTGGCGCACCCGGCCAGCGCGAGGATCAGAGCGAGGAGCGGTGGGGGTACCCGTCGTACCGACACGAAAAACCGTCCTTCCCACACACGAGGGAAGAACGGGGATACGAAGCCGATACGACCGGCTCACATCTGCCGCCCGACCCTTCCCTCGAAGGGGTTCACTCGGGCACGAACGGAGCCGGTCTCCTGGCTCGAGACAGCGTCGCTCGCCTTCCCAGGGCGCCGAAGCACCCCAGTGGCTCATCGAGCGAGCCGGGCCGGCCGCCTCACCTGCTCGCGGCGGCCGGGTCTCTCACAGTGGCGGGGCCGCGCCGGTCTTGCACCGGACTTCCGGTAGGCCCCGTTCGT
>CALBZE010000138.1 GCA_937889645.1 uncultured bacterium
GAAGGCGAGGCGCAGGATGCGCAATCCAGGTCAGAAGGCGGTGATCAGCTACGCGGAGCGGCACGGGCTGCGGCCGGGAGAGCAGGTGCTGCATCTCTACGGTCGGGGCCAGCGGCTCTCCGCACCGCGTCAGAAGAAGCCGGAGTGGCTGAAGGTCCGGCTCCACCACGGGCCGCACTACCAGGAACTCAAGCAACTGGTGGGGACGCTCGGGCTGCATACGGTCTGCGAGGAGGCACGCTGCCCGAATATCTACGAATGTTGGAATCAGCGCACGGCGACGTTCATGATCCTCGGCGATACGTGCACCCGCGCTTGCCGCTTCTGCGCGATCAAGTGGGGGCGGCCAACGCACTTGGATCGCGAGGAGCCGCGCCGGGTCGCCGAGGCGGTGAAGGCGATGGGCCTGCGCTATGCCGTGGTGACCTCGGTCAACCGGGATGATCTGAGCGACGGCGGGGCGAGCATCTTCGCGGATACGATCCGGGCGATTCAGGAGGCGGTGCCGGGTTGCGGCGTCGAGGTGCTGATCCCGGACTTCCAGGGGAACTGGGATGCGCTGGCGACGGTGCTGGAGGCGCGGCCGGACGTGCTGAATCACAACCTGGAGACGGTGCCGCGACTCTTCCGGCAGATTCAGCCGTGGGACTCGTATGAGCTCAGCTTGGAGCTCCTGCGTAGGGCGAAGGAGATCGATCCGTACGTCCTGACGAAGTCCGGCGTGATGGTGGGGCTGGGCGAGCGGATGGACGAGATTGTTGATGTGATGCGCGACCTGGTGAAGGTGAATGTCGATATCGTGACGATCGGGCAGTACCTGCCGCCGTCGCAGCGTCATGCGCCGCTGGACCGCTACTACACGCCGGAGGAGTTCGCGGAGTTGAAGCGGATCGGCGAGGAGCTGGGGATCCGGCACGTGGAGTCGGGGCCGCTGGTGCGCTCCTCGTACCACGCGGGCGAGCAGCTGGAGCAGCTACGGCGGCGGGATTCGGCGGCCTAGCCGGCGGCGAGATCGCCGGGGCCAGGAGATTCCCATGGCAACGGTCGCGCAACCGGTCCGAGACGCGAAGGAAGTGGCGCCGGGCGACGGGGTGCTGACGGTCGTCCGGCTGCCGGGGCTGACGCCGTACCTGCCGATGTGGGAGCGGCAGCGGGAGCTGGCGGCGGCGCGGGCGCGTGGCGAGATCGGGGATCTGCTTCTGCTGTTGGAGCATCCCCACATTTTCACGAACGGGCGGCGGGGCGATCGCGCTCACCTGCTGGCGGACGAGGCGGAGCTGGAGCGGATCGGGGCGGTTTATCTTGAGGTCGATCGCGGCGGGGATATCACGTATCACGGGCCGGGACAGCTGGTCGGGTACGGGATCATTCACCTGGAGGAGCGGCGGCTCGGCGTGCGGGAGTATGTACGCGGGCTGGAGCGGGCGCTGATCCAGACGGCGGCCCACTACGGCGTGGCGGCGAGCGCGGTGCCGGGCTACACCGGGGTTTGGGTGGGGAACGAGAAGATCGTGTCGATCGGGGTGCGGGTGGCGCGCGGGGTGGCGTATCACGGCTTCGCGCTGAACGTGGATCCCGATCTTTCCTATTTCGCGCGGATCATTCCCTGTGGCATTCCGGATCGGGGCGTGACGTCGCTGGCGCGGTTGACCGGCAAGCCGTTGACGGTTGACGAGGTGGCGCCGGTTTGCGCCAGGGAGTTGGCGGCGGTGTTCGGGATGCCGGTGCGGTGGGCGGCGGAGGTTCCGGCCGTAGGTGGATGATGCGCGCGTCGCAGGGCGCCACGTGCGGGTGGAACGACGCGTTTGCCCGACATTGATACCCATTTATCCGACAAGTTGATTGAGTGTCGCCCGTTTCCACGAAGTGGGTAGGGGCGGGCGAAATGGCCGGGAAGGAGGCCGATTTTCAGCGGTGCGCCGGTGAATTGTCGCCCTTCGGGCGACGGGCGGGCAGGTCCCGCCCCTACGAAGGTCGGCGACGGCGAGTGTGCGCGCCGGGATTGATACGGGAGCGCGGGTGGCATTTGTTGTCGGCCATCGAGCGATCGGCGGGCGCCGGACGTACGAAAGGCGGGCGGTTCAGGGCTCGGATGGCGCTGGCGGCACGGTGAGGCTGGCGCTGCGCGCAGTTTCTCCATTGATTGTGATTTCCCAGACATAGGTGCCTGGCGGGAGGGGACCGGAGCGGTCGGTCGGCAGGAGGGGGACGCAGGTGATGCCGTGTTCCTCGCGGGCCGGCCAGCTGATGGTTTCGCTGCTGATTGGAGTGTCGTCCCGGTACCAGGTTGACTGGGCGGTGGCGGGGGCGTCGCTGTGCTGGTAGGCGACGCAGCCGGCGAGGCGTGAGGCGCCGGAGCCGTCCGGGAGCCAGGCACCGGAGGCGTCGAAAGCGGTGACGGTGATCTGGCCGAGCTGGCCGGGGGCGGAGGGGGCGGGGCTCAGGCCATCGGTGGCGCTCTCCGGGAGGGCGGAGCCGAGCGCGCGGCGGATCAGCGTGCGGGCGAGGTTGACCGGGGTGATCATGCCGAGGGTGCCTCCGGCGGGTCGGCAGGATTCCCAGTCGTCAATTTCGTTGTCGCCGTTGATGTCGTCGGATTTGCAGCCGGTGCAGGTGACGCGGGTGGGGATGCCGATGAGCTCGCCGTCGAGGTTGACGGCGGTGCCGCCACTGTTACCGAACGAGGTCTCGGCGTCGGTCCAGATCCAGACGCGTCGGCCTTCGTTGTCCACGACGAAGCCGCTGACGATGCCGCGGGCGAACGCGGCGGGCGGGTGGAGCAACGGCAGGAGGAGCGCGACGCTGAGGAGTAGGGCGGGGAGTGGGGATACGGAGAGGCAGGGGCGAAGCATAGTTAGATCCCCAGTGGGCGTAAGGAGCGCGCGTATTTCGACCGGAAACGATGGGCTCAACTTAGGGGGGCGGGTGCGGGTGTGGCAAGTGGCGATATGATCCTGCGCGTCCGAAGGTGGTGAGTTCGGAAGAGAGGGTGGATGGGGATGATCCAAGAGCTGCAGGGGACGATTCAGGAGCAGATGGCGCGGTGGGAGGTGCCGGGCCTGGCAGTGGGGATATTGCACGAGGGGCGGACGGAGACGGCTGGCTTCGGGATCGCCAATGTCGAGACCGGGCAGCCGGTGACGGCGGAGACGCTTTTTCAAGTCGGCTCGATCAGCAAGGTGTTCACGACGACGCTGGTGATGACGCTGGTCGAGGAGGGGAAGCTCGATCTGGATGAGCCGGTGCTGACGTACGTGCCGGAGCTACCGTTGGCGGACGAGATGGCGCGACGGACGATCACGCTGCGGCACTTGCTGACGCATATGTCCGGGTTCTACGGTGACCGGTTCGATGACCACGGCGATGGGGACGACGCGCTGGCGCGGGCGGTGGCGGCGTTCGCGGATTTGCCGCAGCAGACGGCGCCGGGCGAGCTCTGGACGTACTGTAACGCGGGATTCGATCTGGCTGGGCGGGCGGTGGAGCGCGTGCTCGGAGTGCCGTTCGAGCAGGCGATGCGGGACCGTGTGTTCCGGCCGCTAGGGATGGAGCGGACGACCTACTTCGCGAAGGAGGCGATCCGGCACGCGGTGGCGGTGGGGCATGACCAGGAGCTGGGGAAGCCGGCGCGGGTGGCGTATCCGTGGCCGATTCCGCGGCGGTCGAATCCGGCGGGTGGGGTCATTTCCAATGTCGGGGAGCTGCTGCGGTTCGCGCGTTGCCACCTGCAGGATGGGGAGCTGGACGGGACGCGGGTGATCTCGGCGGAGTCGGCGCGGGCGATGCGAGCGCAGCAGGCGACGGCGGACTACGGGCGGACGTGGGGCCTTGGGTGGTTACTGCGGCAGGTGGGTGGCACGACGCTCGTCGAGCACGGCGGGGCGACGAATGGGTTCATGGCGCGGCTGACGACGGTGCCGGACCGTGGATTCGCGATCGCGGTGCTGACGAACGGGGAGTATGGGGCGCCGGCGCACAGCGCGATCGCGGCGGCGGCGCTGGAGCGGTTGGGTATCAAGTCGGAGCCGCCGAAGCGGGTGACGCTGCCGCCGGAGCAGCTGGCGCGGTTCGCCGGGCGGTACAGCCATGGGTTGGCGGATTTGACGCTGACCGTTGATGGGGATGGGTACCGGGTCGAGCGAGTGACGCGCAATCCGTTCTCTGGCGAGGAGCGTGCGCGGGAGTCGTTCCGGCTCGTTCCAATTTCGGAGACGGAGTTCATCGCGGAGGGGGGCGAGCTGGAGGGGTCGGTCCTGGAGGTCATTACGCGGCCGGATGGCACGGTGCGGTTCGTGCGGTTTGGGGGGCGGCTCGGGCATCCGGCGTGAGCCGCCCAATCACAAGGTGTGGCACCGTGAGGCCGGCGCGGGTCAGAACGCGACCTTGTCCGGGCCTTT
>CALBZE010000139.1 GCA_937889645.1 uncultured bacterium
CCGTGCCTCAGAAGGCGAATTCCTGCTGCGGTTCCTCATACAGCTCAACCGCGCGCTCCGTTGTCCCGCCGATGGACCACAGTTCGTCCGCCTCCCGCAGAGCCTGCCCGATCATCCTGTCTGTCTCCTTCCGCTGTTCGAGAGCGGCGGTTACCCGATCGGCTAGGTTTCGCTGAACCTCTATCGGTGGAAGTTTCGGCAGGGGAAGTCCCAACAGGGCAGATTCATCTTCCACCCGCGTCCGATTTGACGTGCCTGTAACCGTTCCCGCCACGAGCTCCCGCACGTTCGGCGTCCGGAGAAGTAGGGCGAGGAACCGCGGATCCACCTCATCCCTTCGATCTTCGCGGATTCGCAAGATGTAGAACTCTTTCGAGACGACCATGTCCTGTACTTCTTCGGTGGCGTAGCCTACCGAGCCGTTCACGAGGTCGATGCCGGAGACCACGATGTCTCCCGCCTTGATGAGCCTGAGGTCGGACGGGCTGTACTGCGTGTCGGTGACCTCCTTCGGCTTCACCTCACCGGTGTTCCGCGCGATCGTGGCGAAGTGGTATATCCCGAGCGGGTCTTCAGGTGGCTCGCGTACGATGATCTCTGCGACGTCTCCGAGGACAATGTGGTCGGCCGGGAGGGTCTCGCGAATCTGCCGCGCAGCCTCATATGCGTAATCGAGGCGTGCTCCGGGTTCGTCATTGCCCGGGCGCCACCGAATCCGTACCGACCCCGGCATTCGGACCTTCTCGAGCGCGCGTTTCGCCTCCGCTTCCTGGAAGGAATGCCCGCGGTAGCTCGATCGCACGATGCGCTCGAACTCCAGATACGCGGCGAGCATCGCCGGCAGTTCGCTCGCATCCGGCTGGCCGGTCCTCGTGAAGCCGATCTTCTCGATGTGCGCGTAGAAGATCGGCTCCTCCTGCACCACGGATGGATCGGGCTTTCTGTACAGATAGAGGAGCGAAGTCTTTGCGGTCGTTCGCGCCTGGTACCAGAACGCGTCGCGGCAGAAGCTAAAGATGGCTTTGATGAAGTAGTAGTTCCGGATGAACCGCCGGGTGGCAGCATACTCCGGGGTGTTCAGGATCGCCTCGTCAACGATGATCGCTACGCGACCGCCCCGCCACTCCTCCACCTCACCCGCGTCCCGAACAAGCTTCAGGTAATCGCGGATTGCAGCAAGGAAGAGGGCCCCTCCCTTCGCCGTCGTCCCGAGGACCTTATATGTGGCCGAACCGCTCTTCAGGGCCGCATCGGCTGCGGCCTTCTTCTCTCGATGGTGCTCGAGGAAGCGCTCGGCATTTGCCTTCCCGCGCTCGTCACCCTCCCGGATAGCCTGCTCGTAGCGCTTGCGCCACTCCTCGATCTTCTTCTCCGCTGCTCGTATGGTGGCTTCCTCGAGGAATTCGCCCGGAAGCAGCGGGAAGCGCCGTTCCATCCACTCATCGGGATCGCGCACTTCCGAGGCCTTCCGCTCCACAAGATCGGCCGCGTACGCTCGGTAGCTCATATCGCCGAGAGGCGGATTCGTGAGGCACACGTCGATCTGATCCTTGATGGTTCCCTTCCGGCCCGGGAAGACCTCTAGATCTGCCAAGAACAGCCCGTTCTCGTGACGGATATTCGACTTGCCGTCGCCGTGGATGTACATGTTCATCTTCGCGATCGTCACGATCCACTCGTCGGCGTCAGTTCCGAGAAGCTGCGTCGCATGGATCGACTCGATCACGTCCTCGGGTCGCTTCCCGCTGACTTCCTCGGCGCGGTCCCGCATGGCCTCCATGCTGAACGTTAGAAAGCGGCCGGTCCCGGCTGCCGGATCCAGGACGACTTCCTCCGGCCCTGGGCGAGCGATATCGACAGCGAAGCGGACGATAGGCTCCGGGGTGAAAAATTGGCCGATTCTCGTGTCCTTCTCCGCCCGGCGCGCGATTGCCTCGAAGACGGCACCGAGGGCGTCGAGATGGGTTCCTCGGAATCGGTAACGGTCGAGCACGGGCAAAATTCTTTCTCCCACGAGCTCGTCATTTATCTGACGCGGCAGGACGACTCCGTCGAGGATCCCGGCACTCTCAATATCGGGGTCGAGGCCGATCTCCTTCTCGAGCAGATGCTGGAGGGTCCGGTCCTTGTAGGCCTTGCGATCGTGCGCTGAGAGGGAGCGCTTGTACTCGGCAAATCCTTCTTGAGTAAAGCGATTCTCCTGGCCCCGCGCTTCCCGCTTCTCCTCGTACAGTTTCACGAACATGATATAGACGAGCGCCTTCATCGCGGCGATCCCGGTCACGTTCCGGTGCCGCAGAAGATTCTCGAGTCGTTGGATGTCGCTGCGGAGAGCCTCCTGTTCGAGCTGGGCGCGTTGACGTACCCTCTCGGCAACGAAGCCACGCATGAGGTCGTCCTCGGCGAAGACCGTCTCTTGGAGCTTCTCGAGCGCCATGATATCGTCGCCGATCTCCTCCCACTTCTCGAACCACGCGTCCCACCGTTCAGCGGGGAAACGGTCTTTCGACGTTTGCGCGAGGCGCTTCAGCACCGGTTCAAGGGACCGCAGGTCGAGAAAGAGGGAGCGGCCTTTGCGCCCATCTGCGGCGCGGGTACTGTTCTCCTCCCTTACGGCGCGAATGATTCGGTCTGGCGTGGCCCAGCAGGAGAATAGGAGGTGCGCGGGCTTCCCGGCCTCTCGCTCGATCAACTCGCGGTGGTCGCGGATGGCGAGGTATTCGCTGGCCGCGTCGGCGCCGCTCCGCGAGGCTACCTCCACCACGATCACGAAGTCGTCGAGCTCGATCACGCCATCCGGCCGACCGGGGCGCCCATCGTGGACGACCCTGGCTCCGCGTTTCTGGAGCGCAGCGGCGAAGTCATCGATGACCGCCTTCTCAAGCTCGAACGGATCCAGACTTCTGTACCGTGATTCGTTCATGGGATTGCGCTGTTGCTTCCAACGCAGTGGACACTGCCGTCCAGGCTATCTGTCCGGGCACCGATCGGAAGCGCCCACGCCGATGACTGTCCGGCGTGGCTTCGGGTAACGTGCGATTTCAGGCCGATTTGAGTATTCTGTCGGCCGTGGCGGTGGCGAGCCGGGGTGGTGTCATACTACGCGCCGGAAGAGCCCAACTGCAAGGCGGGCAGCACCGGGAGTTGCTCACGGCCTCCCCTTGCCCGTCAACAGCCAGTGACCATCGACGCCGAGGATCTTGGGCAATCGGATCATGTACTTGCCGCCCGGCATTGCCCGGCGCGCGAACCAGGGGTGCACCGTCCCCGGCGAGGTCTCGAGGAGCTGCGCGAGGCGCCAGGGGCCGATGCCGCGGGCCTCGCAGATCCGCAGGAAGCGGTCGAAGAACGCCTCCTCCTCCGGGGTCCACCCAGCCCCATCGTTCATCTTGCGGCGCCGGCCGCCAGGCTCGATCTTCAAGAGCACGGTCCTCTCCTCTCCCGTACACCGAGAGGTCCTCGATGCGGAGCGCAGCCACAGCCACGGTAGCGGCCCCCGACCCGGAGACCGTCGCGCGCGAGGCGATCCGGCAGTCTGTGCGCCCGGTGGTCTCCCTGATCCGCGCGGCCGACGAGATCGCAAGCGCCGGCCCCGCTCTCGCGGAGTGGGCCGAGGACGTGGCCCGCGTCGCCGTCGCCGGGCACCGCCGGCTCACGGCGCTGCTCGACTCCCGGCCGTTCCCGCTCGAAGCCGAGCTCGAGCTGCTGGCCGCGCGCTCCTCGCTCGCCGCCGCGGCCGCGCTCGCTCATCTCGTGCTGGCCCAGCCCGAGCCCTCCGAGCACAAGCTGGACGCCCTCAGCTACGCGGACGCGCTGCGATCCTGGGAGAGCTAGCCTCATCTCCGGCTTTGGATCACCTTCGATTAACATTCGGTTGAAGGACCCGGAGTGCTGAGCAGCAGGAGCTCGCAATCCTCGCGCATGTTGTGGCTCACGGCAGCTGCCCGCCGTTGGAACGGGAGCGCAACGCGCGATCTCCCTGGCACTGGTCCCAGGTTCGGTGCACGCGCCCGGTCTTCGGCACGGGGTTCTTGGGAGCGCGGCCGACCTTCGGTCTATCGAAGGCCGTCCCTTCGTTGAAGATCACCGAGTCGACTGCCACCAATCGTCCGACGGCAATACCGCGTCAGGATTCTCGGTCGTAGGAACCCGATCAGCCCACTCGCGCCCGATCTCGCGGCGAAGCTCTGTTACCTTCTCATCGACGTTGGCAAGAGCTAACGGGGCTGTGTTCCACTCGATCTCGTGGACGCGACCAAGGATATCGTCAATCGCGTGCGTGAATTCCCACAGCCTCCGGCTAATCCGCCGGTCGGCCTCTGTCACCAATCGGTAGAGTCGTTTGATCCTCTGCTCTGCTTGCCACAATCGCCACAGGACCAAGGCAAAGCCGAGGACGAGCAAGACCGTTAGCATGTTGTTGCTCTCGCGGTAGCTGTACTCATATCCCCCGTTCCCGGTAGAGCCGCAGCCTCAGCCGGGCTCGATCCTCGAGACGGTCACAGGGCCAATCCTCCGCATAGGTCTGGATCGCGCCGCGGACCTCTTCCAGGATCGCGCGCCACGACACCCGTTCCCGCCGAAGGTGCTTGAGGAACCATCCTGGCACGAGATCCGCCAGAGCAAAGAGGTCGGCGATGCGCTCTGGCGCTGACTGATAGCCCTCTTCGCTCAGGAAGATCGTCTCCTCCACGTCTCCCGCGAGCACGTGCGCCACCTCGTGCCGGATGGCGAACTGCCGATCGGTGCGCCGAGCATCTCGGTTTACCGCGATGATGTACCTTCCCCGAATCGGCGGTAGCGTAAAGGCGACCGCGTCCGAGCGGAATGGGCGAATGGAAAGAAAACAGGTCGATCGTTTGAGGAGCTCGGAAACATCGGCGGTATGCATCGGCGAAAAGTCGCCGGCATACCAGGGAACGAGTCGCCGTGCGGCATCGATTACACGTGCCGCGGAGCCGAGCACGTACTCGTCATCAAGCTCATAGCTCATCGTTCTCCACGCGTCGCTTGAGTTCCCACCAGTCGTGGGGCAGTCGCTCCCCAATAGCCCGGTAGTAATCAGCGATAGCCTCGAGTGCATCGAGCTTTCTGAGCTTTTCTTGACCAGGCGGCGCTATGCCCCCGAGGTGCCGCGCAACGCCGTCGAAGGAGCCGATAACGATTTCAGCCTCGGGCTCCGGAGCCTCAGGCTCCTCTCCGATCGGACTCCCGACCCCATAACGGAGCCAGGCGGGTGAGATGCCTGCCTCCGCGGCTATCCTGCGGACGTATTCCTCACTCGGCGGTCGGTTTGGGTTGTTGATCCAGCGGGAGAGCTGCGGCCGTTTCACCCCGATCCGGTGGGCAAATTCAGTTTGGGTGGTGCCGAGGTGTTCCTCGATGACCCAACGAAGACGCTCGCCGATCGTGCGTAACCCTATCGGTTTCTTTGGTGTAACCAATCCGGCCACAACCCCCTTGACAGGCGTAACTACTAGTGTTACCATGTAACCGTCACGGCATCATTCATTGCGCCGTTTCGCGCTTAATCCCGCAAGATGGACGGGTCGCCATGGAGAATCAAGAGCCTCGTACCGAGCAGGTCGCGATCGCGGTCACGGCCTCCGAGAAGGAAGCGATTCGACTGCTGGCGAAGATCCGGAAAACGGACATCTCGAACCTCCTCCGCACGGTCGGATTCCCGGAGGCTCTCGCGGAAGGCCAGCGCCTCATGGCGAAGCTCGAGGAACTCGCCGGCGAGGCCGAGGCGATTCGGGTCCCCGCCTGACCGCGCGATTTCCGCCAACACGGCGGGGAGAATATCAGACACACGTACGAAGCCCATGCGTCCACGATACGACGCGCGGACGCGGCGGGCCTAACCAATCGAGCGGCGGAGATTGGCATGTACGAGACGCACGAGCTGATGCGGCGGATCATCGACACGGTGGGAGCGAAGGTTGTCGCCCACGCGCTCAACCTCTCGCTGTCCCACGTCTACCGCATGGCTCGCCACCCGATGGACGCGGACGATCCGGACGGCACGGGGACGAGGAACGATTTGGATCGCATCGAGATGCTGGTTGACGTCCTCGCCGCGCGGCCGCATGCGCGGCCGGTCCTCCGCGAGCTCCATCTCTGGTTCGACAGCCTCTTCCGTCGCGCGCTCGGCCGCGAAGAGCCGGCACCGCTCACGGATGTCGAGCTCGCCCACCGGCTCGGGCATGTGGTGCGGGAGTTCGGGGAGTTCCTCGAGACGTGCGATGCACGGGACCTCGACCCCAAGCGCGTGCTGCAGGAGGGGAGCGAGGCGATGGACGCGATCGAACGGCTGCTGCGTGCCGTGCAGGCCGGGGTGAAGGCGGCGGACGAGGGCGAGCAGCCGCCAGTCGTCGCCAGCCTGCGCCGGCAAGGTGGTGTCCGATGAGTCGAGCGAAGTAAGGCGCTGGGTCGAG
>CALBZE010000140.1 GCA_937889645.1 uncultured bacterium
CAGGACGCGACAGAATTTAGAGAGATTCGGCGACAAAGTTTAGAGAACCCACACAGGTAATACGGCGGGCGTGGGCGCAGGTAGTACGGCGGGCGAGGGCGCAAGCAGCAGGGCGGGCCTACGGCGATGTAGAAACTGCACACTCGTCGGCGAATAATCCGAACCGTGTGCAGTTTTCCCCCGCTAATGTGGCATCGCAACACACTCCGGCCCGACCGGCGTCCATCGTGTGCGGTTTGCCACGATATTTGTAGAAACTGAACGAGTCTCGCGATTCTGCGCGATGCGTGCGCAGTTTCTACACGTGCCCGGCGCCCTCGCCGCTCGGTTCCCACACCCGATGGTTGGTCACCCCCACCCGCTCATTGGTCACCCCCACCCAACACCCCCACCCGCCCAGCGTCGATGCCTGCCTCGTCGCCACCAACGCTTCACCACCTGACCCGCCCGAACCGCGGCACGAACTCGCCCGGCCCCCCGCCTGCCGTCCGTTCACGAGCCTTCCCGGTCGCGTGCCCTCGCAGATGGCCGCGCCCGCCCGACTTCGGCCCGCTCCAAACCTTGGCCCGCCGCGCCCGCGCCAGTAGATTCGCACGCGTCACACGCCGCGCGGCTGCGCTAGACGAATCCACGGTCCCGATGCTCATCGCCCACCTCGCCGATCTGCACCTCGGCTACCGCGCCTACCACCGGCTCGCGCCGGGCGGGATCAACGCGCGCGAGCGCGACGTCGCCCAGGCGTTCCGCGCGGCGCTCGACCGGATCGTCGAGCTGGGGCCGGACCTCGTCCTCGTGGCAGGCGACGTCTTCCACACCGTCCGCCCGTCGAACGCGGCGATCGCGGACGCGTTCCGCCAGTTCGCGCGGCTGCGTGCGCGCCTCCCCGAGGCGCCGGTCGTCGTCATCGCCGGGAACCACGACTCGCCCCGCGCAGTCGAGACGGGGAGCATCCTGCGACTGCTCGCGGAGATCCCCGGCGTGACCGTGGTCGACCAGGACGCGCGGGCCGTCCACCTCGAGGAGCTGGACGCCACCGTCCTCTGCCTTCCCCACAACGCCCTCGCCAGCGGCGAGCGGATCGCGCTCGAGCCGGACCCCGACGCCGCGGTCAACATCCTGATGCTGCACGGCACCGTCGCCGGCGGCGGTGCGGAGGAGAAGCTGCGCTACGTGACCGAGTACGGCGGCGTGAAGGTCGAGGCGAGCGAGATCCGGCCCGAGCGCTGGGACTACGTCGCCCTCGGCCACTACCACATCGCGACCGAACTCGCGCCGAACATGTGGTACGCCGGCGGGATCGAGCGGACCTCCACGAACATCTGGGAGGAGGCGTCCAGCGAGAAGGGCTTCCTGACCTACGACACCGAGTCGAAGAAGGCGACGTTCCACCCGCTGCCGTCGCGGCCGGTGATCGATCTTCCGCGGTTCTCCGCGCTGCGGGTCGTCGGTGGGCGGCCCGGCGCGGAGCCCCCCGCGACGTCGTCCGGAGCGCCGGCGACCTCCGACGCACCGGCATCGCCGGCGCCAACCCCGGGGCGATACTTGGAGCCATCCGAAATCAACGCCAAGATCCGCGCGCTCGTCGAGAGCATCCCGGACGGGATCGAGGGGAAGATCGTGCGCCTCGTCATCACCGACGTGCCGCGCGAGCTGTTCCGCGCGCTGGACCACCAGCAGATCCGCGAGTACAAGGCGCGGGCGCTGCACTTCCACCTCGATCCGCGGCGGCCGGAGGTGCACCGAATCGTGGGCGTAGGAGCCCCGGGGCGGCGGCTCACGCTCGAGGAGGAGGTGCGCAACTTCCTGACGAAGCACTGGCAGCGCTCGTCGGCGGAGATCGAAGTCGAGCGGCTCGTCGCCCTCGCCGACCGGTACATGGCCGAGGCGGCGGGCGGTGAGCCGGAGGACGCGCTGGTCGAGTCGCGGGTCGTGGAAGGCGATTGAGGCCCCGGCGTAAGGGCGGGGTCCGCGACCGTCGCCGTCGTGGTGTCCGCCGCAAACCGCGGGGATGATAACAATACTGAACCGTCCGGTTCACTAATTGTTGCGCCACCCAACCTCTCTCGCCGCGCATAGCGCCGGCAATTGCAATACTAAACCGTACAGTTCACTAATTGGACCCGCCTCGTGGTGCATGTGGATGCGGTAGGAGTCCGCCCGCGCATACACGCGCGGCAAGCCGAATGCCCGCCGCGGACGCCGCTACGCCGCTGATCCGTTGGTAGCCCGCACCCGTCCGCAACCGGCCACGGCGTTGGCGGCGTAGAACCGCGGGCGTATCTTGGATCGGATTCCCGAACCGAACCGTTCTCGTACATGCGCCTCGTCCGCCTGAGCCTCCTCAACTTCCGCCAGCACGCCGAGACCGAGGTCGTGTTCCGCCCCGGGCTGACCGGGATCATCGGCCCGAACGGGGCGGGGAAGAGCACGATCCTGGAGGCGATCGCGTGGGCGATCTACGGCTCGGCGGCGGCGCGCGGCACGAACGACACGATCCGCTTCTCCCGCGCGCCGGGGCGCAGCCGCGTCGAGGTCGAGCTCACCTTCGAGCTGGCCGGCCACGAGTATCGCGTCGTCCGCACGCTGCACAACGCGGAAGTCTTCCTGGACGGCGGGACCTCGCCCGTGGCGACGTCGCTCGGCGGCGTCACGGAGTACCTCCAGGGCCGGCTCGGGATGAGCCGCGAGGAGTTCTTCAACACCTACTTCACCGGGCAGAAGGAGCTCCAGTTCCTGGCGCAGATGGGCGCCGCCCAGCGCGGCCGCTTCCTGGGGCAGGTGCTCGGCTACGAGCGGCTTCGCGTCGCCCAGGAGATGGCGCGTGCGCGCCGGAACGAGCTGCGCCACGAGATCGAGGGGCTGCGCGCGGGGCTCCCGGACCCGGCCACGCTCGAGGAGGAGCGGAAGGCCGCGGAGCGACGTCGCAAGGAAGCCCTCGCCGCGCTCCGGGACGCCGAAACCGCCGTGACCGACGCCGAGGCCCGTCGCGCCGAACTCCTCCCCCGTTGGGAGGCGGTGCAACGCGCGCGGGAGCAGGCGCGCGAGATCGACCACGGGCTCGACGTCGCCCGGCGCGAGCGCGACGTGGCCGAACGGGACCGTGCCCGCGCCGAGGCCGAGCTGGAGCGGATCGCCGAGGCCGCGGCCGAGCTGGCGCCGCTCCGCGAGGCGCTCGCCGAGCTGCCGACGGTCGCGCAGGAGTGCGCCGAGCTCGCCGAGCTCGCCCGGCTCGCCGAGCGACGGAGCGGGCTGGAGAAGACCGAACGGACGCTCGCGCGGGATCTCGAGGCCGCGGCCCGGCGGCTCGAGAAGCTGGAAGAGGCGCCTCGGTACCTCGAGAAGTACCGCTCCGAGCTCGCCGCGGCGCGGGACCGGCTCGCCGAGGCCGAAAAGGCGGTCGAGGCTGCGCAAAGCGAGTGGGTCCAGCGCCGTGAGGAGACGCGCACCAAACTGGAGACGTATCGGGAGCGGGCCCGGGAGCTGAAGGAACAGGTCCGGCAGCTCGAGGAGGCCGGGCCCGACGGGACCTGTCCCACCTGCGAGCGGCCGCTCGGCGCGCAGTTCGATGCAGTCGTCGGCCGGCTTCGCGACGAGTGGGACACGCTCGTCCAGGACGGCAAGTGGCTGAAGCACCGGCTCGACCAGCTCGAGGCGAAGAAGCCGGATGAACTCGTCACGGCCGAGGCCGCGCGCGCAGAGGCGCAGCGCGCGGTCGAGGAAGCGAACCGGCGCGTCGCCCGGTGCGAGGACGCGATCAAGGAGCTCGAGCGCCTGCGCGGGGAGCAGGCGGATCGCGAGAAGCAACTCGCGGAGATCCGCGCCGAGCTCGCCGCGATCCCCGCCGCTTACGACCGCGAGCGCCATCGCAAGGCCGAGGCGCGCCTCGAAGAGCTGCGCGCGATCGAGCGCCGGGCGAGCCGTCTCGAGCAGGTCGTCGAAGGACGCGCCGCCCGCGAGAAGGAGCGCGACGACGCGATCGCTCGCTCCGCCCGCGCCGCCGAGCGCATCGCCGAGCTGGAGCGCCGCCGCGCCGAACTCGACTTCAGCGAGGAAGAGTTCCTCCGCCTACGCACCGAGTTCGACGAGGCGACCGACGCCGTGCGTCGCGCCGAACTGCGCGCGACGGAGGTGCGCGGCCTCCTCACGGCCGCGGAGGAGGCCCTCGAGGCCGCCATCCGCGCCCTCGCCGCCTACGAGGAGCGTCGCGCCCAGCTCGCGTCGCTCGAGAGCGAGCTGCGGCACCACAACGAGCTGGACGCCGCGCTCAGCCAGCTCCGTGCCGAGCTGAACGCCCGCGTCCGCCCCGAGCTCGGCCAGCTCGCCAGCACGTTCCTCGCGCAGATCACGGACGGGCGCTACACGTCGCTCGAGATCGACGAGAACTACAACATCCTCGTCCTGGACGAAGGGGAAGAGAAGCCGGTCATCAGCGGCGGCGAGGAGGACGTGGCGAACCTGGTGCTGCGGCTCGCGATCAGCCAGATGATCGCCGAGCGCGCGGGGCATCCGCTCTCCGTCCTGATCCTGGACGAGGTCTTCGGCTCGCTCGACCTCGAGCGCCGCGACAACGTGATCCAGCTCCTCCACCGCCTCGGCGACCGCTTCGAGCAGGTCATCCTCATCACCCACATCGAGACGATCCGCGAAGGGCTCGACCAGGTCATCCGCGTCGAGTACGACGAGCGCACCGGCGCGAGCGTGGTCCGCGAGGAGCGGACCGGCGAGGCGATGCTGGAGGCGGTGTGACGTCGCACGTGGCGCGGCTCCGTTGGCGCCCGGGCCCCCGGGCGCGCCGCGGGCCATGCCGTCGGCGCCCCGGGCCCCGCCGGCCGCACGGCAAGAAAAAATGCGGGGTGGGCCCGGGCCGCATCCCGGACCGCACCCCGCGGGTGAGTCCTCGCACCCTGTTCAGACGCGCGACGTCGCCGAAACGTTGGACGGCTCCACGGTGCGACGTCGCGTGAGCAGCACGCCCGCCCCGACGATGAGGCCGATCCCCACCACCTGCTCCGCCCCGAGCGACTCGCCCAGCACCGTCGCCCCGAGCAGCGCGGCGATGACCGGTTCCGCCGAGGCCAGGAGGCTCGCCGTCCCTGCCGCCAGGTGACGCAGCCCGCCGATGTAGAGGACGTACGCGACGGCCGTCGGCAGCATCCCGAGCAAGAGGAAGATCGGGAGCTGGTCCGGGTGCGCGAGGATCGGCCGCCACGGCGGCGCGGCGAGCGCCAGGAAGAGCGCCCCGAAGATCTGCGGATAGAACACCGTCTCGAGCGGGGCGTAGCGGTCGAGCGCCCGCTTGCCGAGCAGGGTGTACAGTCCGTAGGAGAACCCGGACAGGAGGCCGAAGGCGACGGCGGCCGCGGGGACCGTCGCCGCGCCGGTCACGATCAGCCGGACCGCACCGGTCACCAGAAACGTGCCGGACAGCACGAGCCCGAGCGTGACGAGTCGCGCGGCGTCCATCGGCTCCCGGCCGGTGAGCCACGACAGCACGACGACGAACGCCGGTGCGGTGTAGAGCAGCGCGACCGCGACCGCGACCGTCGTCCGTTCGATCGTCGCGAAGTACGCGAACTGGAAGAGCGTGATCCCGAGGAAGCCGTACGCGGCGAAGAAGAGGATGTCGCGCCCCGGGCGGGTCGTCGGGCGACGTCGCACGAGCATCCACAGCCCGATTCCGACGACCCCGATCGTCGCCCGGACGCTCGCGACCTCGAGCGGCGTCACGCCCACGGCGTAGAGCGCGCGGGCGAAGAGGCCGAGCGTGGCCCATAGCGCCGCGGCGGCCAGGACCATGGCGCCGCCGAGAAGCGGGCGCGCCGCGCTGGG
>CALBZE010000141.1 GCA_937889645.1 uncultured bacterium
GGGGAGGGGCCGGCGCTGCGCGCGGCGGGGGCGGCGGCCTGCGGCCGCGGGGGGCGCCGAGCCTTCGGGCGGCGGGTGGCTCTTTCGAGGCGCGGGACGAGCGACCCGCGGCTCCTGCCAGCGCCGCCGACTCCACCCAACTGCACCCGCGACGGGCTCTCCGCGCTCGTGGTGCACTTGGGTCGAATATTTCCACCCAATCGCACACTGAAATCCAGCGCCCCAGGCGAGGGTGCACTTGGGTGGAAATAATCCACCGAATCGCACAATCGTCTGCGCGATGGCGATCTGGGTGCACTTTGGTCGACGGGACCAGCGGTTCGAGCGGGCGGCCATGGGGTGGGCGGCGGGCAACGCAGCCGCCGGCGGAGGAGGCGCGATCGCCGCGCTGCGGTGGCGAAGGCAACGACCGCCGCGGTGACCCGGGACCAACACTTTCTGCAGACAGAGCGCGATGGGTTGCGGGGACAGGATGTAACGTGTTATCGGACGCGGCGTTACGGTTGTCGAGAGGACGGCACCTGTCCCATCCGAACATGCAAACGCAATAGCGAATCGGGACGAAAAGGCCGGCGAGCGCCCGCCGGCTCGTAGTCGTCGGCCGGGAGGAACCGTCCGCCAGGCGCGCAGCCGCCCTCCCGTCAATCCCCTAGCGAGCGCCGTCGCCCGACGGGCAGCAGCCCCGAGCCCCGAGCCCCGAGCCCCGAGCCCCGAGCCCTGAGTCCTGAGCCCCGAGCCCTGAGCCCTGAGCCCTGACACCTAACACCCGACACCTCCCCCGGAACCACCAGCCCCCCAACCCGATTCCCCATATCAACCAACACCACTACCTTTCACCCAGAACCCCCGACTCCACCGAGGAGGTCTCGATGCCCATAGATCGCACCACCACCCCCGACCTCACCCACCGCGAGCGCCTGCGCTACGCGCGGCATCTGATCCTTCCCGACGTCGGGCTCGAGGGGCAGCTGCGGCTGAAAGCGGCGCGGGTGCTGGTGGTCGGCGCGGGCGGGCTCGGCTCGCCGGTCGGGTTGTACCTGGCGGCGGCGGGCGTGGGAAGGATCGGGCTCGTGGACTTCGACGTCGTCGACGAGACGAATCTGCACCGGCAGGTCCTGTTCGGCGAGAGCGACATCGGGCGGCCCAAGCTGGACGCCGCGATCGAACGGTTGACGGATGTCAACCCGCACATCGAGGTCGTGCCGCACCCGGTGCGGCTGACGAGCGAGAACGCGCTCGAGCTGTTCGCGGACTACGACCTCGTGGTGGACGGCACGGACAACTTCCCGACGCGGTACCTGGTGAACGACGCGTGCGTGCTGTCGGGGAAGCCGTACGTCTACGGCTCGATCTTCCGGTTCGAGGGGCAGGTGTCGGTGTTCGCCGCGAAGGACGGGCCGTGCTACCGGTGCCTTTTCCGGGAGCCGCCGCCGCCGGGGCTGGTGCCGAGCTGCGGAGAGGCCGGGGTGCTGGGAGTGCTGCCGGGGGTGATCGGCTCGCTGCAGGCGCTGGAGGCGATCAAATGGATCCTGGGGGCCGGCGATTCGCTGGTCGGCCGGCTCGTCCTCTTCGACGCGCTGGCGCTCCGATTCCGCGAGGTGCGGATCCGCAGGAATCCCGATTGTCCGGTCTGCGGCGACCGGCCGACCGTGACGGAGCTGATCGATTACGAGGCGTTCTGCGGACTCAAGCCGGCCTCAGGCGCGGAGTCGCTCCCGGAGATCACGCCGGCGGAGCTGAAGGAGCGGCTCGACCGGGGCGACGCCCTCACGATCGTCGACGTCCGCGAACCGCACGAGTGGGAGATCGCGAACCTGGAGCCGTACGGCGCGCGGCTGATCCCGATGCGGGAGATCGATGCGAGGCTGGGCGAGCTCGACCGCGACGCGGAGATCGTCCTGCACTGCAAGACCGGCGGTCGGAGCGCGATCGTGCTGAGGCGGCTCCGCGAGGCAGGCTACACGCGGCTCTGGAACCTGAAGGGCGGGATCCTGGCGTGGGCCGATGAGGTCGATCCGTCGCTGGCGAAGTACTGATCACGGCCTCCACCCCACTGGCACGGCGAGTGCGCGCTCGGAGTGCGTGACTGGCCGCCGGCCGAGAATGCACCCCCGGAGCCGAGGAGGCCGATGCGTCGCCCGACGACCACGGCGCGCCGCCCGCGATGGGCCAGGGCGACCCGCGTGGGGTGGGTCGCGGCCGCGCTTGCGGCGGTGCTGGGCGTGCTCCTGCTGGCCGGCGCGGTTCGGGGCGCGGTCGAGCTCGAGACCGTGTGGAACACGGCGCCGCGGGCGCTGGCCGGAGCGCTCGGCGCGGTCCTCCTCGGGATCGCGCTCCTCGCCGCGGCGTCGTCGGCGGGCGCGGCGCCGGGCGCAGCGGCCGAGCGCGAGCGCGCGCGTCTCGAGATGCAGGCCGCGATCGAGCGACGTCGCCTCGAGACCGTGATCCGCAAGATCCCCGCGGGCGTGATCCTCGTGGACGCGACCGCGCGGACCGTCACGCTGGCGAACCCGGAAGCCGAGCGGATGATCGGCCGCACGATCGACGGCGCGCCGATCGAGGCGATGTGGGCGGAGGACCAGCTCCTAGACACCGCCGGCCGGCCGGTGCCCCAGGCGGAGTGGCCGGTCATGCGGGCGCTGCGGGGCGAGTGGATCTGGGACGAGGAACTCGCCCTCCTCCGCGACGACGGCTCCACGATCCGCGTCCAGGTGAAGGCGGCGCCGATCCAGAGCCCCGAGGACGGGATCGCGGGCGCCGTCGTCATCTTCTTCGACATCACCGAGGCCACGCGCGAGAAGCTGGCCGAGCGCTTCCTGGCCGACGCCGGCGAGATCCTCGCCCAATCGCTCGACATCCGCAGCACCCTGCAGAACCTGGTCCGGCTCGTGGTCGAACACCGGGCCGACGAGTGCTTCATCGACGTCATCACGCCCGACCGGACCGAGGTCGTGCGGATGGCGGCGGCGACGCGGCACCCGGAGCGGGACCCGCTGCTCGAGGAGTTCCGCCGCGCGGCGCCAGACATTTGGGCAAACGGGGTCGTGCGGGAGCTGGCCGCCGGGCGGTCGATCCTCCTCCCCGACGTATCGGACGAGTGGATCCGGTCGTACGCCGAGAACGAGGTCGTCTACGAGCTGTGGCTGCAGCTGCGGCCGCGCTCGCTCATGCTCGTCCCGCTCGTCGCCCGGGGTCAGACTTTCGGCGCGATCACAATGGCGATCACGAAGAGCGAAGGCCGTTACGGCCCCGACGACCTGGTCCTGGCCGAGGAGCTGGCCCGGCGAATCGGCCTGGCCGTCGACAACGCGCGCCTATACGAGGCGGCCGTCGTCGCGAGCCAGGCCAAGAGCGATTTCCTGGCCGTCATGAGCCACGAGCTGCGCACGCCGCTCAACGCGATCATCGGCTTCGCCGACCTGCTGCTCATGGGCGTACCGGAGCCGCTTCCCGAGCAGGACCGCCGCCCGGTCCAGCGGATCGTCGCGAGCGCGCGGCACCTCCGCGAGCTGATCGACGAGGTGCTCAGTTACTCCCGCGCAGAGGCCGGGACCGAGGAGGTCGTGATCGAGGAGGTCGACCTGCGCGATGTGACCGACGAGGTCGTCGCCACGGCGACGTCGCAGGCAAGGGAGAAAGGGCTCGTGCTGGAGGCAGACCGGCCGTCCTCCCCGGCGACCGTCGCGACCGACCCGGACAAGCTCCGTCAGATCCTGCGCAATCTCCTCTCGAACGCCGTGAAATTCACGGAGCGGGGCAGGATCGACGTCCGCGTCGCGATCGAGGACGACATGATCGTGATGGAGGTCCGCGACACGGGGATCGGGATCTCGCCCGAGCACTTCGAGAAGATCTTCGAACCGTTCTGGCAGGTCGAGCAGGGCTCGACGCGCGGCGTGGGCGGAACCGGGCTCGGGCTCGGCGTGAGCCGCCGGCTCGCCCGCCTGCTCGGCGGCGACATCACCGTGAAGAGCACGCTCGGGCGCGGGAGCACGTTCACGGTGCGCATCCCCGCCCGGGTGGGGCGCCGCGCGGCGGCGTAGCGGGGCCGGCGCCCGGCGGCGTGACCTACGCCGGCGCTGCGATGCGCCGGCCGGCGCGTACGATCTCCCCGCTCTCCGCCCCACAGTTGAAGAGCAGGTCCAGCACCGAGAGGTGTGACACGAAGCCGTCGCTCCCGCGTTGGGGGTAGACGGGGTGCTCGTAGTCGTGGTACGCGATGCGGATCCCGGCGGCCTCGAACGGTGTGGGGTCGAGGTAGTCGCGGCCGGACGGGCCGGAGAGGTAGACGTCGGCGCCGACGCGCCGGCAGATCGCGGCGAGGAGCTCGCTGCGGGAGCCGGCGACGTCGAGCTCCGATGCCCGCACGATCGGCGTCGCGATCCCGAGCGTCTCCTTCAGCGCGTCGATGAGCGCGTGGTTAAGCTCCGCGACTCGATCCCACTCGTCCTCGAGGATCGGGGCGATGCGCCCGAACACCTCATCGAAGTGCGGATGGCGACGGTAGCGGTGCTCGAGCGTGCGGAGGTGCTTGCGGCGCCAGCGGCCGTCCTCGGCGATCGGCACCAGCCGGATCTGGCCGGCCAGGTGGTCGTCGAGCCGGACCGGAACGGTGAGCCAGTGGGCCCCGCCATCGGGGCCGAGGACGCGGTTGCGGTTCTGGAAGTAGTTCTTGCGGAACGGCACGACGTCGAGCGAGACCATCAGGTCGGCGGCGTCCAGCTTCGAGAAGAAGCCCAGCCACGGCAGGTGCTCGGGCTGGTGGATGGTCACGACGCGGCCGCGAGCGACGTCGTTCACAGCTGCATCTCCATGCGGACCACCTCGAACGCCTCGGCGAAGGCGGTCCCCATCTCGTAGCCGCGGAATCGGGCGCGCGCCTGGACCGCCTCGATCCACTGGTCGCCGTACTTGCGGTACTGCGACTCATGCTTGCGCAGCGACTCGAGCTTGCCGTCGATCGCGTCGGTGATGTCGATGTAGACCTGCGGCCGGAACCCGACGAAGGAGCGGCCGGCGGGGAATACCGGGTCGTACATCAGGATCGTGTTGTGGCGACGCGCGGCGGCGATGGTCGCGAGCGCCGCGCCCCGGTGCGCCTGGTGCGTGTCGAACGGCCAGTGCGTGAAGATCACGTCCGGCTTGAACTCCGAGATGCGCGCGTCGAGCGCCTCGACGACGCGCGAGTCGTCGGGGATGTCCTTGGTGGGGAAGTCCAGGATCTCGAGCTCGCCGCACCCGAGCGCCTCCGCGGCGGCGAGCCCCTCGCGCAGCGCCTCTTCCCGCGTGCGCAGCACGGCGCCATCGAAGTTCGTGTAGGCGGAATCCGACAGACAGATCATGCGGATGCAGTGCCCCGCGCGCGATGCGCGAACGAGCGTGCCGCCGCACCCCAGCTCGATGTCATCCAGGTGCGCGCCGATGGCCAGCACCCGGAGCTCCTTCTTGCCGATCATCCCTCCTCCATTCGCTTCTCGAGGATGCGGTAGGGCCTGCCGCCCGCGAGCACGGCGTCGCCCGCGGCCTGGAGCCCGCGCTCTGCGGCGTAGGCCTGATGCCCCTCGGCGTCGAGCGGGCGGAACCCCTGTCGTAACCAGAAGGCGAGCGCCGACGCGTTGTCGGATCCGACGCTGAGCCCGAGCCGGTCGAGGCCGTCGCGCCTCGCCGCGGCCTCGACCGCCGCGACCAGCATCCCCGCGACGCCGCGCTGGCGCAGTTCGGGCGCGACCGCGAGCCGGTGCAGCCGCGCGGCCGCGCCCTCGCGCGAGGCGATCACGAACCCCGCGAGCCGCTCGCCGGCGAGCGCGACGACGCTGTAGCGCCACTTGGCCGGCCGCTCCGCCAGGAACTCCCGGCGGCCCCAACTCTCGTGCGAGTAGGCGTCGCCCAGCTCGGCGCGGGCGGCGGCGTCCAGCGCGACCAGCTCGCCGACACGGCGCAGGAGGAAGCCGCGGTCGAGCGGACGCAGCTCGACCGGCACCGCGTGCGCCTCGTCGCACGCACGCTCGTTCAGATCCATCGTCGCACCGTCTCCGCCTCCTGGCGGCGCACCCTCACGCTCCGGCGCGGGGGTGGTGCAACTGGTATTCCAGGGGTTGGGTCGGTGGGGGGGGGGGGGGGGGGGGGGGGGGGTGGGGGGGAGTGGGTGGCCCCTTTGGGGCTCGCGGCTCAGGGCTCGGGGCTCAGGGGTCCAGGAATAGGGTGCAGATCCGGCGGCGGGTTGGGGGGAAGCGGCAGAGGGCGGGGAGTGCGGCGAAGCAGAGATCTCGGATCGGGCGGCGCATCCAGGCGCGTGCGATTGCGTCGTGCTTGCGCTTGAGGCGCAGCCAGGCCTGCGTCTTGGGGCTGGGGTAGCCGGGGTCCAAGATGCGGCGCGCGGTCTCCTCGCCGGTGATCAACGCGGCGTAGATCCCCTCGGCGGTGAGGCCTGAGGCGGTGCCGGCGGCGTCGCCGACCAGGTGGACGCCGCCGGGGAAATCGAAGCCGGGGTGGTCGATCTCGATCGTGGCGCCCTCGTACGGCGTGTCGCCGGGGTCGATCCCCATCGCCTCCATGCGATGCTCGATGTACGGGCGCACGGCGGCAGGCGGGACGAGTGCCTTGTGCACGCCCGCGCCGACCGATGTGTAGTCCTCGTGCGGGAAGATCCAGAAGTAGCCGTTGGCGAGGGCGGGCGAATCGTTCGAGATGAATAGGTGCTCGAGGGCGAGGCCGCGAATGTTGAACTCGGCGGCGAAGTAGACGCGTGGGGACGGGAGCCCGAGGGCGCGCCGGACGGCGGAGCGCGAGCCGTCGGCGCCGATCAGACGTCGCCAGCGGATCTTCCGGCCGTCGGCCTCGAGGGTCCGCGCCTCGAGGTCGATCCGCGAGACCGGCGCGGCGGTCCGGATCTCGGCGCCCGCCGCGCGCGTCCACGCGGCCTGGAACTCGCCCAGCCGCCGACGCGAGAGAGTGCGGACCACCGCCTGCTCCGCCTCGAGCGGGACGAGGCGGTCCGCGCCGGGGAAGAGCGCGTGCGCGAGGTGCGCGACGCCGGCGTCCTCCGGGAGCCCAAGCGCGCGCAGCTCCTCGACCGCCTTGCGCGTGAGGCCGCCGGCGCAGGTCTTCGGCCCGACCTCGTCGTTCTTCTCGAGGACCAGCACCTCGCGGCCGGCCTCGGCCAGGACCTGGGCGGCGCGCAGCCCCGCGGGACCCGCGCCCACGACGACGTGCTCGACCGTCTCCATGGCCCCCACCGTAATCCGCCGGGCGCCGGAGCGCCAGCCCGGAGTCAGGCGGCGCGGGCCCCCTCGAGGATGCGGAGCAGATCCTCGCGCTCCATGACCTCGTGCTCGAGGAGGTGACGGGCGACGGCTTCGAACTCCGGGCGACGTCGCTCGAGGATCCGGCACGCGCGCTCGAACGCGCCCGTGACCAGCGCCTGCACCTCCATCTCGATCTCGCGCGCCGTCGCCTCGCTCGCCGCGACGGCGCCGGACTCGGCACGGGTATGCAAGAAGCGGGACTCCTGACGCGCGTAGACGACCGGCCCGATCGTCGCCGACATTCCGAATTCGCACACCATGCGACGCGCGAGGTCCGTGGCGCGTTCGAGGTCGTTGCTCGCACCCGTCGAGACCTTGCCGAACACGACCTGCTCCGCCGCGCGCCCGCCCAGCAGCACCGCCAGCCGGTCGTGCAGCTCGTCTTCCTGGAAGAGCATACGCTCCTCCGGGAGCTGCTGCATGTACCCGAGCGCACCCATCCCGCGCGGCACGATCGAGATCTTCTTGACCGGCTCCGCCGCCGGCACGCTCTCCGCCACGACCGCGTGGCCCGCCTCGTGGTAGGCGACGATCTCGCGCTCGCGCTCGTGGATCAGCCGACCCTTCTTCTCCAACCCCGCCACGACCCGATCGACGGCGGCGTCGATGTCCTCCATCGTGACCGCCGGGGCGTTGCGCCGCGCCGCGAGGAGTGCCGCCTCGTTCAGCAGGTTGGCCAGGTCCGCGCCCACGAACCCCGGCGTCCGCCGCGCGACCTCGGCGAGGTCGACATCCGGAGAGAGCCGGACCCGACGCGCGTGGACGCGCAGGATCGCTTCCCTGCCGCGGCGGTCCGGGCGGTCGACCAGGACCTGACGGTCGAAGCGGCCGGGCCTGAGGAGCGCGGGGTCCAAGATCTCCGGCCGGTTCGTCGCCGCCATCACGACCACGCCGCTGTTCGGGTCGAAGCCGTCCATCTCGACCAGGAGCTGGTTCAGCGTCTGCTCCCGTTCGTCGTTCCCGGCAACGCCGCCGTGGCTCCGGCTCTTCCCCGCCGCGTCCAGCTCGTCGATGAAGACGATGCACGGCGCCTTCGCCTTCGCCCGGTCGAACAGCTTACGCACCCGCGACGCGCCCACGCCCACGTACACCTCGACGAACTCGGAGCCGCTGATCGAGAAGAACGGGACGCCCGCCTCCCCGGCGACGGCCCGCGCGAGTAGCGTCTTCCCCGTCCCCGGCGGGCCGACCAGCAGCACGCCCTTCGGGATCCGCGCGCCCAGCCGCGCGAAACGCTCCGGATGCTTCAGGAACTCGACGACCTCGACCAGCTCCTCCTTCGCCTCGTCCGCGCCGGCGACGTCGTCGAAGTCGACGCCGAGCCGCACCTTCGCCGCGTCCTTGACCCGGATGTCGTCCACGCCCGACGCCTTCCGCGCCATGCGCTTCTGCAGGTACAGGATCCCGCCGATCACGAGCAGCACGCCCAGCATCACCGGGATCGCGACCCACGGACTCGCGCCCTGGTTCATCGACACCCCGTCGTAGGCGACGCCGTGGCGCTCCAGAAGCTCGATCAGCCCGTCGTCCCCGGGGACCGGCGTCGCCGTCCATCGGTCGGGCGCGCCCGCCTGGCGCGCGGCCTCCGTCGACACCGCCTCGATCTCGTACGGCGAGACGCGCACCTCCGCGACGGCGCCCGCCTCGATCCGCTCCTTCAGCGCGCTGTACGCGATCTCCTCGCCCCTCGGGCCGCAGGCGGCGACGGCCGCGGTCGCCACGAGCGCCGCGGCGAGCGCGCGGGCGCGGGCGCCGGACTTCTTCATCCGTGCCATTCGACATTCCCCCAACCGGCCCCTCGGCGGCGCGCGCCACATCGCGATCCGCCGCGCGTCGGGGCCGAAGGTCAAGTCGTTGTATTAACGTTAGTTAGATCGAATCTGGGGATACCCCGGCGGGGGCGAGGGGTGCCGGGGCGGGGTCGGCCGGGCCGGCATCCGGCGCACCCCGGAGGCGAGTTCTAAATCGCACAATGAACGGCCCGAGACGATGGTCGTGCGAATGGGCACGCTCGCCCGCTCGAACCACCTCCCTCGTCGCCTGCCGAACTGACTCCCTCCCGCCTGGCAACCTGACCGGGCTGGCCCACCCCGGCTGCGCCGTGAACATTCGTTAACTCCATCCAGCGGCAACACGCCCCAAGCACACTCGTCACAACAACTTAGAAACAACGCACGTCACCAATTCGCGCAACATCCCGTGGGCACGCTCGTTGCACCGAGTCGGCTCGGTTCCAGGCACTCACCGACATGGCCGCCGCGCGGGGCCGGTGGCGGCGCGCACCGCGTGGTCCGCGGACGGGCGGCAGTAATCGAGGAGGAGACGGATGCGGATTGCACTGGTGTCGACGCCCTTTCTGGCCGTCCCGCCGCGGAACTACGGCGGGACGGAGCTCGTGGTCTACGAGCTTGCGGAAGGGCTGGTGGAACGGGGGCACGATGTGACGCTTTTCGCGACCGGCGACTCGTGGACCCGGGCGGATCTGCGCTGGCTCTACCCCGAGCCCGAATGGCCGCCGGACTCGTACACCGAGCTGAACCACGTCGCGTGGGCGATGGAGATCGCCGAGAAGGGGGGATACGACGTCGTCCACGCGCACTCCGCGTCGGCGCTCGCGATCGGGCGGCTGATGCCCGAGCTGCCGCTGGTCTACACGCTGCACCACGAACAGGTCGATTCGCTCTCGGACTACTACCGCCACCATCCTGACGCGTGGTACGTGGCGATCTCGGCGGACCAGGCGAGCCGGGAGACGCCGCTCCCGAACGTGGAGGTGATCCACCACGGCCTCGACCCGTCGCGCTTCGACTGGCGGCCGACGGCGCGTGGCTACGTGTGCTTCATCGGCCGATTCTCGCCGGTCAAGGGGGTGCACACGGCGATCGACGCAGCGGAGCGCGCGGGCGTCCCGATCCGCGTGGCGGGCGAGATCCACGAGGTGGACCGCGAGTTCGGCGCGCGCGAAGTCGTCCCGCGGCTGGCGAAGCCGCACGTGACCTACCTCGGCTGCATCGGCACGGACGTGAAGGTTCCGCTGCTGCGCGACGCGCGGGCGCTCCTCATGCCGATCGACTGGAACGAGCCGTTCGGGCTGGTGATGATCGAGGCGATGCTCTCCGGCTGCCCCGTCGTCGCGTTCCCGAGGGGGAGTGTGCCCGAGGTGGTCGAGCCGGGCGTGACGGGCTTCATCGTCGAGAGCATGCTCGAGATGGCCGACGTCATCCGACCCGGCGGCCCGGTCGACCGATTCGACCGGCAGCGCTGCCGCGAGCGGGCCGTCGAGCGTTTCAGCCGGGAGCGGATGGTACGCGACTACGAGCGCGTTTACGAGCGCGCCGTCGCCGCGAAGGGGGAGACCGCGCGGGCCCGTCTTGCGGCGACGCCGGAATCGGTCGACGCGCCGCCGACCACGGCGCAGGCCGGAAATGCACCGGGCCCCATCGAGGCGCCTCCGACCACGGCGCACGCGGGAAACGCGCCGGAACCCATCGACGCGCCGCCGACCATCGCGCAGGCGGGGGCGACACCGGAGCCCGTCCAAGCGCCGCCGACGATGTCGCGAATAGGGAAGCCGGGGCAGGGCCGCCCGCGCGGGCGCCTCAGCGCGACCGGTTAACGAGTGTTATTGCGACGGCGTGAACCGTCGCAGCGCGGCGCGGTCGACCTTCCCGAGATGGGTGCGCGGCAGCGTGTCGAGGAAGACGAACTCGCGCGGGACCTTGTACGACTCGAGGCGCTCGCCGACGAAGGCGGCGAGCGCCGCCGCGAGGTCCGGCGCCCGGTCGCGCGCGACGACGTACGCGTGCGGCCGGGTGAGCCCGTCGTCGCCGACGACGCCGACGACCGCGCACGCCTCGACCGAGGGGTGCTGGAGCAGGCAGTTCTCGACCTCCTGCGGCGAGAGCCATTTCCCGCTCACCTTCAGCATGTCGTCGGCGCGGCCGCGGTAGGTGAAGTACCCCTCCTCGTCGCGGGAAAGCATGTCCTCGGAGACGTACCAGTCGCCGCGGAACGCACGCTTCGTCCGCTCCATCTGCTGCCAGTAGCCGATCGCGCGCGCCCCGCCCTTCACCCACAGATACCCGACCTCGCCCGGCGGCAGGTCGCGCCCATCGTCGTCGCGAACGCGGACGTCGTACCCGGGCACGGCCTTCCCCAGCGTCCCCGGCCGGACTTCGCCCGGGCGGTTCGTGATGAAGATGTGCCACATCTCCGCCGTGCCGAGCCCGTCGAGGAGCTCGACGCCGAACGTCTCGTCCCACCGCCGGTGCAGCTCGACCGGCAGCGCCTCGCCCGCCGACGTCGCCAGCCTCAGGCACGACAGGTCCTGCGACGCCGCGTCCGGGTGCGAGACCATCTGCTGCACCATGGTCGGCACGTTGATCAGGATCGTGGGCCGGAACTTCGCGATCTTCTCGAAGAGCGTCTCCGGCGTCGACCGCTCGGCGAAGAGCACGCTGGTGGCGCCGACGGAGAACGGGAAGAAGAGGTTGGCGCCCATCGCGTAGCCGAAGAACAGCTTCGGCACGGAGATGGTGACGTCGTCTTCGGTGTAGCGGACGACCTGCTTGCCGTAGCACTCGGTGGCGTAGGCGTACGACGCGTGCGGCTGGACCGCCGCCTTCGGCCGGCCGCTCGTCCCGCCCGAGAAGAGCCAGATCGCCGGGTCGTCGCGGTGCGTCGGGAAGTTCTCGAGCACGGGCGAGGCGCCCGCGATGCGGGCGGCGAAGTCGACGTCGCCCACGACGAGCAGCTCGCGCAGGTGCCGCGCGCCGGCCGACGCCTCCACGAACGCGTCCTGCGTCTCCCGGTGCACCAGCGCGACCTTCGCGCGTGTGTACTCGTAGAAGTACGCGATCGCGTCCGGCCGCAGGTACGGGTTGACCATCACGACCACCGCGCCGATCTTCAACGTCCCGAACAGCGCGGCGACGAACTCGGGCCCGTCCGGTAGCGCGATGATGACGCGCTGCTCCGGCTCGACGCCCGCATCGCGCAACAGATTCCCGAATCGGTTGGCGAGCGCCTGCACCTCGCCGTACGTCATGTCGCCGCCATCGGTGCGCAGCGCGATGCGCTCCCCCTTCCCCTCCCGGATCCTGTCGTCGAGGAAGTAGTCGGCGATGTTGAAGGTCTCCGGAGGCTGGAACACGGGCTGGTCGGTCATGGTCGGATCCGCCGCTCGGGTGAGACTGGTGCGAACACGGCTTCTCTCGTATCCCGGAGTATACAACATACCATGCCGGTCTGGGAACTCTCGGCGATGACGTGGGAGGAGGCGCGCGGCCTCGCGGGCGAGCGCGCGGTCGCCGTGCTCCCGGTCGGCGCGGTCGAGGCCCACGGCCCGCATCTGCCGCTCACGACCGACGTCGTGATCGCCGAGGCGATGGCGCGGGCCGGCGCCGAACGACTGGCCGCCCGCGGGTACGACGTCTTCCTCCTCCCGCCGCTCTACTACTCCGCCGCGCCGTTCGCCGCCGCGTTCCCGGGCACGATCTCGATCCGGCCGGAGACGATGACCGCGGTGGTGACCGACATCGCGCGATCGCTCGCCGATCACGGGGTGCGGGCGCTGGCGATCGCGAACGCGCACCTCGACCCGGCGCACCTTGCCTCGCTGCGCGCGGTCGCTGAGGAGGTGCGGTTAACGATTGTTTTTCCCGATCTGACGCGGAAACCATGGGCGCTGCGGCTGACGGACGAGTTCAGGAGCGGCGCGTGCCACGCGGGTCGATTCGAGAGCAGCGTGATCATGGCCGAGCGGCCGGGATGGGTGCGGGACACGATCCGCGCCGCGCTCCCGGAGGTGCCGCACTCGCTCTCGGTCGCGATCCGGGACGGGAAGCGGACCTTCGAGGAGGCGGGCGGGCCGCGGGCGTACTTCGGCGACCCCGCGTCGGCGAGCGCGGAGGAAGGCCGCGAGACGATCGCAGCGCTAGGCCGGATCCTGGAGGACGCGGTCGTGGCGGCACTCGAAGGGGAGGTGACACAGTGAACGAGTTCGGGCTCCGTGCCCGCCTGGACGGGCGCGCCGCCGTCGTGACCGGCGGCGGGAGCGGGATCGGCGAGGCGGTCGCGATGGCGCTCGCGGAGGCGGGCGCTGCCGTCGTCGTCGCGGCGCGGTCGCTGGAGAAGGTCGAAGCCGTGGCGGACCGGCTGCGCGCGGCGGGCGCCCGCGCAGTGGCGGTCCGGTGCGACGTCACAGACCCCGACGACGTCGCCGCCCTTGCCCGCGCGGCGACCGACGCGCTCGGTCCGATCGACATCCTCGTGAACAACGCCGGGATCGCCGCGGGCGCGCCGCTGCACCGCATCCAGCTCGCCGAGTGGAACCGCATCTTCGCCGTGAACGCGACGGGGACGTTCCTCTGCACCCAGGCCTTCGCGCCGGCGATGCTCGAGCGCGGGTGGGGTCGGATCGTCAACGTCGCTTCCGTGGCGGGGCTCGCCGGCGCCCGGTATATTGCGGCCTACGCCGCGTCCAAGCATGCAGTCGTCGGCTTCACGCGCTGCGTGGCGGCCGAGTTCGCGGGCACCGGCGTCACCATCAACGCCGTCTGCCCCGGCTACGTCGCCACGCCGATGACCGACCGCACCATCGAGGCGGTCGGCGCGCGCACCGGGCTCCAGGGCGAGGAGGCGCTGAAGGCCGTCCTGGCGACGACCGGGCAGAAGCGCCTGATCCAGCCCGACGAGGTCGCCCACGCCGTCCTCTCCCTCTGCGACGACGCAGCCCGCGCCATCAACGGGCAGACGATCGTCGTGGACGGCGGGGCGTTGCTGGCGTAGACCAATCCATGACGTTCGAGATCATCAACCCCGAATCCTTGGGCGCGCCCAAGGGGTGGAACAACGGCCTCCTCGCGCCGGCCGGCGGGCGCATCCTCTTCGTCGCCGGGCAGACCGCGCGCGACGCCGGGGGGCGCATCGTTCCCGGCGACTTCGTCGCCCAGTTCGAGCGCGCGCTCCTGAACGTCCTCGAGGTCGTCCGCGCCTCGGGCGGCGGGCCCGAGAACATCGGCCGCATGACCGTCTTCGTCACCGACCGCGCCACGTACCTGGCCAGCCTCGAGGAGCTGGGCCGGGCGTGGCGGCGGCACATGGGTCGGCACTACCCGGCCATGGCGCTCTTGGAGGTCTCCGCGCTCGTGGACGACGGCGCCGTCGTCGAGATCGAGGCGACGGCCGTGGTGTAGCGCCCCGGGCGCGGCGCGACGCGGCCCGGCGCCCCGAACGCGAACCGAGCCCTGAACGATCCGACCGGAGTCCACGATGGCGATCGAACCGAAGTCGTTCCTCTACCGTCACGACGCCGACACCGGCGTCGCCACGATCACGCTGAACCGCCCCGAGCGGCTCAACGCGCTCACCTTCGAGGTCTACGAGGAGCTGCGCGACACCTTCCACGCCCTCGACACCGAGCCCGGCGTCCGCGCCATCGTCCTTACCGGCTCGGGCCGCGCGTTCTGCTCCGGCGGCGACGTCGAGGACATCATCGGCGCCCTCTTCGAGCGCGACTTCAAGGGGCTGCTGGAGTTTACGCGCGTTACTGGCGCGCTGGTGTACGCGATACGGAAGTGCCGCCGGCCCGTCGTCGCCGCGCTGAACGGGACGGTCGCGGGCGCGGGCGCGGTGATCGCCGCCGCGTGCGACATCCGTGTGGCGGCCGAGTCGGCGCGGATCGCTTACCTCTTCACGCGCGTCGGGCTCTCGGGCGCGGACATGGGCGCCTCGTGGCTGCTCCCGCGGATCGTCGGGCACGGGCGCGCGAGCGAGCTGCTCATGACGGGCGAGTTCATCGACGCGCAGGAGGCGTATCGGATCGGGCTGTACAACCGTGTGGTCCCGGACGGCGCGGTGGTCTCCGAGGCGCAGGCGCTCGCGGAGAAGCTGGCCCGCGGCCCGTCGTTCGGGCTCGAGATCACGAAGGAGTCGCTCGACCGCGAGTGGTCGATGGACCTGGAGACGGCACTCGCGTGGGAGACGCAGGTCCAGGCGGGGTGCATGCTGGACCCGAACTTCCGCGAGGCGTACGAGGCGTTCAAGGCGAAGCGGACGCCGCAGTTCGCGTGAGGGCGAGCGTGAATCGACCGATCCCCGACGTCGCCCCCGTCCGCGCCTTCCTGGACGCCGCGCACGTCGAGCTAGCCGGGCGGCTGGCAGAGGCGTGCGCCCGGGAACTCGGGCCGCTCGACCCACCGGCCGACGACGCTTCCGCGCGCCGCCGGGCCCGCGAGCTGCTCGCGGCGATGGGCGCGGCCGGGCTGTACGCGCCGATCGAGGCGGAGGACCTGCGGGCGTGCGCGCTGACGCGCGAGGCGCTGGGCGCGGCGTCGCCGCTGGCGGACGCCGTGTGGGCGCTCCAGGCGCTCGGCACCACGCCGATCCTCCTGGCCGGGAGCGCGGAGCTGCGCGAGCGCTGGGCCGCGCCGGCGCTCCGGGGCGAGCTCATGGCCGCGTTCGCCATGACCGAGCCGGAGGCCGGCTCCGACGTCGCCGCGATCGAGACCACCGCCCGCCGCGACGGCGGCGACTACGTCCTCGAGGGGACGAAGACGCTGATCTCGAACGCCGGGATCGCGGACTTCTACGTCGTCTTCGCGTCGACGGACCGGGACGCGGGGCGACGCGGGATCTCGGCGTTCGTCGTCCCGGCCGACGCGCCGGGCGTGCGCTTCGTGCGGCCCATCGTGCTGAGCGAGCCGCACCCGTTGGGCGAGATCGCGTTCGAGGGGTGCAGGGTCCCCGCGACGCACCGGCTCGGCGCCGAGGGCGGCGGGTTCCGGATCGGGTTGGCGACGCTGGATCGGCTGCGCCCGACCGTCGGCGCCGCCGCGTGCGGGATGGCCGCCCGCGCGCTGGCCGAGGCAGTCGCCCACACGACGTCGCGCAAGCAGTTCGGCCAGCCGCTCGCCGAGTTCCAGCTCGTGCAGGAGAAGCTGGCGAAGATGGCGACGCGCCTCGACGCCGCCCGGCTCCTCGTCTACCGCGCCGCGTGGGAGAAGGACCGCGGCGCCGAGCGCATCACCATGGAGGCCGCCATGGCCAAGGCGTTCGCGACCGAGGCGGCCCAGCACATCATCGACGACGCCGTCCAGCTCCTCGGCGGCCGCGGCGTCGCCGTCGACGGCCCGGTCGAGCACCTCTACCGGGCGATCCGGCCGCTCCGGATCTACGAGGGCGCTACCGAGGTGCAGTGGCTCGTCGTCGCGCGGAACCTCCTGCGGACGTACTCGGAAGGATAGCTTCACGGAAGGGCAGCTCCACGATGCGGATCAACATCATCGGCGGCGGGCCCGGCGGGCTGTACTCGGGGATCCTCCTCAAGCGCGCCGACCCGTCGCACGAGATCGTCGTTTACGAGCGCAACCGCTTCAACGACCCGTTCGGCTTCGGCGTCGTCTTCTCCGACGCCACCGGCCACGCCCTCGCCGACGCCGACCCGCCCACCTTCGCCGCGATGGAGCGCCGCTTCGCCCACTGGGACGACATCGACATCCACTACGACGGCCACGTCGTCACCTCGACCGGCCACGGCTTCAGCGGGCTGTCGCGTCGCGCGCTCCTCGAGATCCTGACCGCGCGGGCCACGGAACTGGGCGTTGACATCCGTTTCGGGTGCGACGTCGCCGAGCCCGAAGCGCTCGCGGACGCGGACCTCGTCATCGCCGCCGACGGCGTGAACAGCGCCACGCGCGAGCGCTACCGCGAGCATTTCCGCCCGACGATCGACGTGCGCCCGAACCGCTTCGTCTGGCTCGGCACGACCCGCCCGTTCCCGGCCTTCACCTTCTTCTTCAAGTGGGACCGGCACGGGCTCTGGCGCGTGCACGCCTACCAGTTCGAGGACGGGCTCTCGACCTTCATCGTCGAGACGACGGACGCGACGTGGCGCTCCGCCGGCCTCGACCCCGACGACGAGGCCGCGACGATCGCCTTCTGCGAGGCGCTCTTCGCGGAAGAACTCCAGGGGCACCGACTGCTGGCGAACCGCTCGATCTGGCGCCAGTTCCCCACGGTCCGGAACGAGCGCTGGAGCCACGTGATCGAGACCGCCGACGGCCGCCGCACCCCGATCGTCCTCATCGGCGACGCCGCGCACACCGCCCACTTCTCCATCGGCTCCGGCACCAAGCTCGCCATGGAGGACGCGATCGCGCTCGTCGCCGCGCTGCAGGCGGAGCCGGACGTGGCTCGCGCACTCGAGGCGTACGAGGTCGCCCGCCGCCCGACGGTCGAGAGCCTCCAGCGCGCCGCGCAGGTCAGCCTCGAGTGGTTCGAGGGCACCGAGCGCTTCTGGGGCACGCACCCGCTGCAGTTCGCCTTCAACCTGCTGACCCGATCGCTGCGGATAACACACGATAACCTGAGGGTCCGGGACCCCGAATTCGTGGCGCGGGTGGACGCATGGTTCGCCGAGCAGGCCGAGCGGCAGGCGCGGGGTGAGCCGACGGACGCCGCGCCCCCCGCCGCGCCCCCGATCACCGCCGCCGACGGCGGCACGCCCGCGGCCAGCGCCGAAGGCGCCGCCCCTCCCGCGCCGCAGGCGCCCCCACCGCCGCACGCGGCCCTACCCGCCGCGAAGCGGCCACCCGCCGGCGAGCGAAGCGAGCCGGCCAACCCCGCGCCGCAGGCGCCCCCCC
>CALBZE010000142.1 GCA_937889645.1 uncultured bacterium
GGCGCCCCCGCGGCCGACGCCGCGTTGCGGCGGCGCGCGCCGCTACATCGTGCAGCGGTCAGCCGAAGGCCCGGCGGTACCCCTCCCGCGCGGCCTCGATCACGTCGATCGCCCACGCGCGGTCGCGCCACCCGACGACCGTCGTCCGCACGCCTTCCAGCTCCTTGTAGATCGCGAAGAAGTGCTCGACCTCGCGGAGGTAGTGCCCCGCAACGTCGCTCAGGTCGTGGTACTCGTCGTAGAGGGGGTCGCGGAGCGGCACGCACAGGATCTTCTCGTCCCGCCCCTTCTCGTCCTTCATCTCGAACGCGCCGATCGGCCGCACCTCCATCAGGCACCCGGGAAACGTCGGAACGGTCACCATGACCAGAACGTCGAGCGGGTCGTCGTCGTCCGCCAGCGTGCGTGGGATGAAGCCGTAGTCGCCCGGGTAGTGGACCGCGCTGTAGAGCAGACGGTCGAACTTCAGCAGCCCGGTCGCCTTGTCCAGCTCGTACTTGTTCCGGCTGCCGCGCGGGATCTCGATGATCGCGTTCAGCACGTGCGGCGGCTCGGGGCCGGCGGCGAGGTCGTGCCAGGGATTTGTAGGCATTCGCATTACTCCTCGGCGGTCACGTACAGGGTTCGAGGGTCGGCAGAATCGTGCCGCCGCGGTTGCCGCCGCAAGGTCGCCCACGCCATCTTCCGGCGTCCACGGCAGTCTGATCGGGCCGGAGGGGGCGGCGACGCGAGCCTCGTCCGGCGCAATCCCGAGGAGGGGAAGTGGAGCGCGAGAAACACGACGAGCTGGGCGCGCACGTTTCGGTGGCGGGCGGGATCGAGCGCGCCCCCGAACGGGCCGCGGAGATCGACTCCGTCGTCGTCCAGGTCTTCACCAAGCAGCCGAACCGTTGGGCGGAAAAGGACGTCTCGAACGAGACGGCGAAGGCGTTCCGGGCGGAGCGCCAGCGCTACGGGATCCGAATCGTCGCCTCCCACGATTCCTACCTGATCAATCTGGCGACGCCGGACGAGGCGCTCTTCGAGAAGTCCTACGACTCGTTCCGCATGGAGCTGCGCCGCTGCGTCGCCCTCGGGATCGAGTACCTGGTCACGCACCCGGGGAACGCGACCGACGGCGACGTCCGGCGCGGCCTCGAACAGAACGCCCGCGCCATAGACCGCGCCCTCGAGGAGGTCGGCGGCGAGACGATCGTGCTCCTCGAGACGACGGCCGGCGGCGGCAAGGTCCTCGGCGCGACCTTCGATCAGCTCGCCGAGATGATCGATCTCGTATCGCCGAAACGGCGCGACCGCGTCGGGATCTGCCTCGACACCTGCCACGTCTGGGCCGCCGGCTACGACCTGCGCGACGACTACGACGGCGTTTTCGAACGGCTCGACCGCATCGTCGGCCTCGACCGGCTCCGCCTCTTCCACCTGAACGACTCGACCGGCGGCCTCGGCAGCAAGCGCGACCGCCACGCCGACATCGGCAAGGGGCAACTCGGCGACGAGCCGTTCCGCCGCCTCATGAACGACGACCGGTTCCGCTCGGTGCCCAAGGTCCTCGAGACGCCCAAAGGCGACGACCACGCCGCCGCCGACCGCGCGAACCTGAGCCGACTGCGCGGATACCGGCGGTGAGCGCCGGCCCGCGCCCAGGGGCTTCGCGGGCCCCGGCGTCGAGGTGGTGCACCGATGCGCCGCTGCGCGTCTCCGCGTCGCGCATTCCGGTGCGGAACAATGAAAAAAGTTCCGAGAAAATTCGGCAGTTGCGATGCGTGAGGGTGGCGTAACGCGTTGTGGTATAGCGATATGCGACGACAGCGCCTGTTTGGAACCGTTCGTGCACAAGAACGCGGGCACAACACGGTAACCGCGGCGAACGGGAACTCCGGGGAGAGCGCCGCGGCATGGGCGGGCGGTCGTCGGAAGGCGGCCGTCCGTCTTTTTTGTTGTCCGTCGTGGTTCTTTCCGCGCGTTTCGGGGTAGAGTCGGATTACTGTCCGAGTGGATCCTGATCGGAGGAGTCGAGTGAAGGAGCGCGTCCGTCCGGGGGCGAGGCGGCGCGTGGCCGGGGGGTCGCGCGGTCGTCTGGCGATCGGTCTGGCGACGTGCGCGGCGCTGGCCGCGGCGTGCACGTCGCCGGCCGAGCCGCTGGAGGGGCCGGCGTACGACTTCGCGCTCCCGATCGGCTCCGGCGTGGTGTATCGGTGGGCTTCGGGCTCCACGGTGCGGGTGTACGTGGATCCGACGGGGGACCCGGCGCGGACCGTGCTGCTGGAGCGCGCGGTGGATGGTGCGATCGCCGCGTGGTCCGGGGTGCTGGAGGAGGCAGACGTCGTGGTGCGCCGGGTGGAGTCGCTCGTGGAAGCGGAGGTCCTGGTCCGGTGGGCGGATTCGCCGTTGCCGGTGGCGACCGATGGCTGCGAGCCGAAGGTGCTGGGTCGTGCGGCGACGACGTTCTGTCCGACCGCCGATTACGCGACGCTGGAGCGGTTCCCGATCCTCGGCGCCGGCGAGGACGTGGAGAGCGCGGTGCGAATGATCGTGACGGTGCTTCCGGAGGAGGCGGTGGGGGAGCGGCGGGTGCGGCAGCTCGTGACGCATGAGTTCGGCCACGTCCTGGGGATCGGCGGGCATTCGCCGGACCCGGGCGACCTGATGTGGGACGGCCCGCTGGCGCCGGACCGGCCGACGGAGTCCGATCTGGCGACGCTCAGGCGGCTGTACGCGACCCCGGCGACGCTGATCCCCTGACCGGCCGGAGAGCCGCGTCATTACTTGACTTTCGGGGCATCGGGCGGTAGATTGGGGCTGGTGATGGGGACGGTGGGGCGTGTCGGAGGGCTTCATTATTGAGCCGACACCACTGAAGCCGGGACTCGCTCCCGCGCCGGACGTCATGCCCCGTGAGGGGACGGCGGAAACGCGCGGGGAGGTCACCACCGTGATCGACCGGGCTTCAATAATCCCCTTCGGTGCGCCTCACCCGGGCCGGCCCGCGAGAACGAGCGGGCCGGCCTTTTTTCGTGCGATCGTCGAGCGGCATCCCATATCGACTTGCGTGGCGTCTCCGGACGGCGCACCTTCGAGGTGGCTGGGGGTCATCACCGTCGGAATCGCAATGAGGAGAGCCGGATGGCACGGGTGCGCGTGACGCGGCGGCTACATTTCTCGGCGGCGCATCGGCTGGCGCGCGAGGACTGGGACGACGAGCGCAACCGTCGGGTATTCGGCCAGTGCTCGAGTCCCAACTGGCACGGGCACAATTACGAGCTGGACGTGACGGTCGAGGGCGAGGTCGATCCGGAGACGGGGTTCGTGCTGGACCTGAAGGCGCTCCGGGACGTGGTCGAGGAGCGTGTGATCGACGAGGTCGACCATCGGAACCTGAACCTGGACGTTCCGTGGCTCGCGGGGGTGAACCCCACGACGGAGAATCTGGTGGTGGCGATCTGGCGGCGTCTGGCCGGAGCGCTGCCCGAGGGCGCGCGTCTCGTGCGGCTCGTGCTGTGGGAGACGCCTCGAAACTACGTGGAGTACACCGGGGAATGATCGGGTGCGAGGCGCGAGGGCGCGCGCACGCGGGGAACGGAGGGTCGGATGAGTGAGGCCGGTCTGCGCGACGTCGCGTTCCAGGACCTGGTCGCGGAGATGCTGCGGCGGCTGGGCGAGGATCCTGAGCGGGATGGGCTCCGCCGGACGCCGGAGCGCGTGGAGAAGAGTCTCCAGTGGCTGACGCGGGGGTACAGCCTCTCGGTCGAGAAGGTCGTCGGCCAGGGGATTTTCGAAGAGGACCACGAGAACATGGTCATGGTCCGGGACATCGAGATGTACTCGCTGTGCGAGCACCACATGCTGCCGTTCTTCGGCAAGGTGCACATCGCGTACATCCCGGACGGCCGGATCCTCGGGCTGTCGAAGCTGCCGCGGATCGTGGAGGTTTTCGCCCGGCGGCTCCAGGTGCAGGAGCGAATGACGGACCAGATCGCGCAGGCGGTGTGGGACGTGTTGAAGCCGCAAGGCGTGGGCGTGGTCATCGAGGCGTACCACCTCTGCATGATGATGCGGGGGGTGGAGAAGCAGAACTCGAAGACGATCACGAGCGCGATGCGTGGCGTCTTCCTGGAGGACCTGCGCACGCGCGAGGAGTTCCTGAGGCTGGCGACGGCGCATGGGCTCGGGGGTTGAGGGCGGCCTGCTGTCGGGCAGGACGGCGCTGGTGACGGGCGCTTCGCGAGGGATCGGCCGCGCGGTCGCGGCGCGGTTCCGGGAGGCGGGCGCGTGGGTCGCAATGGTGGCGCGCGGAGAGGCGGCGCTGCGCGCCGCGGCCGACGAGCTGGGCGGCCACGCGGTCCCCGCCGACGTGTCGGACCCGGCCAGCGTCAACCGCCTGGTCGCGTACCTCGCCGAGGTGCTGGAAGGCGAGGCGCCGGACATACTGGTGAACGCGGCGGGCGTGTTCGAGCTGGCGCCGGTCGCGGAGACGGACCCGGCGAGCTTCGACCGTCATCTGGCGGTCAACCTGCGCGCGCCGTTCCTGCTGATCCGGGCGTTCCTCCCGGCGATGCTGGCGCGCGGCTCCGGGCATGTCGTGACGATCGGCTCGGTGGCCGGGCGACGGGCGTTCCCGCACAACGGCGCCTACGCGGCGTCCAAGTTCGGGGTCCGCGGGCTGCACGAGGTGCTGGACGAGGAGTTGCGGGGTACCGGCGTTCGGAGCACGCTGGTCGAGCCGGCGGCGACGGACACGCCGTTGTGGGACGCGATCGACTATGCTCGCCACCTGGGCCTGCCGCCCCGCGAGGCGATGCTCCCGGCCGACGCCGTGGCGGACGCCGTCCTCTTCGCAGTGACGCGTCCGCCCGAGGTGGATGTGAGGACGATTCGAATCGAACGGGTGTGACAAAGAGGGACGTCGAATGTACGTCGTGAGTGTACAGGCCCATTACGACAGCGCGCACTTCCTGCGGAACTACCACGGGAAGTGCGAGCGGCTGCACGGGCATCGTTACGTGGTGGAGGTGGCGCTGGCGACGGAGGAGCTGGGGCCGGGCGGTATCGCGTTCGACTTCGTGGATGTGAAGCGGGAGCTTCGCGCGATCGCGGATTACCTGGACCACACCAACCTGAACGACCTGCCGCCGTTCCAGGAAGTCGAGCCCTCGGCGGAGAACCAGGCCCGCTACTTCTGGAACGAGCTCAAGTCTCGCCTCCCCGCGCAAATGGCGGATGCCCTCCTCTACGTCCGCATCTGGGAGACGCCGACGCAGTGGGCGCAGTACACCGAGCGGACGTTGTTCATCTGACATGTTCGTTCCGCTCACCGAGGTCGTGACGTGCCCGACGTGCGGGCCGGAGTGGTCGCTCGTGCTGCTGGCGGACCGTGTAGCCGAGCGACGGGTCCTGGACGGCCGGTTCGGGTGCCCGAACTGCCGCGAGACGTTCGACGTCTCGGGCGGGTTCGCGGACCTGCGTCCGGCGGGGAGAGGCCCCGAGCCGGATGCGGGGCCGGCGGCTCCGGCCGACGGGCGGGATGAGGCGGTCCGTCTCGCGGCCCTCATGGGTCTCGTTCCGGGCGTGCCGCGCGCGCTACTGATCGGACCAGCGGCGGCGTGCGCGCCCGCGCTGGCGGCGCTGATGGAGGGACTCGAGGTCGTCGTGGTCGGGACGGCGACGGCGGCGTGGCGCGAGTCGGCGGGCGTGAGCCGCTTCGCGGCGGCGGGCCGGCTCCCGTTCCGGGACTGGAGCATGGGCGGCGTGACGCTATCGGGCGGTGCAACGGACGCGTTCCTCGAGGAAGGCGCCCGCGTGTTGAGTCAAGCGGGTAGAATCGTACTCGAGGACGTGTCCGAGCGGACGGAGTCGCGTCTGCGGGACGCGGGGCTCGAGATCGTGGCCCGCGAGGGCGCGACGATCATCGCGCGTCGCGCTCCATTCGTCGTGTAACGGGATTGTGATCGTATCGGGGCGTTCCTATCTTACGGGTCGCTCCTTTGTGGTATCCTGAGCCCCCGCCTGATACGCGTGCCATGGCCTGGTGGAAGAAGCTCTTCGGCGGCGATGCGGACGAGGAAAAGGTCGACTACTACCGCGAGGGGTTGGAACTTCTGGCGGTGGGGAAGTATCACGAAGCGTTGACGTCGTTCCGCCTGGCGCTACGCGAGACTCCCGGTGACGTCGCCGTCCTCCAGCAGATTGCGATCACTTACACCCGCATCGGGATGACGGACGAGGCGATCAAGACGTACCGGGGCGTGTTGCGGAAGGATCCGAAGGCCGTGGGCGCGCATTACGGACTCGCGTTCTTGCTCCTGCGCGACGGTCATCGCGACGAAGCGATCGACCACCTGCGCGCGTTCCTGGCCGCTCCGCCGCCGGACGCGGAAGCGAGCAAGCACGTCATGCATGCACAGAAGACGCTCGCCGAGCTGCTCGGCGAGCCCGTGGGGGAAGGCAGCGCCTGAATGGCGGACGCGACGGTATCGCTTCGGTGGGCAGGCGACGGCCTGCGGTTCGAAGGGCGCGGCGACGGGGCGTCGCTGGTCGCGATCGATGGCAACGGCGCGGCGGGCACGCGCCCGACCGAGCTCCTCCTGCTCGGGCTCGGCGGGTGCATGGGCGCGGACATCGTCGACATCCTGGGGAAGATGCGCGTCCCGCTCGAGGCCCTCGAGGTTCGACTGGAGGGCGACAGGGCGCCCGAGCCGCCGCGTCGGTTCTTGCGGATCCGTCTCGTCTGCCAGGTGTGGGGCTTGTCCGAGGCGGACGAGGACAAGCTCCACCGGGCGGTCGAACTCTCGCGGGCGAAGTATTGTAGTGTGTTGCACACGCTCCGGCCGGACTGCGAGATCGGCATCGAGGCGGTTCGCCGCTGATCGTCGGGCCGTCCGGTCCGGAACCGTCCACCCGGAGGAAGATCGATGACCACCCGTAGCGGAGCGCGGAACTACGCGGCGAATCCCGCCGACCTCCCAACCGGCACGCTGGTCCAGCTCTTCTTCGACGCCGTCGACCGGTACCAGAGCGCGGATGCCATGCGCTACCCGACGGGTGACGGGTGGCGCGACATAAGCCACGCCGAGGTCGAGACGCGCGTGCGTCGTATCGGGCTCGCGCTTCAGGCGCTGGGGCTGCAGAAGGGGGACCGTGCGGCGATCCTCTCGGAGAACCGGCCCGAGTGGGCGCTCGCCGACTACGCCTGCCTGTGCGTCGGCGTGCAGGACGTGCCGATCTATGCGACGCTCCCGCCGGCGCAGGTCGCCTACATCCTCAGGGATTCGGGCGCGCGGCTGATCTTCGTCTCGACGGCGGACCAGCTCGCGAAGATCCTGGAGGTCTGGTCGGAGCTGCCGGCGCTCGAGCACGTCGTCACGTTCGACGCGGTCGAGGCCGACGACCCGCGGGTGCGCACGCTGGACGCGCTGATCGAGCTGGGCCGCGCCGAGGAGGAGGCGGGGCGCGGGCGAGACTTCCGTGCGCGCGCGCTCGAGGCCCGGCCGGACGACGTCGCCACGATCCTCTACACCTCCGGCACGACGGGCCAGCCGAAGGGCGTGCAGCTCACGCACCAGAACATCTTCTCGAACGTGGCGGCGTGCGAGAACATCCTCGAGGTCACGTCCGAGGACGTGACGCTCAGCTTCCTGCCGCTGTCGCACATCCTCCAGCGGATGGTCGACTTCCTGTTCTTCCACAAGGGCGTGTCGATCTCCTACGTGCCGGCGATCGATCGGGTCGCGCAGAGCATGGCGGAGGTGCGGCCGACGGTCGTCGTGTCGACGCCGCGGGTGTACGAGAAGGTCTACGCGAAGGTCATGTCCGCGACCGGGCTCAAACTGCGGCTGATCCTCTGGGCCCGGAAGGTCGGACGCCGTTGGGCGGATGCGCGGCTGGCGGGTCGCAGCCCCGGTCTGTGGCTGGGGCTGCAGCACTCGATCGCGGACGCGCTGGTCTATCGCAAGATCCGTGATGCCGTGGGCGGAAGGATCCGATACTTCATTTCGGGTGCCGCGCCACTGAACCCGGAGATCGCGCGTTTCTTCTACGCGGCCGGGCTGATGATCCTGGAGGGGTACGGCCTCACCGAGACGTCGCCGGTGACGAACGTGAACCTGCCGGACTCGATCCGGTTGGGCACGGTCGGCAGGCCGGTCCCGGGGACCGAAATCATGATCGCGCCGGACGGCGAGATCCTGGTGCGCGGGCCGCAGGTGATGAAGGGGTACTTCAACCTCCCGGACGCGACGCGCGAGGCGATCGACGCGGACGGCTGGTTCCACACGGGCGACATCGGCGAGCTGGACGAGGACGGCTACCTGCGGATCACGGACCGGAAGAAGGACCTGATCGTGACGGCGGGCGGCAAGAACGTGGCGCCGCAGCCGATCGAGAACGAGATCAAGAACAGCCGTTTCATTGCCGAAGCCGTGATGCTGGGCGACCGGCGTCCCTACCCGATCGTCCTGGTCGTGCCGAACTTCGATCAGCTCGCCCGGTGGGCGAAGCAGGAGGGGATCCCGGCGGAGAGCCCGGCGGAGCTGGTCCGGGACGAGCGGGTCCGTCGCAAGATCGAGGAGGAGGTCCAGCGGCGGGTCAGCGGCTTCGCTCGCTTCGAGATCCCGAAGAAGGTCGGGATCCTCGAGCGGGAGTTCACGATCGAGTCCGGCGAGCTGACGCCGACGATGAAGGTTCGGCGTCGCGTCGTCGAAGAGCGCTACCGGAGCGTCGTCGAGGATCTGTACGGCACGCCCGAGGTCGTCGCGGCGGAGTAGGTTGGGATGGCGGAGGGAGCGACGACGCGCGTCGTGCTGATGACGGCTCCCGACCGGGAGGTCGCCGAGCGGATCGTGCGGACGCTGGTCGAGGAGCGGCTGGTCGCGTGCGGTAACCTCGTCCCCGGCATCACCTCGATCTACCGCTGGCAGGGCGCGATCGAGTGCGATGCGGAAGTCCTGGCGATCCTGAAGACTTCGGCGGATCGGGTGTCGACGCTCCTCGCGCGGGCGTCCGAGCTTCACCCCTACGAGGTCCCGGAGCTGCTGGTCCTGCCGGTCGAGGGCGGATACCTCCCGTACCTGGAGTGGGTGCGAGAATCCACGAGTTCGCAGTCGAACGAAGGTTGACATAGATGTCGAAAGAGAAGTCTGGCGCGGGAGCGCGCAGGGCCGCCCGGAAGCGGGCGGCGGCCGGGGCTTTGTCCGAAGCCGTCGCCGAAGGGGCGGCGCCCGGGGAGTCGGTGGAGGCGGAAGAGGAAACGACGCCGTTCGATCGAGCGGTTCGGCTCGAGGCGGCGGGCGATGTCGCGGCCGCGCTCGAGGCGTATCGTGATCTGTTGGCGGTCGAGCCCGGCCACCCTCGGGCGCGTCTCAGGCTGGCGGCGCTCCTGGAGAGGACCGGGGAGCTGGAAGCGGCGCTCGAGCAGTATGAGGCGGCGCGCGTCCGCGCGCCGGACGACGTGGACGTGCTGCTGGGCGTGGGGAGCGTGCTGCTCGCGCTGCGCCGCTTCGAGGCTGCCGAGCAGGAGCTTCGCCGGGCGCAGCGGCTGGACCCGGATCGGGCGGATTGCTACGTCATGCTCGGCCTGGTCCTGTATCGGCGCGGCCTGTACGTGCAGGCGGAGGCGGAGCTGAGCCGGGCGATCGCGCTCGACCCGCAGAACGCGGCGGCGCACTACTACCGGGGCGAATCGCTGAACCACCTTGGCCGCATCGACGAGGCGCTCTCGATGCTGATGCGGGCGGTCGAGCTGGACCCGACGAACGCGCGGGCGTATTACACCATGGGGATCCTGTACGACCGCAAGCTGTTGCGCGAGGAAGCGGCCGCGATGTACAGGGTGGCGCGCGAGCTCGGCGGGCGATGATCGAGGTCCGCATCGGTGAACTGGCCGAGGCCGGCGAGGCGGCGGTGCTGCGGCCGATCGATGCGAACTGGGGCGCGGTCACGCCGGCGATGCGGCGCCTGGAGCTGGCCGCGGGGGCGGCGCTCGCGGAGCAGTGCAGGCGCCTGGGCGAGCTCCCCGTCGGCTCGGCGGTGATCACCGGGGCGGGCGAGCTCGCGGCGGAGTTCATGGTGCACGTGGCCGTGCGTTCGGTCGACGAGCCGGTCTCGGCGGCGGGTGTGCGGCGCGGGCTCGTCAACGGGCTGCGGCGGCTCGCGGAGTGGGGGATCGAGAGCGTCGCCATGCCGCCGTTGGGGACCGGCGCCGGCAACCTCGACGCCGAGGAGTCGGCCCGGGTCATGATCCCCGCGATCCGCGAGCATCAGCTCGCGAGCGCGCGTCCGCTCCGCGTTGCGATCGTCGTCGAAAGCGATTACGAGTACGACGTTTTCCGGCGCATCGTCGCCGATCTCTCTCCCCGGGGGAGCTGACCCGGGCATCCGCGGATGCCTGGCGGCGGCTCCCGCACGCTGACCATCCAATCGTCAACACATGCGGATCTCACGACGGCGGATCCTCGCGTTCGGGATCCTCGGCGCGTGGCTGGCAGTCGTCGGCGTACACGTGCGGCGCGAGTATTTCCGTCCGCTCGATGTCGTGCTCGCCCAGGGCGCGGCCGCCCTCGCGCCGGGGTCGATGTTCTACCTCGCCCGGATGGGCGACCGGCCGATCGGCGTCGCGACGGCGCGGCTCGACACGCTGGCCGACGGCTTTCTGGTCGAGGACTTCCTCACGCTCGACGTGCCGGCGCTCGGGGCGATGCACCGGGCGGTCGCGAGGACGCGGGTCCGGCTGACGAAGTCGCTCGGACTCGTGAACTTCGACTTCGACCTCGACTCCGAGATCGGCCGCTTTGCCGTGCGCGGCGCGGCCCGGGGCGACACGCTCATCGAGCTGGAGATCGGGGCGGGCGGCGACCGCCAGCGTACGTCGATCGCGGTCGGCGAAGGACTCGTGCTGCCGAGCGCGCTCCCGCTACGCCTGGCCGCCGCGGGCCGGCTCGCCGTCGGCCAGCGGATGAACGTGCGGCTGTTCGACCCCTCGACGCTCGCGCCGCGCGACGTCGAGCTGAAGATCACGGCGCACGACACGATACTCGTAGCCGACACGGCGGTGTGGGACCCCGGACGCGGAGAGTGGGTCGGCGTCCCCGACACGCTCCCGGCGTGGCGCATCGAGGAGACGTTCGGCGGCGTCTCGGTCACGAGCTGGGTCGACGAAGACGGCCGTCTGATCCGCGCGGAGAGCCCGCTCGGCTTCACGCTCGAGCGCACGGCGTACGAGATCGCGCAGGCGGAGTGGCAGCGTGCCCGGGAGGACCGGACCCTGGCGCAGGGGTACGGAACGGTGATCGAAGGGACCGCGATCGCGGCGAACGCGCAGCTCGGCGCGGCGGGCTCGATCGATCGTCTGGCCGTGCGGCTCCTGGACGTCGACCTGGAGGGCTTCGACCTCTCCGGCGGTCGGCAGGAGCTGCGGGGCGACACCCTGTTCGTCACGCGCGAGGTCCTGGCCGGCGGCGCGGGGTACGCGCTCCCGTACCGGGGCGGCGGCCCCGTCGCCGAGGAGTTGGCGGCGACGCCGCTCGTCCAGGCCGACGACCCGCGGATCGTCGAGGCCGCGAAGCGGATCGCCGGCGACGAGCGAGACCCCGCGGCCGTCGCTCGCCTGCTGAACGACTGGGTCTACGCCAACGTGCGGAAGGACATCACGCTGAGCGTGCCCAGCGCGGTGCAGGTCCTCGAGGCGATGACGGGCGACTGCAACGAGCACACGGTCCTCTACGTCGCGCTCGCGCGCTCGCTCGGGCTACCGACCCGTACGGCGGTCGGGCTCGTCCACATCGACGGGCGCTTCTACTACCACGCCTGGCCGGAGGTCTGGCTCGACGGGCGCTGGGTCGCGGTGGATCCGACGCTCGGTCAGTTCCCGGCCGACGCATCGCACCTCAGGTTCCTGATCGGCGGGCTCGCGCGGCAGGTCGAGTTGGTGCGGCTGATCGGGAGGTTGCGGCTGGAGCCGGTGCTGTAACGGACGACTCGAAACGGTCACGATCGGCGCCGGCCGGCGGACGACGTACGCGACGCGGCTGCCCGGCCGGGCCGACGACGAAACGGGACTGATGCGCCAATGATACGTCTGGAATCCTTGACCAAGCGGTACGGCACGTTCACGGCGGTCCACCCGATGGACCTGCACGTGAGGCGCGGCGAACTCTTCGGGTTCCTCGGCCCCAACGGCGCGGGGAAGACGACGACGATCCGGATGATCGCGGGGGTGCTCCGCCCGACCGCCGGCCGGGTCGTGATCGGCGGGCATGACATGGCGACGGACCCGATCGAGGCGAAGCGGCGGATCGGCTACATCCCGGACCGCCCGTTCGTCTACGACAAGCTCACGGGCGCCGAGTTCCTGCGGTTCGTGGGCGGGCTCTGGGGCCAGTCCGGTCCGGAACTGGAGGAGCGCGCCGCCGATCTGCTCGAGCTGTTCGAGCTCGACCGCTGGAAGGACACGCTGGTCGAGAGCTACAGCCACGGGATGCGGCAGAAGCTGCTGATCAGTTCGGCGCTCGTCCACCGTCCGGAGCTGATCGTGGTCGACGAGCCGATGGTCGGGCTGGACCCGAAGGCCGCGCGCCTGATCAAGGACCTGCTCCGCGCTTTCACGAGCCAGGGCGGCACGGTCTTCCTATCGACGCACACGCTCGAGGTGGCCGAAGCGCTCTGCGACCGGATCGCGATCCTGAACGGCGGGCGGATCCAGGCGATCGGGACGATGGACGAGCTGAGGCGGCAGGCGGAGGCCGGCGAGGCGGGGCTGGAGGAGATCTTCCTCAAGCTGACGGGCGGCGAGGCGGTCGCGGAGCTCGTGGCGTCGCTGATGCCTACGACGGTGGAGGCGTGATGGAGAGCGCGGCCTTGCCCTCCGCGGCGCGCGCGTCGGCGCGCGCCCCCAACGCGATGCGCACGTCTGGCGCGGGGTTCCTTCTCTACCCTGCGTGGCGCGGGGCGCAGCGTCGCTTCCGGGAGTCGTCGAGCGTGGCGCGAGGGGTCGTGCTCGGCGCGGTCGGCATCATCTTCTGGGCGAGCCTCTTCGCGATCCTGTACCGCATTCTCAACTACTTCCGGAGTGCCGAGGGGATCGGCGACGTCCTGGCGACGAAGCTGCTGGGGCTGATCCTGCTGATGTTCCTGTCGATCCTGCTGCTGTCGAACATCATCACGGCGCTCTCGTCGTTCTTCCTGGCGCGCGACCTCGAATTGCTCATGGCCGCGCCGGTCGACGGCGTGCGCGTCTACGGCGCTCGGCTCGCGGAGACGCTTCTGCAGTCGTCGTGGATGGTGGTGCTGGTGCTACTGCCGATCCTCGGCGCCTACGCGGTGGTCTACGAGGGCGGCGCGCTCTACTGGCTCGTCGCCGTGACGGCGGTGGCGGCGTTCCTCGTCCTGCCGGCCGTGGCCGGGACGGCGATCACCCTCGTCCTGGTCAACGTGTTCCCGGCCCGCCGCGCGCGCGACCTGCTCGCCGTGGTCGCGCTCCTCGGCGCCGCGGGGCTGATTCTCGCCATCCGGCTCCTGCGTCCCGAGCAACTCGCTCGACCCGAGGGGTTCAGCAACCTCGTCGACTTCGTCGCCACGCTGCAGACGCCCCAGTCCGCGTGGCTGCCGAGCGAATGGGCGGCGGAGGCGATGATGGCCGCGCTCGACACTCGCGTCGCCGGCGACTTCTTCCCGCTCCTCCTCCTCGCGTCCACGGCCGCCGCGTTCTTCGTGATCGGCGCGTGGCTCCACGAGAAGCTGTACCGCGACGGCTACAGCCGGGCGCAGGAAGGGGGCGAACTGAAGGAGGGGAGGCGACGTCGCGCCGGGCTCCTGACCGCGGTGTTCGGCCGCTGGTCGCCTCCGGTCCGCTCGCTCGCGGTCAAGGAGATCCGCACCTTCTTCCGCGACACGACGCAGTGGTCGCAGCTCATCCTGCTGGCCGTGCTCCTCGTGGTCTATATCTACAACGTGAAGGTGCTTCCGCTGTGGACCGGCGAGGAGGTCGGCTTCTTCCTCGTCAACGTGGTGTCGTTCCTGAACCTCGGTCTGGCCGGCTTCGTCCTGGCCGCGATCGCCGCGCGCTTCCTCTTCCCGGCGGTCAGCCTCGAGGGGCGAAGCATGTGGCTGCTCCGCTCCTCGCCGCTCGACATGCGGCGCCTCCTGTGGACGAAGTACTGGATCGGCCTCGCGCCGCTCCTCGTCCTCGCCGTGGGGATCACGCTGGGCACGAACGTGATCCTGCGCGTCGGGCCGTTCATGATGACGCTCTCGCTGGCGACGATCGTGGTCGTGACGTTCGCGATCGCGTCGCTCGCGATCGGGTTCGGCGCGCTGTTCCCGCGCTTCGAGACGGACAACGCGGCGCAGATCTCGACCGGCTTCGGCGGGCTGCTCTTCATGATGACCGCGACGACGTACCTGGCCGCCGTGGTCGTGCTCGAGGCGTGGCCGGTCTACGCGGTGCTGCGCGCGCGTGCCCGCGGCGAGCCGCTCGGCGGCGACGACGTCGCCTGGCTCGCGCTCGGCCTCGGCCTCGCCCTCGCCCTTTCGATCGCCGCGACGCTCGTCCCGCTCCGCTTCGCGGTCCGGCGGGTCGAGGCGCTGGACATGTGAGATGACCGATCTCGAGCGGGACCTCGAGCTCGCGCTCGCCGGCGCGTACCGGGCGGGCGTCATGGCGATGGCATCCTTCGGCGGCGAGCACGAGGTGATCGAGAAGGCGCCGGACCAGCCGGTCACGCCCGTGGATCTCGAGGCGGACCGGCTGCTGCGGGACGCGCTCACCGGCTCGCGGCCCGATTACGGCTGGCTGTCCGAAGAGGCGGCGGACCGGCCGGACCGCTTGGCGGCCGAGCGGGTATGGATCGTGGACCCGATCGACGGGACGAAGTCGTACATCGCGGGCCGTCCGGAATTCGCGATCTCGATCGGACTCGCATGGCGCGGGGAGGCCGTGCTCGGCGTGATCCACAACCCGGCGACGCACGAGGTGTTCTGGGCGATTCGCGGCGCCGGCGCGTACGCGGGGACGCTGGAATCCGAAGTCGTGCCGCGGTCGCCGACGCGGCTGGCCGTGAGCGAGCGGTCGACCGAAGACCAGACGGTGCTGCTCGCGTCGCGGAGCGAGATCGCCGCGGGCGAATTCGACCCGTTCCACGGCGGCTGGCGCCTGCGGCCGACCGGGAGCACCGCGTACAAGCTCGCGCTCCTCGCCGCCGGCGCCGGCGACGTGTTCCTGAGCCGAGGCCCGAAGAGCGAGTGGGACGTGTGCGCGGGCGCGGTGCTGGTCGAGGAGGCCGGCGGGCGGATCACCGACCTGGACGGCCGCCCGCTGCGCTTCAATCGGCCGGATCCGTACGTGCACGGCGTGCTGGCGTCGAACGGCCGATTGCACGATTATGTGCTCGGGGTCGTGGAGACGCTGCCGCCGGCGGCCCGACTGCGTCGTCCCGCCGGCCGGCCGCGCGCGGGACCCGAGGAGGAGTGATGAACTGGTTCATCGTGTCGTGCATCGTCGTCTTCGCGCTGGGGATCTACATCGGGCTGGGTTTCCCGGGGCTCCCCGGCCGCGAGGACCGCGTGGTGCATCGCCGTCGGCGCGTCCACCACTTCACCCCGCTCGATCTGCTGCGTCCGCCGCAGCGTCGCCGCTGACCGGGCAATGGAATCCGTCGACATCGGCGCGGAGTTCCGCTTCCGCCGCGCCGTTGACGTCCGCTTCCGCGACGTCGACGCGATGGGGAACGCGCACCACTCGCTTCCGCTGATCTACTTCGAGGAGGCGCGTGCCGCATATTGGAGGGAGGTCGTCGGCCGGCCGACGCTCGCCGACATCGACTACACGGTCGGCGAGGCGGAGCTGCGGTTCCACGAGCGGATCACCTTCCCGGCTCGCCTCACCGTCGGCGTCCGCACCACTCGCCTGGGCAACAGCAGCTTCACGATGGAGTACGTCCTGTGGGACGAGGCGGGCACGGTCCTCACCACGGGCCGGACCGTGCTCGTGATGTACGACTACGAGCGCGAGCGTTCGAAGCCGATCCCGGAGGAGGTGCGGCGGCGGATCGAGGAGTGGGAGGGGATGACGACCCCGTCGCCTACAGGATCAGTCCGAGGGTAGCCGAGATCAGCCCGATCACCGCGCCGAGCGCATAGCCGAGCCGGACGATGAGGACCAGCTCGCGCTCGGTCACGCTTCGGATCAGCTCTTCCACCCGTTCCATCGGAAACTCGAGGATCTTTCGCTCGACCTGCGCGGCGATGTCGATGCGCCGCGCGACGGCCGGGACCTGCTCCTGGAGCCACGTCCAGAGCGGCTCGGCGATGGCGCCTTCGATCCGCGAGGCGGCGTCTTCGGGGAGGTGGTCGGCGATGCGGCCGATCGGCTTCTCGAACGCGCGCGTGAGGAGGCGGCCGGTGGCCTCGCGGTAAAGGGCCCGGGCGCGTTCGCTGCGCGCGGCCGCGACGACCGCGTCCGCGATCCGCTCGGGCGGGACGTGGCGGAAGAGGTCGCCCCAGCTCCGCTGCTCCGCGGCGCGCAGCGTCGACTGGAGCTTCTCGACCAGGAACGCGCGCGTCTGTGGGTCGCGCGCCAGAGAGAGCCCCCACCCGGCGACGGTCCGCTTCGCGTCCTCGACGCTCGGCTCGCCCGGCCGGCCGAGGACGGAGACGACGGGGCGACGCAGCAGGTCGACGATCGCGTCGTTGACGCCCTTCGCCATCGCGTCCCGCATCGCCGGGTCCTGCAGCAGCTCGGCGAGCTTGTCCGCGCCCTCCTCCTCGACCGCCTTCAGCACTCGATCGATCGTCTCGGGCGTGATGACGAGCGAGGCGATCAACCGCTGGTGGAACTTCAGGTCGCGCATGAAGCGGTCGAGCAGCTCGTGCAGCACGCGCTCGACGCGGCTCCGCGCCTCGGGGTTCTCGAGCAGCCGGGCGAGCCGCTCGATCGCGAGCGGGAGGTACCCGGCGATCGCCTTTTCGACCGCGGCGACCAGGCCGACCGGGAGCAAGTCCTGGAACGTTCGGTCCGGCTCGAGCAGCCGCTCCGCCGTGCGGTCGATGTAGTCGGCGACGGCGCGCTCGAACCCCGCACCGCCTACGGCGTCCGCGATCCAGCGCTCCGCCGCCGCGGCCAGCGCGGCCTCGCGTTCGGGCGTGAGGATCTCGCCGATCGGGCGGTCGGCCAGCTCTTTCGCGAACGATTCGGCCCAGCGGCGGGCCTCGGCGTGGAATTCATCGCCGGCGAGGTAGGCGTCCAGGCGGTCGAGGAGGCCCGACGCCGCGTCGTCGAGCAGCGCAAGCAGCTCGGAGGCGACGGGCGCGGGGAGCGTCTCCGCGAGCGAGCCGCGGGGCCGTTCCAGGACGTCGCGCACGAAGGCGGTCAGCCGTTCGTCGAACGCGGCGCGGAACGCCGGCTCGGACGCCGTGCGGGCCAGGTCTTCGGAGGTGAGCAGCCGCGTGCCGACCGCGCGGCCGACCGCGGCGGCCAGGCGCGCCTTGTTCTTCGGGATCGCGCCCTGCAACGCGCGCAACGGCCGGCCGAAGAGATGGGGCGGCTCGTAGGGGTGGAAGAGCATCCAGATCGCCACGGAGTTCGTCACGCCGCCGGCGATCGATGCGAAGAGCACCGTCAGCGCCGCCTGCGTCGCCGCGTCGATCACTCCACTCCGTGGCGAAGCAGACCGAAGACATCGCGGCGGTCGCCCCGAACGGAGACCCAGCCGCGCACCATGACCATCCGCACGCCGCCCGAAACCCTGACTGGATCGCGGAAGGTGAAGGGCTCACCCGCGGCGTACAACTCGCCCATAAGCGCGCCGGTCGGCTCGGCGATCCGCCAGCCGGACGGAGGGCCGCCCGCAACGGCGCCGTCGGCCGGGATCGCCGTGAGCGTGACCCGGTCCCAGTCGAGCGCCTCCGTCTCGCTCCGCAGCCATGCGCCGGTCCGCCCGTCCACGCCCTTCGCGACGACGAGACTCCTGCTCTGCCGGTCCGTCACGAAGGCGACCTCCGTCTCCGGCGACTGCGCGAGCGGCGCGCCCGTCTGGACGTCGAGGAGGAGGCCGACGAGAGACTCTCGCCCAAGACTGAGCGTCCCGCGGCGGAGACGAAGTTGAACGCCGTCGCCCGCGCCCCATTCGGCGAGCGGCGACGACGGCTCGAGGCGGAACCCCGTCGAATCGGCGCGATGGATCAGCGCCTCGATCTCGCTCCCCTCGCCGACCACCAGGCGGAACGGGCCATGGGGAACCAACCGCCACGGCTCGCGCATCGGCTCCGTCTGCCACGCCTGCTCGAGGAGGCGTGCCCACGCGCCATCGCGCGCCAGCCACGCCCCCGCCGATCGACGGATCGCTGTCCCGCCATCGACAGCCGTGAACTTCAATGCCGCCGCGACCGGCGTGTCCGCGCGGAGCGAAAGGAGCAAGAAGCTCCGGTCGTACGTGGCGCCCACCGACTCGCCGCCGGACCGGCCGCCCGTCGCCGCGGTGCCGGGGCGCTCCGACCGATCGCACGCCGCGAGGAGCACCAGCACCAGAATAATGATCATCCTCATGCCCGGAAATGTAGCGGACCCGGCGCGCGGAATCGAGAGGGCCGCGGTTGCGTCTCCCGCCCGCAGGACCTAAACTTCGCCGTTGCGCCGCGAGCGGATCTTTGATCGTAAGTATTTGTACGGAGATAGGATGCAGCTCTATACCAAGATCCTGATCGCCCTCGGACTCGGCATCGCGTTCGGCATCACGGCCAACGTTCTCGAGATCGAATGGCTTCGGGCCGTGCTGGTCGGACTCGAGCCGGTGGGTACGGCGTTCATCAAGCTGATCACGATGGTCGTGATCCCGCTCGTCGTCGCGAGTCTGATGGTCGGGACGGCGTCGCTGGGCGACACCCGCAAGCTGGGGCGGTTGGGCGGGAAGACCGTCGCGCTGTACCTGGGGACGACGGCGATCGCGGTGACGCTGGGGCTGGTCCTCTCGAACATCGTGGAGCCGGGTTCGCGGGTGGATCCACAGACGCGGGACGAGCTCGCGGCGGCGTTCGCGGGCGAGGCACAGGCGCGGCTGCAGCTCGCGGAGGAGAGCCCGGGCGTCGTGGACGTGCTCCTGCGGATGATCCCTTCGAACCCGATCCAGTCCGCCGCGAACGCGGACCTGCTGCCGCTCATCATCTTCACGCTGATCTTCGGCGCGGCGATCGGGATGATCGCCGAGGACCGGCGCCGGGCCGTGCTGACGTTCTTCGAGGGCGTCAACGACACGGTCATGGTCATGATCGAATGGATCATGAAGCTGGCACCGTACGCCGTGTTCGCACTGATCGGGTCGGTCGTCGCCCGCTTCGGGCTGGACCTGCTCCGGTCGCTCATGGTCTACGCGCTCACGGTGGTGGCGGGACTCCTGCTCCATTCCCTGGGCACGTACAGCCTGATCGTCCGGTTCGGCGCGCGGCTGAACCCCGTGCAGTTCTTCCGTCGCATCGCGCAGGCGCCGCTGGTCGGCTTCTCGACGTCGAGCTCGAACGCGACGCTGCCGGTCACGATGGAGACCGCGGAGCAGAACCTGGGCGTCTCGAAGGAGGTGAGTTCGTTCGTCCTGCCGCTCGGCGCCACGATCAACATGGATGGCACGGCGCTCTACCAGGCCATCGCCGTCATGTTCATCGCGCAGATCTACGGTGTGCCGTTGGATCTCGCGGACCAGGCCACGATCGTGCTGACCGCTACGCTGGCCAGCATCGGCGCGGCTGGCGTCCCGAGCGCCGGGATCGTGACGCTGATCCTGGTCCTCCAGTCGGTCGGTCTGGGCGCGCACACGGCGGCCGGGATCGCGCTCATCCTCGGCGTGGACCGGATCCTCGACATGCTGCGCACCGCGGTGAACCTCACTGGCGACCTCACGGTCGCGACCGTGATCGCCCGGACGGAAGGAGAGGTGTTGATGCCCAGGGCGGCTGTCGCTACGGGCACGGAAGCGGTGGGCGTAGGCGGCGTGGCCGAGCCGGTGGCGAGCGGCGGGGTGGAGGAGGCGCGCGGGGATTAGTCCGGACGTCTTCCGGCGGCGGTCCCGTATACAGGACGCGCTGGCGACAGTCGCCCCGGAGCTCGGCTGTCGCCTAGCCGCCCTCTTCGGCTTGGCTGCCCGGGGCGACGCCCGGGTCGAGGATGCGGATGCGGGTGTGCTCTGCGACGGCGATGCAGACCTCATCGCCTTCACGAACTGCCTGATCCGCGACCTCGGGATTCAGGAGGTCGATCTCACCGACCTGCGCCGCGGCGAGCCCTACCCTCACCGCTGACGCGCGGCCCGCTTCACTTTCCGCTCCTCCGCCGCCTTCCGCCCGGTCTTCTTCCGAGCCACGCGCACGGTCGCGTCCGCCTTCGTCCGCGGCCGCTTCCGCCGCTCGACGTGCTCCAGCAGCGCCAGCTCCAGGACCTCTTCCATCCGCTCGACGAAGTGGAACTCCATCGTCCTGCGTGTCTCCTCCGGGACGTCGCGCAGATCGCGCTCGTTGCCGCGCGGCAGGATGATGCGATGGATCCCGGCGCGGTGCGCGGCGAGGACCTTCTCCTTGACGCCGCCGATCTCGAGCACCTTCCCCCTCAGCGTGACCTCGCCCGTCATGGCGATGTCGTGCCGGACGGGGCGGTTCGAGAGCGTGGAGGCGATCGCGAGGGTCACCGCGATCCCGGCGGACGGGCCGTCCTTCGGGATCGCGCCGACGGGGAAGTGGACGTGGATGTCGAACTCCTTGAACGCGCTCTCGGGGATGTCGAGCGCCGCGCCGCGGCTGCGGACGTACGAGTACGCGGCGTTCACGGACTCGCGCATGACGTCGCCGAGGAGCCCGGTGATGATGAGGCGGCCGCTGCCGGGCATCTTGAGCGCCTCGATGAACATGATCTCGCCGCCGGCGGCGGTCCAGGCGAGCCCGGTCACGACGCCGACCTCGGGCGAGCTCTCGGCCGAGGTCGCAATGTAGCGGGGCAGGCCGAGGATCTGCTCCATCCGCTCCGGCGTGAAATTCCACTTCTTGCGGTCGCCCTGGGCTTTGGCGCGCGCGCGGGTGCGGAGCAGCGTGGCGAGCATGCGTCGCATGAGGCCGAGACCTGCATCGCGGGCGTAGCCGCGCGCGAGGTGGAAGAGCGCCTTGTCGGTGAAGGCGACGTCGCGCGGTTCGAGCCCGTGCTCCTCGATGAGGCGCGGCAGCATTTTCTCGCGCGCGATCTCGACCTTGTCCTCCGGGGTGTAGCCGGCGATGCGAATCTCGACCATGAGCTCGCGCAGGTCGCGGGGGATGCGGTAGAAGTCCTGCGCGGTCGCGATGAAGATCGCCTCCGTCAGGTCGATCGGGAGGTCGACGTAGCGGTCGACGAACTCGCTGCGGGTCTCCCAGTCGAGCGCCTGTTCGATGGCCTCGATCGGGTCGCCCTCGACCTTGCCGAGGCCGATCAGGTCCATCTCCTCCAGGAGGAACACGGGGTCCAGGACGCCGGCCTCGCGTAGCGCGGCGACGATCTTGCCCGGCTCGGCGGTCGTCCTGGTGCGACGCGAGCCGATGATCTGCGACTCGCCGCGGCCGCCGAGGTCGATGCGGGCGAGGGGGCGGCCGAGTCCGCCGGCGAGCGCCTCGACGATCGTCGTCTTCCCGACGCCGGGCGGGCCGACGAGGCAGGGGATCGGCCCCCGCAGGTCACCGCGCAGCCTGGCGACGGCGAGCGCGTCCAGGAGGCGCTCCTTCGGCTCCTCGAGGTCGAGGAGCGCGTCGTTCAGCGCACGCTCGACGGCGGCGAGGTCGATGTCCTCGGGACCGCGCGTGGCGCGCTTGTGCCATGGGATGTGTAGCAGCCAGTCCAGGTAGGCGCGGATTTCGCCGGCGTCGGGCGACGTCGGGTTGGTCGTGCGCAGGCGCTCGATCTCGAGGCGGGCGCGCGCGGCGGCGCGGGCGGGCAGGTCCGCTGCCTCGACGCGGCGGCTCAGCTCGACGGCCTCGTGCTCGACCGGGTCGATCTCGCCCAGCTCGGTCTGGAGCAGCTTAATGCGGTGGCGCAGCTCGGTCGCGCGGCGCGCGGCGTTCTCGGGCGGCTTCGCCGCGCCGGCCTTCTCCCCGGCCTTCGCCTCCTTGGGCGCGCCGGCCTCTTCCTCCACCTTCTGCGCGCGCCGGAGCTGACCGTCGAGCTCGTCCAGGATGAAGCCGAGACGACGCCGCACGTCGAGGTGCTGGAGCACCTGGTCCTTCGCGGGCACGCTGAAGTTAGCGAGCGTGGCGACGAGGTCGGCGAATCGGCTCGAATCGGCCACGTTCATCCGCAGGATGCGCGGCACTTCCTTGGGGATGCGGTCGACCTCCTGGGCGAGCGCCTCGAGGGTGACGAGGATGCGGGCGATCGTCTCCGCGTTCTCCTCGGCGCGGAGCCCGATCTCGCGTACGCGCCGGGCCGTGCCCATGTAGTAGCCGCGCGTCTCCTCGACCGACGTGAGGCGGATCCGGCGCAGCCCCTGGATCGTCGCCTGGACGGATCCGCCCGGGAGATTCAGCCGGTCCGAGAGGCGGGCGAGGGTCGCGATCTTCCGGAGCGCCGCCGCCTCGATCGGATCGTCCGGGCCGCCCGGCGCGGGAACGACGGCGACGAGGAGCGACGGCTCCGGGTGCGCGGCGAGCATCTCGAGCGTCGTCGCCATCCCGATCTGCACGCCGATCACGCCCATGGGGAAGATGACGGTGCTGCGTAGCGGCACCACCGGGAGTCGTTCGGGGATCTCGGGGCCGTTCGCGTTCGGACTCATCGCCTCGAAAGATGTGGGGTCCATGGCGCCGTACGGCGGAGCCGAGCGCAAGATCCGCTCCGCCCGAATGGTTCTGGCGGCGCCTCAGACGTCGAGGCCGAGGAGTCGCGCGGCGTTGCGGTAGAGGATCCGGTCGAGGGCGTCCTCGGAGAGCCCGAGGGAGGAGATGCGTTCGACGTTGTGCGCCACGCTCTTCGGCATCGCCGGCCAGTCGCTGCCGAAGACGACCTTGTCGGCGAGGCGCTCCAGGTCGGGGAAGTGGTCGAGCAGCTTCGACGGGACGAGGCCTGTCACGTCGATGTAGACGTTCTCGTGCAGCGCGGCAAGCGTGGCGCACGCGTCGTACCACCAGCCGCGCCCTCCGTGGGCCATGACCAGGACGAGGTCGGGGAAGTCCACGGCGACGTCGTCGAGGTGCACGGGGTCGCAGTACTTCAGCCGCGTGCCGGGGATGACCGACGTGCCGATGTGCAGCAGGACCGGCAGCCGATGCTCGACGCACACCTCGTAGATCGGGTAGACGCGTCGTTCGTTCGGGTAGAAGTACTGGTACGACGGGTAGAGCTTGAGCCCGTAGATCGGCCCTTCGTCGATGTAGCGGCGGAGCAGCGCGGCCGGGTCAGGGTCGGTGTTCGGATCGACCGACGCGAAGGGGAGGAAGAAGTCCGGCGCCGCGCGGCACAGCTCGATGACGGTCTCGGTCCGGACGTTCCCGGAGGTGGCCGGGCAGTGCTCGGGGAGGACGACGGCGCGCTCGACGCCCTCCGCGCGGAGCACGTCGGCGACGTAGCGCGGGTCGGCGAGCCGGTCGCCGTGCTCCCGGATCGCCGGGGAGATCGATCGCACGAAATCCCAGGTCGCGGGCGAGAGGTCGCCCGGGCGGTAGGGGTGCGTGTGGAAGTCGATGACGCGACGTCGCCCGCTCCGCATGTCCGCCGCTCAGCGCCCGTTGGCGCGTGGGCCGTTCGCTGCGACCGCCCCGTCCAATGCCCGGAAGAACCGGTGCAGCTGGCGCACGCAGGTGCCCAGGTCGGCGCGCCCGCTGACGTTCTCGGCCCTGGCGTCGACCCGGGTCTGCGCGTTCTCGTCCAGCACGATCCGGATCGTGACGCTTGCGGTCACGCGGAAGACCGACCCGGTCGCGAGGGCGTTGATGACGCCCTCGTGATCGTCCGCGTTGAGGACCCGCCAGCCGCGCAACCCGCCGCTCGCAAGAGCCAGCGCGTCGTTCCACACCCGATCGAAGGGGATCGCGTACGTCCGGCCCCGCAGTCGCGGGTCCTCGGCGTCCGCCATGGTGGCGGCGGACTTCTGAGTGACGCCCTTGAGGATTGCTCTGACCACGCTCATTGCCGGGGTTCGAGGAGGAATACGACGGTGACGCTCGCGGTGATATCGAGCGTGCCCGGCTCGATCGGCGTGGGCACGGCGCGTGCCGCCGCCACGTCGGCCTGAAATGCGTAGACCGGTCTATCGAACCCGCCCGCCGTCGTGACGGCGCGGACCGGGCCGAGCCGGAGGCCGAGCGCGTCGGCGATCGTCTCCGCTTCCTTCCGCGCCTCCTCCATCGCCTGGCGCAACGCGTCCCGCCGCGCCTCGGCCGGGTCGCGGAGCGTGAAGTTGACCCCGTGGACCCGGTTCGCGCCCGCGGAGATCGCGGCGTCTATCACTTCGCCCACACGGCCGATCTCGTCTATCGTGACGCGGACCATGTTGACGGCGCGGTAGCCGATGATGCGCTGCTCGGGGGGCCTGCGCGGGCTTTCCTGCGAGTAGTCGTATTCGGGGATCAGCTGGTACGACGTCGTCTCGATCGCGTCCTCCCCCAGTCCGAGGCGGCGCAGAGCACCCAGGAGGCGCGTCATCCGCGCCGCGTTCGCTTCCGCCGCCGCCTCGGCCGTGGCTGCCGAATTCTCGATGGCCACCGTTACCAGCGCCCGGTCCGGGTCGCGGGTCACCCGGCCCGTGGCCGAGACCGTCACCGTCTGATCGGTCCCCGGCGCCGGATGCCGCTGCCGCGCCGCGACCTCGGCCGGGGAGAAAAGTATCGTTAGCGCCAGGGCGAAGCCGGCGACGCTCTTGAGATCACTGCCGTTCACACGCTACCTCCCGTCATATTCGCGATAGACGGCCGCCACTCGGCGGCAAGATATGGGCTCTCGGCCGTTTGCGCGAGGCAACGGCGGGCCCCGATGCACGGTTCGGACCCCGGGGACCCCAACCGATGGATCGACGACGCTCCCTTGGAGTTTGACGCTCCCTCGCGTCGGCGAGTATCTTCGCGCGTCGCTTCGTTCCCCGGAGAGGACCCGTGCAACAACGAAAAACACCTTTCGGCTACATCCTCGTCCTGGACAGGGGCGAGGAGCTTCTGCGCAGTCTGATCGAATTCGCGCGGCACAACGACATCGACGCCGCGACGCTCCACGGGATCGGCGCCGTCGATCGAATCGAGCTGGGCTACTACCGCCTGGCCACGCAGGAATACGAGCGACGGACCTTCATCGAGCCACTCGAGGTCTGTTCGCTCGTCGGCAACCTCTCCTTGCTCGACGGCGAGCCGCTCCCACACGTGCACGGAACTTTCGGGCGCGCCGACTTCACGACCGTCGGCGGCCACATCTTCGAGGCGGTGTGTTCGGTCTCCCTCGAGATCTCGGTCCACGTGCTTCCCGAGCCGATGCACCGCGGAGCCGTCGACTTCTGCAACCTGAAGCTCTTGAAGCTGGACCAGTGACTCCGATCGAACGGGAGAGAGGCCGATGAAAGTCATCATCCCCCTGGCGGGGAAGGGGACGCGACTGCGGCCCCACACGTACATCACACCGAAGCCGCTCCTCAAGGTCGCCGACAAGCCGGTGATGAGCTACATCCTCGACGATCTGCGGCAGCTCGGCGTCGAGGAGATCGTCTTCATCACCGGCTACCTCAAGGAGAAGGTCGAAGACTATATCCGGGCCGAGTACCCGTGGTTCCGCGCCCATTTCGTGGAACAGCCGGTCCAGAACGGGACCGCGGGCGCGGTCCAGCTCGCCGAGCCGTACATCGACGAGGACGTGTTGATCATCTTCGTCGACACCCTCTTCGATGCGGACCTCGGGATCGTCCGTTCGCTCCCTGAAGGGGACGCGGGCGTGATCTGGGTCAAGGAGGTCGAGGACTACCGGCGCTTCGGCGTGGTCGTGACCGACCGCGAGGGGTACATGAAGCGCATCGTCGAGAAGCCTCGCGACCCGATCTCGAAGCTGGCCAACATCGGTCTCTACTACATCCGCGACTGGCGGCTCCTCTTCGAGGGGATCCACCATACGATGGGCGGGCCGAAGGCGCCGGGCGAGGAGTACTACCTGACCGACGCATTCCAGTACATGATCGACCGCGGCGCGCGCTTGCGCACGGTCGAGGTGCAGGGGTGGTACGACTGCGGCAAGGTGGAGACGCTCATCTCGACGAACCGGCATTTGCTGGAGACGGGGCGTGCCCGCAAGCCCGACGGCGGCGACGATGTCCGGATCGAAGGCCCGGTCCGTGTCGCCGAGGGTGTCGAATTGGATGACGTCGTCCTCGGCCCGAACGTCACGATCGGCACGGGCTGCAAGCTGCGGGGCGTGCGGATCCGCGACACGATCGTCGGGAGCCACACGACGATCGAGGATTCCGAGATCCACGACTCGCTGATCGGCGACCGCGTCCGGATCCGTGGCGTGCGGGGGACGCTCAGCGTCGCGGACGACTCGGAGGTGTTGGGGGATTGACAGTGGCTGGCCGGCGGCCGACCGGTGAGAGCCGGGATCGGTGCCGGCCGACACGTGGGCGATGGTCGGCCGCCGGTGCGACGGGGTCGCACCGGCGGCCGCTCACATCTCGAGGCCCGCGGCGGCGACGAGGGTGAGGAGCGCGCGGTCGAGCCCCTCCGGGCCGCCGTCGTTCTCGTACCATTCGTCGGGCGTGTGGACGCCGGACGAGCGGCCGCCGGCTCCCATGGCGATGGCAGGGATCCCGAGCGAGATCGGGATGTTCGCGTCAGTCGACGACGCCGCGAGTTCCGGCTCTTCGCCGATCATGCGCGTGGCGGCGCACGCCGCCGCGACGAGCGGCGACGCCGCTGGCGTCTCACCCGACGGCCGGTCGCCGATCCGCTCGAACCGCAGGGCGAGCGGGGAGTCGCTCCCGCGGCTGTGCCGCTCGGTCGCCACGACCGCCCGCTTGATCTCCCGCAGCGCTTTGGCCTCGACCGCGTCGAGCGCGTTCGCGCCTTCGCTGCGGATGTCGAGCTCCAGCCACGCTTCGGTCGGGATCGCGTTCACGGCGGTCCCGCCCTCGATGCGGCCGACGGAGAGCGTCGTACGCGGGCGGCGCGGCAGGTCGATCGCGTCGAGCGCGGCGACGGCGCGTCCGAGGGCGTGGATCGGGTTGGCACGCCCCCAGTCCGCCCACGAATGCCCGCCGCTCCCCTCGATCGTCACGCGATAGCGGCGCGACCCGAGCGCCCGGTTGACGATGCGGCGCGTGCCGGTGCCGTCGAGCGCGATGAACGCCGCCGCCCGGCGCCAGGGCGAGTCCTCCCTGAACAGGTGCTTGACGCCGCGCAGGTCGCCCACCCCCTCCTCGCCCACGGTGGCCGCGAAGACGACGGAGCGCGCGAGAGACGGCCGCGCCTCGACGAGCGCGCCGGCCAGCGCGATCAGCGCCGCCAGCCCGCGGGCGTTGTCGGCGATCCCGGGTCCGACCAGGCGCTCGCCGACGCGCCGCACCGTCACGTCCGTCTCCGGGGGGAAGACCGTGTCCAGGTGCGCGCAGATCAACACGGGGCCGTACTCGCCCGCTCGGTCCTGGGCCGAGCCGTTGGCCGGGTACCACGCCAGTACGTTGCCCACCTCGTCGACAGCTACGTCGCGGAGGCCGAGCTCTTCGAACCACCGACGCATCCGCTCGCCGCGCGCCGATTCGCCGAACGGCGGCGCCGGGATCTGCGCCAGCTCGATCATGGCGGCCAGAGTCTCGGCATCCCGCTCGCGCAGCGTCGTTCTGGCCCGGTCCACGGCCGGGTGGCGGTTCAGTGTGGCGACATCCATCGCCTGCGGCGGCTCCCTTCTTGCATCCTCGGCCCCGGCGTCTCGGGGGACAGCGCTCGGTTGACAATGTGATCGACGCGGGTCCATCTTGCCAGCGACACACCCTGCCTATCCCCCCGAAGCCCGATCGACATGAACGAGCAGGATCTGATCTACGACTGGAACGTCGCCGACAGGGCCCCCGATCTTCCCCCGCTCAGACGGGTCGAGCTGGACGACGAGACGCTGCGAGACGGACTGCAATCCCCCTCCGTGCGAGACCCCGCGATCGGCGACAAGATCCGCATCCTCCACCTCATGGCAGAGCTCGGCATCCAATCGGCGAACATCGGTTTGCCGGGCGCCGGGCCGCGCGCGGCCGCGGACGTGGAGGCGCTGGCCCGCGAGATCCGCGACGCGCGGCTGCCGATCTTCCCGAACTGCGCGGCCCGCACGGTTCGGGCCGACGTCGAGCCGATCGTGCGGATCGCCCAGAAGACGGGCCTCGCGATCGAGGCGGCGACGTTCCTCGGCTCTTCGCCCGTCCGGCAGTACGCCGAGGACTGGACGCTCGACAAGATGCTGAAAGTCACGGAGGACGCGGTCGGCTTCGCCGTCGCCGAAGGGCTGCCGGTCATGTATGTGACCGAAGACACGACGCGGGCGCGGCCGGAGACGCTGAAGAAGCTCTACACGACGGCGATCGAGTGCGGCGCGCGGCGGATCTGCCTGGCCGATACGGTAGGGCACGCCACGCCCCACGGCGTGCGGCGGCTGATCCACTTCATCCGCGAGGAGGTCGTTCGTCCGACCGGCGAGGACGTCAAGATCGACTGGCACGGGCACCGCGACCGCGGTCTCGGGCTCGCCAACGCGTTCGCCGCGATCGAGGCGGGCGCCGACCGCATCCACGGCTCCGCGCTCGGGATCGGCGAGCGGGTCGGCAACGTCGAGATGGACCTGCTGCTGGTCAACCTCAAGCTGCTCGGGCTGCACGACGGCAACCTCTCGCGCCTGGCCGAGTACTGCGAGTTGGTCGCGGAGGTGACCGGCGCGCCGCTCCCCTGCAACTACCCGGTCTTCGGGACCGACGCGTTCCGCACCGGGACGGGCGTGCACGCGGCGGCGATCATCAAGGCCAAGGCCAAGGGCGACGATTGGCTGGCCGACCTCGTCTACTCGGGCGTGCCCGCCGCGCTCTTCGGGCGGCGCCAGGTCATCGAGGTCAGCCACGTGAGCGGTATGTCGAACGTGAAGTTCTGGCTCGCCGAGCACGGTTACGACGCTTCCGATGAAGCGCTGTGCCGTGCGGTCTTCGAACTCGCGAAACGAACCGACCGGGTGCTGACCGATGCAGAGATCCACGACTGTTGCCGAGCACACGGCCACACGCAACCCGCCTGACGTCGGGCTGGGCGCCCTGCTCGACGAATTCTTCGCCTTCTGGTGGGAAACGAATCCGACGCACGCGACGGTCGTCGGCGTCCACACCCACGATGGCGAACTGGAACGCTACGATGCCGCGACCCTCGAAGAGAGGGCGCGGCATCTTCGTGGGTACCTGGACGCTTTCGAGAGGATCACGCCGGCCGGCCGAGGCGACTGGATCGACAGGGAGCTGGTCCTCGACCGGATCCGTTGGGAGCTCTACGAGCTCGACCACGTTCGCACCCACCGCCGGAACCCCCTGATCTATCTGGAAGGCGCGTTCGGCGCGCTCTACCTCATGGCCGTCCGCGACTACGCGCCCGCGGCCGAGCGCGCGCTCCGCGCCGCGGAGCGGCTCCAGGCGCTGCACGCATCGCTGGACCAGGCGCGCGAGAACCTGACCGAGGCGGCGCCGGAGTTGGTGCGAACCGCCGCCATCGTGGCGCGCAGCGGCCTCGCGCTCCTCGAGTCGCTCCTGCCGGCCCATCTGGGGACCGCGCTGGAGGACGACCCGGACCAGTTCTCACGCTGGGAGAACGCGCGACGGGGCGCCGCCGATGCACTCGTCGACTTCGCCCGCTGGCTCGAGGAGGATCTCGCCCCTCGCGCGGACAGGAGCTTCGCCCTCGGCCGGGAGGCGTGGGAGACCCGCGTCCGCTACGAGCACGGCCTCCACTACACCGCCGAGGAAATCCTCGCCTACGGCGAGGCGCTCGAGCGGAGGACCGAGGTGGCGCTCTACCAGGTCGCCCGAGAGCTCGGCGGCAGGCATTGGCGCGACGTCGTCGAGAACCTGAAGGAGGACCACCCCGCGGTCGACGAGTTGATCGAGGCCTATCGCGCCGAGATGGACCGGGCGCGTGCGTTCGTCGAGGAGAACGACATCGTCACGATCCCCGGCGACGAGGCGCTCGTCGTGACCGCGACGCCCGAGTTCCTGCGGCCGCTCATCCCCTACGCCGCGTATCAGCCGCCGGGCGCGTTCGAGACCGACCAGACCGGGTTCTTCTTCGTGACGCCGCCGGACGCCGAGGACGCGGAAGAGCGCCTGCGCGACCATTGTCGATTCGGCATCCCGGTCACGGCGCTGCACGAGGCGTATCCGGGCCACCACCTCCAGCTCCTGCGCTCGAACGCCGCGGACTCGCAGCCCCGGCGCGCCTTCTTCACCTCCGTCTTTGCCGAAGGCTGGGCGCTGTACTGCGAGGAGATGATGTGGGAGCAGGGGTTCTACACAGACCTGCGCGTGCGGCTGCTGCAGCTCAAAGACCTGCTCTGGCGGGCGACCCGCGTCGTCATCGATGTCGGGCTGCACGTCCACGGCTGGACGCCCGAGCGCGCCGTCGACTACCTGGTCGAGCACGCCGGGCTCGAGCGAGGCAACGCCGAGATCGAGGTCCGGCGCTACTGCGCCTCGCCCACTCAGCCGATGAGCTACGCCGTCGGGATGCGCGAGATCCTGCGCCTGCGCGACCGTTACTGCGCGCGCGCCGGGAACGGTTTCCGGCTCCGGGATTTCCACGACGAGCTGCTCTCCTGGGGCACGATCGCGCCTCCCCTCATCGCGCACGGCCTCGGGATCGCGTAGGCGCGGGACGCGCGGGGAGGGCGCGGGTTCGCGGCGAGCCCGGGTTCGCGTCGGGATGACCGAACTCGGCGGGGACGGCCGAACCGCGCGGAGAGGAGCCTGGATGCGAGGAAGGCGCGCCCGGATTCTCCGGGCGCGCCTTCCTCGCCTATCGGCATGCGGTTGGGTATCGCCGTCAGTGGGCGGCGACGGGCTCTTCCGTACGGTCGCCCGCCTCCGCCGCCGCGCCCGCCTTCCGGCGCTGGAGCACGTCGTCGACGCTGAACGAGCCGCCGCCGTGCGCCGCCAGGAACAGGTAGATGAAGCAGAAGAGCGCGGCGGGCTCGCCGCCGTTCAGGATCGGGAAGAACCCGCGGGGGAGATGCGCCTGGAAATACGCCACCGCCATCTCGCCCGCCAGGACGAAGGCGACCGGCCGCGTGAACAGCCCAAGCGCGATCAGTGCCCCGCCGAAGAACTCGAGGACTCCGGCCAGACCCATCTGCGAGAAGAGTTCGGCCGTCGCGCCCGATCCGCCCATGCCCCCCAGCCACCCGAACAGCTTCTGGGCGCCGTGCTGCATGAACAGGAGCCCCGTCACGATGCGGAGTGCGTTCTGCGACCACGTCTGCCAACGGTTCATGGCGATCCTCCCCTGTGAAGGGTGAACAGGACTACTCGTACCGCAGCGAGACGATCGGATCCAGCCTCGCGGCCCGGCGCGCGGGCCACAGGCCGAAGAATATTCCGACGAACGCAGAGAATCCGAGCGCCAGGAGCGCGGCCTCGGACGAAACGGCGGTGTTCCACTGCGCGATCCGCTGGAGCGCGAACGCGCCGCCCACGCCGCAGGCAAGGCCGACGATGCCGCCGGCCAGGCATAGCACGAGCGCTTCGATCAGGAACTGGAGCATGATGTCGCGGCGCCGTGCGCCCAACGCCTTGCGGATCCCGATCTCGCGCGTCCGCTCGGTGACCGAGACGAGCATGATGTTCATGATCCCGATCCCGCCCACGACGAGCGAGACGAGCGCGATCCCGGCCAGGAGGAAGGTAAACGTCTGCGTCGTTTCCTGGAAGGTCGACAACAGACTCGCCTGGTTGCGGACGTTGAAGTCGCTCGGCTCGCCGGGGCGAATGCGGTGCTCGCGCCGCAGCACCCGGTCGATCTCGGCGACTGCGGCATCCATGTGATCGCCGCTCAGCGCCTGGACCGAGATCGACCGCACCCACTCCGTCCCGAAGACGCGGAACTGCGCCGTCGCGAGCGGAATGTAGATCATCTGGTCGGGGTTCTGCCACCCGGCTTCGCCCTTGGCCTGCAGCACGCCGATGACCTGGAACGGGATGCCGCGGATGCGGATCGTCTGGCCGATCAGCATCTCTGTGTCGGTGACGCCGAGCCGTTCGCCGACGTCGGCGCCGAGCACCGCGAGCCGCCGGCGGCCGCGCTCCTCGCCCTCGGTGAAGATGCGCCCGGCCTTGATCTTGTGGTTCTGCATCCCGAAGTAGCTCGGCCAGGTCCCGAGGATCGAGAGGTTCGCGTTGCGGTTCCCGTACGAGACCTGGTGACGGCGCTCCATCTCGGGCGCGACGGCGAGGATCGCCTGGGGGTCCACGAGGAGCGCTTCCGCGTCATCGACCGTCAGGCGCGCGTCGCCGCGGTCGATCCCGCCGAAGAAGTTCTGCCCCGGGCGCACGGTCAGGATGTTCGTTCCGAGCGCCTCGAGCTGGGCCTGGACCTGCCGTTGGGCGCCTTCGCCCAGGGCGACCATCGTGATCACCGCGGCGATCCCGATGATGATGCCGAGCATCGTCAGGAACGCCCGGAGCTTGTTGGCCAGGATCGCGCCGAACGCGACCCGCAGCACCTCGCCAATGAGCATGTCGTCCTCCTCAGCGGCGGCCGCCGGCGCCGGGGATCGGACCGCTGTTCCGCTCGCGGAAGCGGTTGAGCATCTCCTGCTGCTGGGCCTGCAGCCTGGCGACCGACATGAGGATGACCGGCTCGCCGACGTCGAGCCCGCGCACGATCTCCGTGTAGTCCCAGTCGTTCAGGCCGAGGAGGACCATGCGCGGCTCCGGCCCGTTGGGACCCGCCACGAAGACGAGCCCCGGACGGACATCGCCGGCGTTGCCGGCCGCGCCGGCGCCCGGGAAGCCCGCGCGCGGGCCAGCGCCACCCGGGGCGCCCATGCCGCGCATGCCGGCGGGACCGCCCGCGGCACCGGGACCACCCGCGCCGCCCTGGCCGCGGGCGCCATTCGCCCCCTGCATTCGAGCACGGGCTGAGTCGCCGGCCGGCGCGGCGCCCGAGCCGGGCCCGACGCGCTCGCCGGCGCCGCCGGCCTGGGCGCCGTCAGGGCCGCCGGGCCCGCCGTTGCCGCCGCGCCCGCCGCGCAGCGCCGCCCGCATCTTGTCCTCGTCCAGCCCCAGCACCGCGCCGGCGGCCATGGCATCCCGCATCGAGACGACGGCCGCGTTCGGGACGGCGACGATGCCCTCGCGCCGCGCGATCAGGATCTGGACCTCCGCGTTCATCCCCGGCTTCAGCAGCCCTTCACGGTTGTCAAGCCGGACCAGCACGGGGAACATCGTCACGTTCTGCTCGACGACCGCCTGCGGCTCGATCTTGAGCACCGTCCCCTCGAAGACCCGGTTCGGGAACGCCTCGACCGTGACCTGCGCCGAAAGGCCCGGCTTGATCTGGCCGATGTCGGTCTCGTCGACCAGCGTGCGGACCTGCATCTCCGAGAGGTCCGCCATCTTGAAGAGCGTGGTCCCGCCCGAGATGTTCTGGCTCGCCGACTGGATGATCTGCCCGATCTCGACGCTCTTCTCGATGATCGTCCCATCCAGCGGCGCGCGGATCGTGACGTCGTTCATCCGCTCCCGCGCAAGCTCCAGGTTCGTCTGCGCCTTGACGAACTGCGCCCGCGCGTTCGCGACCTCGAACTCCGTGTTCTCGTACTCCTGCTCAGTGATCACGTTGGCCGCGCGCAGCTCCTGCGAGCGACGGCGCTGGGCTTCCGCCGTGGCCAGCCGCGCCCGCGCGACCTCGAGGTCCGCCTCGGCCTGCTCGAGCGCGTTCCGCACGTCGCGCGGGTCGACCTCGGCCAGCAGCGCGCCACGCTTCACGAAGTCGCCCGTCTCCACGTGGAGACTCAGGATCTCGCCGCTCGCCTTCGACTTCACCTCGACGATCCGGATCGGCTCGACCAGGCCGGCCGCTTCGGCCCGGATGTCGAGCGTGCGCCGTTCGGCCTGGGCGACCTCCGCCCCGGCATCGGCCTCCAGGGCCGTCGACTCGCGGCAGCCGGTGACGGGTGCCGCGGCCAGGAGCACGGCGCCGGCCGCCAGAATGCTACGGATTCGATTCATCTCTTCGAACCTCCCGGGGCCCCGGCCCCGTGTCGCGTGTTCGAGACTCACAGATTCCTGCCGACGAGCGCCTCGAGCTCCGCCCGGGCGATCTGATAATCGTAGCGCGCTGCAATGAGATCGATCTCCGCCTGGACCAGGTTGATCTGGGAAGTGACCTGGTCGAGGATCGTGGAGACGCCCAGCCGGTAACGCTCCTGCTGCACGCGGAAGTCTTCCTCGGCGGCGAGCAGCGCCTCGCGCGCGAGGGCGACCTGCTGTTCGGCCATGTCGAGCGCGCCGAGAATGCGTTCCAGGTCGGCGACGACCTGGCGGCGCGCATCCGCCGCCGCGGTCCGCGCGATGTCCACCTGGACGGACGCGCGCGAGACGGATTCTTCGCGCTGGAAGCGGTTGAAGATCGGCATGCTGACGCCCAGGCGCATGTTCCAACTCGTGCGCCCGCCCGTCAGGCTCGGGTCCTGGTTGAACCAGTCGTAGCCGGTCGAAGCCGTGATCGACGGGAAGTACTGCGCCCGCGCGGACTTGAGCGACGCTTCCGCCGCGACCACGTCCGCGTTCGCAGACTGCACCGCCGGCGATTGCCGGAGGGCAAGCTCGCGGAGCTCGTCGCGGCCGAGCGCGAGCGGCTCGGGGTCGAGCGGCTCGTCGTGCCGCGCTCGCACCGGCCCCTCGACGCCGACCAGGCGGCCCAGGGCGAACCCGGCGGTACGGCGCTGGTTCTGCGCCTGGAGCAGCTGCTGCCGCGCGTTGGTCACCTCGAGGCTCGCCCGAAGCACGTCCGAGCGCGTGCCCGACCCGACCTCGGCCCGCCGGCGCGCCGCGTCGAGGCTCTCCTCCGCGCGCCGGACCCGCGCTTCGGCCACCCGCACCAGGTCGTCCGCCTTGAGGACTTCGAAGAACGTGCGCTGCACATTCAGGATCACGGCGAAGCGCTGCGAGACCAACCCGGCGTCCGCGGCCGCGAGCTGCGCCCGCGCGCTCTCCAGCCCCGCCTTGCGCTGGCCGCCGTTGAACAGCGTGATCTGTGCGGAGAGCCCGGCGTTGTAGCTGTCGCTCGAGCCCGTCACGGTCGTGTTCGTCTGCGGGTTGAACCGCTCCGTGCTCGACCGGGACGCGCCGGAGCTGAACGACACGCTAGGCAGGTACTGCCCCCACGCCGTACGCTCGGCCGACTCGGCGTTGCGGACCGCGCCAGTCGCTTGCGCGATCTGGGGACTGTGACGCAGCGCCGCTTCGATCGCCTCTTCGAGCGTGTAGGTCGGCTCGGTCCCCGCCGCGCCCTCCACGTTTTGTGCCCGGGAAGCCTCTGTGTTCAGTAAGACGGCCGCCGCGATCCCCAAGAGTGCGGCGGCACGACGACGGTCCATCACGGATCCCTGCCTTTCGCGCCTGTGATTACCGGTCTGACCGGTTCCGGTCCGGCCTGTCCTGCTCATCCCTCTCGCGCTCGCGCTCGCGCGCGTTGCGCTCGGCACGCAGCCGGTCGTACTCGGCGCGCTGCTCCGGCGTCATGATCGCCCGGATCTCTTCGTGCGTGGCATCGATGATCGCGCGAAGCTGCGGCCGCGCCTCGACCCAGAAGGAGTCGAGCTGGACTCGCCTGCGCTCGAGCACCTGCTCGACGCGTGCGCGCTGCTCCGGGGTCAGGTCGATCTGGTCGATCAACGCGCCGCGGTCGCCGCCGCGGTCGTCGCCCCGGCACGGTTCGGCGCGTGCCGACTTCTCGGCGGAGCCGCCGACCATGTACCTGTCGATCGCGGCGCCGCTGAATGCGCCCCCGACGAAGACCACGGCGAGGAGCAGGGTGCCGAGGATGCGCGCGCGGCGCGCGCCGTTGGGCGTGGCGTTCATCGGTTATCCGCCTCCAATACGGTGACCAGATCGGCGACGGTCGGAGCCCGGTCCTCGGCCAGCCAATCGGCCGCGGGCTTCGGCACCTCGAGCGCCTCGAGGATGCTCCGGCTCGCCGTGGCGCCGAGCTCGACCGGTCCGCTCTCCCGCTGCAGCAGCGCCAGCGACACGACGGCGATCGAGGCCGCCGCCGCGATCATCGGGCGCGCCCAGCTCCCGAGGAGCACGAACGGGTCGCTCCTCGTCGCGCGTCGCATGAGTTCCGGCGCCGCCTCGTCCATGATACGGCGCACCAGCTCCTCCCAGCGAGCTTCATCCCGTGTCGGATCGAGGGCCGACAGATCGATGCGTTCGAACTCCATCAGCGCTCCTCGCTGCGATGGTGGACAAGGCGTTCTCGCATGGCTCTTCGTGCGTAGGAGAGGTGCGCCCGAACCGTCCCCTCCGGTAGGCCGAGCAACTCCGCGATCTCGCGGTGTCGCCAGCCCTCCAGGTCGTGGAGGAGGAGCACCTCTCTCTGTACTTCGGGCAGCAGCGTCAAACTCGTCTCCAATTCGTTCCGCAGTTCGGCCCGCTCCGCGGCGCGCATCGGACTCGAGCCCGTGCCGGGCGCCTGGAGATCGTCCTTGAGCGGCGCGGCCCTCCGCACGTCCAGATAGCGTCTGTGGCTGTGGGCCCGGTTCCTCACGATCCGCAGGAGCCACGCGGCGAAACGACTCGGATTGCGACACTCGTCGAGCCGTTCCAGCGCCGTGATGAACGCGTCCTGGCACACGTCCTCCGCGTCGGCCCGTTCGCCCACGACCGCGTAGGCCGCCAAGTACGCCGCACGCAAGTGTCGGCGGACGAGCAGCTCGAAGGCGTCTTTGTCCCCTTCTCGGGCGCGTTCGACCAGTCGTGCATCGGGCTCTGCCATAGACCTCTGCCAATAAGACGCGCGAAGGGCGAGAAACGTTAGGGACCCGTGAAAAATTGCGGTCCGTGGTGCAGGCCACCCGCGGGCCCCGATCTGTACTCCGGGACACGGCGCCGGGATCCCGACCGCCTGGCGCGGCCGCGGCCATCGGCCCGCTCGATGTCGCCCGCAACTCGCCCGCTCGACCCGCCCGCCCCAGCGCAATCCCGCCATCGCGGCGAACCCGTTTCCACCCCGTGACCAACCCGAGACACCGAGCGGCCACCGGCGTGACACGCGCCCGGTACCGTCTCAGCCAGGAAACGCGACGCCGGAAACCGACGAGGTCGGACCGCAACAGGAGAGGCGAGCATGGGATCGAGGTCACTCACGGGGACGGAGTTCGCGAGGCTCAGCATGGCACGCTTCGCCGAGCCGCGCGACGGGTTGCGTGAACGGCACGGGCGGCTGGCCGTTCCGGGCCGCCACCGGGCCGGCGTCATCGTCCAGGCCCTACTCGCCCTCGTGCTCGCCGTGCCCGCCGCGGCGCAGGCGCCGGCGGGGAGGATCGCCGGCCGGGTGACGGGCGAGGACGCGCGGCCGCTCGTCAACGCGCGGGTCTCGATCCTCGCGCTGGGCCGCGCCGTGCTCACCGACGCCGACGGCCGGTACATCCTCACCGGTGTCCCCGCCGGCACGCACACGATCGTGGTCGAGTACGTCGGCTACGAGACGAAGACCCTGGCCGGCGTCGTCGTGAGCGGTGACCTCGTCGCGCTGGACGTTTCGCTGGAACCGCAGGCGATCGAGGTCGACGCCATCACCGTGATCGCCTCCCGCGACGCGGGGAGCGACGTCGCGCTCCTTGGCGACCGCTTGCGAGCGGCGGCGGTCGTCGACGCGATCGGGGCGGCGCAGATCGCGAGGTCGCCCGACGGCGACGCGGCGGCCGCGCTGCGGCGAGTGCCGGGCGTGACCGTCGTCGACGGGAAGTACGTCTACGTGCGCGGCCTCGGCGATCGCTACGGCGCGACGACGCTGAACGGCGCGCCGCTCCCGTCGCCCGAGCCGGACCGCAAGGTCGTCCCGCTCGATCTGGTGCCGGCGAGCTTCCTCGAGAGCGTCGTCGCCGCCAAAACCTACTCGCCCGATCAACCCGGCGACCACGCGGGCGGGCTGGTGGAGATCCGCACACGGGACTTCGCCGGGGCACGGACGTTCGAGGTGAGCGCGTCGCTGGGCTTCGACACCGAAGCAACGTTCGCCGACGGGCTGGGTCACCCCGGCGGGCGGTTCGGCTTCCTGGGGATCGGCACCGGGGCACGCACGCTCCCGGCCGCGTTGCCCGGCGATGTGCCGTTGCAGAGCCTGGCGCGCCCCGAGCTCGAGCGCGTGGGCGAAGCGTTCTCGGGGGCGTGGGGCCCGACGCCGCACCGTCTGCCCCCTGATCATGGGTTCGGCCTGGCCTTCGGCAGGGATTTCGGGATCGGCGGCCGACGGCTCGCCGTGCTCGGCACGATCGGCCAGTCGACGCACTACACCCACCGCGAGGGCCAGATCGAGCGCGCGCTCTCGGCATCGGGTGGGGCCGAGCCCGTCGTCGACTTCGTCGGAAACGCATCGACCCGATCGGTCTCGCTCGGCGGGCTCCTCCACCTCGGGCTCGAGCTGAGCCGCGGCGGACGTCTCTCGCTCGACGCGATCGTGAACCGCACGGCGGAAGACGAGGCGCGGGTCCTCGAGGGATTCAACCTCGATACCAACGCCGACCAACGGAATCTGAGGCTCCGGTACCTCGCGCAGTCGCTGGTCGGCTCCCAGCTCTCGGGCGAGCACCGGCTCGGCGGCGCTGGCGGCGCCGAACTGCGGTGGCGTGCCGCGTACTCGGTCGCGGAGCGCTACGAGCCCGACACGCGCGAGATGCTCTACCGCCGGGTGGCGGATGGGCGGTTCCTCTGGGAGAACTTCATCCAGAGCGGGAGCATCTTCCACCAGGACATGGACGAGACCGGCGTCGCTGGCGGCGTCGATCTCCGGATCCCGGTGCCGGTCGCGGCGCGGGCGATGTCGCTCTCCCTCGGCGCGGCCGCCGACCTGCGGAACCGGACGGCTCACACTCGCCGGCTCCGCTTCGTCCCGGTCGGGAACGTGCCCGAATCCGTGCGCGCGCTCCCGCCCGACCGCCTCCTCACGCCGGAGACGATCGGGCCCGACGGCTTCGAGCTCCGCGACGCGACGTTCCGCACCGACAACTACGATGCCGCGTACCGCGTCATCGCGGCCTACGCGATGGTGGACGCCGAGCCGGTGCCGCGGCTCCGCGTCCAGGCCGGCGCCCGCATCGAAGGCGCCGAGCAAACCGTCACGCCCCGCGACCTGTTCGACCTCGGCCTCGAACCGGTGGCAGGCGCGCGGCTCGAGACGACGGACGTGCTGCCGGCGCTCAACCTGACGCTCACGCTCGCGGAGCGGATGAACCTCCGCGCCGGCGTCTCCCGGACCCTCGCCAGGCCGCAGCTCCGAGAGCTGGCGCCGTTCTCCTACGCCGATTACGCCGGCGGGCACCTCGTCCTCGGCAACACGCTCCTCGAGCGCTCGCGCATTACGAACCTCGACCTGCGCTGGGAGTGGGCGCCGCGCGCGGACGCGATCGTCTCCGTCAGCGCCTTCCTCAAGCGCTTCGACGATCCGATCGAGGCGCTGGTCCTCCCGAGCACCGAGCTCAAGAAGACGTGGGTCAACGCGAGCAGCGCCGCGAACCGGGGCGTCGAGATCGAGTTCCGTTCATCACTCGCGCCGATCGGGATCGACGCGCTCACGGTCAACGCCAACCTGACGCTGGTCCGGTCGTCGGTGCGCACGGGCGGGCTGGTCCGCTACTTCGACGCCGGCCAGCCGCAGACGACGACGCTGCCGGAGCGCGAACGGGCGCTCCAGGGCCAGTCGCCGTACGTCGTCAACCTGGGCGTGTCGTACCTGCACCCGTCGCTCGGTGCGAGCGCGACGCTCCTCTACAACCGTTTTGGCCGGCGGATCGACGCCGTCGGCAGCGCGCTGCTCCCCGACGTCTTCGAGGAAGCCCGCGGCCAGCTCGATTTCGTCATGGACCAGCCGATCGGCCGCGGTGTCTCCGTCAAGTTCGCCGCCAACCGCCTCCTGGGGAACGTGGTCCGCTTCACCCAGGGCGGCGACGTGGTCCGCCGGTACGACGCCGGGCGGACCTTCTCCCTCTCGGCCTCCTGGAGCCCGGACGGGAACTGAACTCCAAACCCGAAGGAGAAATGCGATGAGACCCAACGCGAAATGGACGAACCTCGCCCTGAGCTGCGCGCTCGCCCTCGGCCTGGCCGCGTGCGAGGACGATGGCACCGGCCCGGAGCGGACGACGCCCGACGCGCCCGCCGACCTGGTCGGCACGATCACCGGCCACCGGATCCTCCGCGCGGACACGGTCTACACCATCAAGGGGATCGTCACTGTCGACTCGGGCGCCGTCCTCACGATCGAACCGGGCACGCTCATCCTCGGCAGCACCCAGGTCACACCGTCCGCGCTCATCATCCGGCGCGGCGGCAAGATCATCGCGGACGGCCGGCCCGACGCGCCGATCGTCTTCACGAGCGACAAGCCCGTCGGCCAGCGCGCCCGCGGCGACTGGGGCGGGATCGTCATCAACGGGCGGTCGACGTGCAACTTCCCGGCGGACCAGTGCGTGGGCGAGGGGTCGTCGGGGCCGTACGGTGGGAACGACCCCGAGGACGACAGCGGCATCCTCCGCTACGTCCGCATCGAGTTCGCCGGGTACGAGGTCAGCTTCGGCAACGAGCTGAACGCGCTCACGCTGAACGGCGTCGGCAGCGGGACCACGATCGAGTACGTGCAGGCCCACTACGGCTCGGACGACGGGATCGAGTTCTTCGGCGGCACCGTCAACGTGAAGTACGCGATCGTGACCGGCGCTTCCGACGACTCTTTCGACTACTCGACCGGGTGGTCGGGCAAGGGACAGTTCTGGATCGTGCTCCAGGACCCGGATGATGCAGACACCGGCTTCGAGGTCGACAACAACGAAGAGGACTACAACGCCTCGCCGCTGACCGCGCCGACCATCTACAACCTCACGATCGTCGGGAAGGCGCCGGGGTCGGGCACGGCCGGCGAGAGCACGACGGGGTTGCTCCTGCGCCGCGGGACCGGCGGCAAGATCTACAACGCGATCGTGCTCGGCTTCGAGACCGCGCTCGACATCGACAACGCCGAGACGTACACGCGGTGTGACTCCGGCGAGTTGCTCGTGGCGAACTCGATCTTCCACGGCTACGGCGCGCTCCTCGACGGCGACGCCGACGACGAGACGGCGTGCACCGGGCTCCCCGCATGGTCGATCCGCCAGGAGGATCCGGGGCTGGCGAATCCGTTCGATTGGAACGCGCCCGATTTCCGGCCGAAAGCGGGCTCGGCCGCGCTCGCCGGCGCTGCCGCGCCCCCGGCCGACGGCTTCTTCGAGCCCGTCGACTTCATCGGCGCCGTTGCCCCGACCGGTACGCCCTGGTACCTGGGGTGGACCACCTTCGCGCGGAACTGACGCCGGCGGGAAATCGACGTCCTCGCCCCAGACGTGATCGAACCGTTACGTTGAGGTGACGCGGTCTTGATCTTCGGCGCCTACTCCTGGGAGTCGAGGAGGTGGCGGTGGAGTCGGAGCGTGGGCGGTGGGGAGCATCGGCTGCCGGAACGGGTAGGAGGCACGCATGAGCGCGACAGCGACGAAGTCGGCCCCGGCGCGGATCCTGGTCGTCGAGGACGACCGGGACATCGCCGCGCTGGTCGCGTACCACCTGACGAAGGAAGGATACCAGGTCCGCACCGCGGCAGGCGGCGCCGAGGCGTTGGACGCGGTGTCCGAGGAGCGGCCGGATCTCGTCGTCCTGGACGTCATGCTCCCGGGGCATTCGGGGCTGGACGTGCTGCGCGAGATCCGGCGCCGGCCCGACCTGGCGGATCTGCCGGTGATCATGCTCACCGCCCGGCGCGAGGAGACCGACCGGATCGCCGGGCTCGAGCTCGGCGCCGACGACTACGTGACCAAGCCGTTCAGCCCGCAGGAGCTGGTGCTCAGGATCCGCGCGGTGCTGAGGCGAGCGCAATCGTTGCCCGTGGCCGGGGCGACCCGCACCCTGCGCGGTGGCCCGATCGTCGTCGACCTGAACGCGATGCGGGTCGAGGTCGATGGCGCGGAGATCCAGCTAACGCCGACGGAATACCGCCTCCTCGTGTCGCTCATGGAGCGGCGCGGCCGGGTCCAGAGCAGGGAGCAGCTCCTGCGCGCGGCGTGGGACATCCACGTCCGGATCGAGACGCGCACCGTCGACATGCACGTCCAGCGGCTGCGGAGTAAATTGGGCGACGCTGGGCGCTTCATCGAAACGGTGCGCGGCTTCGGCTACCGGTTCAGTGACCGCGACGAAGGAGCTTGATGCAGAAGTCGTTTCGGCTTCGCACGCTCTTCCTCCTGTGCGGGCTGGCGGCCGCCGTGAGTACGGCGGCCGTCGTGTACGGCGTGGGCCGGGTCGCGCTCGAGGCCGCCCTGGACGACGGCGCCGGGCCGGACCCCGGAGCGACGGCGGTCGAAGCCCTCGGCGGCGCGGTCTTCGCCGGAGCCGTCGCCGTCCTGCTCCTGGTCGTGCCGATCAGCCTGTGGTTCGGCGGCTTCGCGCGGCGACCGCTCGCCCGGCTGCGCGCCGCACTGTCCGCCCGTGAGCCGCTCCCCTGGCCCGGCGGCCCGCTCGCCGAGGCCAACGCTCTCGCCGCACTCCTGGCCCGCTTCCTGGAGGACCACCACCGCGAAGTCGGCCCGCTGCGTGAAGAACGCGACGAGCTCGCCTTCCTGGTCGACAGCGTGGGCGAGGGGATCCTGCAGGTCGGCGCGGACGGGCGGATCGTGCGGGCCAACCGGGCCGCCCGCGAGCTGCTGTCCCTGCCCGAACGGATCGAGGATCAGCCGCTCTCGACGCTCGTGCGGCACGGGGACCTGCGCGAGCTGCTGGACGCCGCCCGCCGCGGCGCCAGGGCCGAGCCGGTCGAGCTGGCCATCGACGATCGCCGCATCCTCGTCGCCGCCCACCACCTCGAGGGGCGGGCCATGCGCGGCGCCGTCGCCGTGCTGGTCGACGTGACTCCGCTTCGGCGCCTCGAGACCGTCCGCCGCGACTTCGTCGCCAACGCGAGCCACGAGCTGAAGACGCCGCTGACGTCGATCCGCGGGTACGCCGAGACGCTCCTCTCCGACGCCGCGCTCCCGGACGATCTGCGTCACCGGTTCCTTACCACGATCCATGACAACGCCGCGCGGCTGCACCGCATCGTCGAGGACCTGCTGGACCTTTCGCGGCTGGAGTCGGGCGGCTGGCGTCCCGTGCCGCGCCCGGTCGACATCGCCGGGGTCGCCGCGGACGTCTGGGAGGGTCTCCACCACATCGCCGAGCGGAAGGCGATCGGTTTCGCCATCGACGCCGCGAGCCAGCCCACCGCGCTCGGTGACCCCGTCGGCGTGCGGCAGATCCTGGCGAATCTGCTCGACAATGCGATCCGCTACACGCCCGACGGCGGCCGCGTTACCGTGCGCGTGGCGCGGTCCAACCGCCCGGGCAGACGTGCGGGCGCCGGTCCTTTCGCCTTGGGCCTGCCGCACCCCCCGGCAGATACCGGGGACTGGGTCGTCGTCGAGGTCGTCGACACCGGCATCGGGATCCCGGGCGACGCGCTCTCTCGCGTCTTCGAGCGCTTCTACCGCGTCGATCCGGCCCGGTCCCGCGAAGCGGGCGGCACCGGTCTCGGCCTCGCGATCGTCAAACACCTCGTCGGCAGCATGGGCGGCGACGTCGTCGCCGAGAGCGAGCTCGGCAAGGGGAGCACGTTCCGTTTCTGGCTCCCCGCCGCGACGGCACCCGCCGAGAGTCGGGAATCCGTTGCGGGCCCGTGACCGATCGCCGACGGTCGCCTTAGATTTCCGAGGCGTTTCCGACTAGTCTCGGCATTTCCAATCGACCTCACGACCGGACGGTGTCACGGTGCACTCACGGATCTTCGAGTTCGCGATGGCTCTCCTCCTCACGGCCGCGCTGCCCCGTGCGGGCGCCGCGCAAAGGATCGAGGCCGGCGATCTCACGTTGCGTTTCTCGATGCGGGCCCAGACCCAGTTCAACACGACCTCTGTCGACGACGACGAGATCGGGAAGCCGATCGCGTGGTCGACCTTCGAGACGAGGCGGATGCGCATCGGGATCGAGGCCGAGTTCTGCGACTGGCTTTCGGCGATGATCGAGCCGGATTTCGCGCTGGGCCAGCTCGAGCTCAAGGACGCTTGGATCAACTGGGCGCTCGACCCGGCCATCGAGGTCCGCTTCGGCCAGTTCAAGAAGCCTTTCAGCCGCATCGAGCTGATCAGCTCTTCGATGCTGATCCCGATCGAGCGCGGCCTTCGCATCCGGGGTCTCGACGACCTCGGCCGTTCGCTGATCGCGCCCGACCTCCAGCCGATCTACGCCAGACTCGACGGCGACCCGGTCTTCGGCGACGAGTACAAGCTCCTCGACGATTTGCGCTACCTCGGCCGCGACATCGGCGTGGCCGTCCACGGGCGGCTCGGCGGGCGCGTCGGCTACGCGGTCGGCGTCTTCAACGGGGAGGGCGCGGATCGGCGCGACGTCGCGGGCGGCAAGTCCTTCGCGGGGCGGCTGACGTACGCGCCCTCCGCGTCCGCGCCCCTGTCGCTCGGCGCCGGCGTCAGCCGTCGCGAGACCCGGATCGACGCATACGGCGGCCTCGAGCGGGAGGTGGTCGGCACCGCATTCGAGATCGATGCCGAGTGGGGCGCGTTCCGTCGCCCCGGCGCGCACATCGTCCTCGAAGTGGCCTATGGCGACAACTTCGTGATCCCGGAAATGCCCTTCGCCGCCGCGCAGACGTGGCTCTCCTACTTCCAGCCGGTCCGGGGTGGGCGGGTCGAAGCACTCGAGCCGCTCGTGCGCCTGAGCTGGGCCGACCCGGACACCGGCCGCGACGGCGACCACGGCTTCCTCCTCACGCCCGGCTTCAACCTCTACTTCGCCGGCCGCAACCGGATCATGGTGAACTGGGACGTGTTCTTCCCGGGACTCGGCGGCGTCGACACCGAGAACGCGCTACGGGTCCAGGGGCAGGTGGCGTTCTGAGCGAGCCGCGATCCGTGCCGGCACGGATCGCAAGACCCACCCGAGCCGGGCCGCTCCACCTCTACCGTGACCGTTTCGTTACGCCGCCGTGACCGCCCTTTCGTCGTCGGTCGCCAAACTGCAGCCATGGAGAATCCGAGGAGGGGATCCATGGCCGATCTGGCGAGGCGAGAACGGCGGGCCCGGGCGGGCGACGGCGCCGCGGCCGTCGTGGTCATTGCAGTCGCGACGATCATCGCCGCGTCGTGCGGCGACCGCGGCGCGTCCGATGCGGGCGGGCTGACGGGTTCGGTCGAGATCGACGGTTCGAGCACGGTCTACCCGATCACCGAGGCGGTCGCCGAGGAGTTCATGCTGGCGACGGGGCGCGGCGTGCAGGTCACGGTGGGTGTGTCGGGCACGGGCGGCGGCTTCAAGCGCTTCTGCGCCGGCGAGACCGCGATCAGCAACGCATCGCGGCCGATCAAGGCGAGCGAGCGCGAGGCGTGCGAGATGACCGGCGTCCGCTACGTCGAACTCCCGGTCGCATACGACGGGATCGCGGTCGTCGCCAACCCATCCAACGCCTTCGTCGAATGCCTGACGGTCGAGGAACTGCGGCGGATCTGGCAGCCCGGCAGCACGGTGCGCCGTTGGTCGGATGTCCGGCCGGGGTGGCCGGCCGAAGAGATCCGCCTGTACGGGCCGGGCACGGACTCGGGCACCTTCGATTACTTCACGGGCGAGATCGTCGGCGAAGAGGGCGCGAGCCGGCCCGATTACACGGCCAGCGAGAACGACAACGTTCTCGTCCAGGGCGTGAGCGGCGACCCCGGCGCGCTCGGCTACTTCGGATTCGCCTACTACGAGGAGAGCGCGGACCGGCTCAAGCTACTCGGGGTCGACGGCGGCGACGGCTGCGTGCGGCCGAGCGTCGACGCGATCCGGACCGGCCGCTACGCGCCGCTCTCCCGCCCGGTCTTCATCTACGTGAACCGGACCGCGCTGGCGCGCCCCGAGGTCGCGGCGTTCGTCCGGTTCTACCTCGAGAACGCCGCCGTCCTCGCCCGCGAGGTCGGCTACGTGCCGCTGGAGCCGGCGATATATCGGGACGGCCTGGACGCGGTCGAGCAGGCGCTCGCGCGGGCGGCGAGTCGAGGCGCTCGGGCGGGTTGAGGCGCTCGCGAGGGATGGAGATCGATGATCGTCGCGAGTGAGACGCGAGACGCGGCCGACCCGCATGTGGAGCCGAGCCACCACGACGTCGCCGCGATGCTCCGCGGACGCGGACGGAGCCGACTCGAGGAGCGCGTCGTCGTTGCTGCGCTCTGGTCGTGCACGGCCGTGTCGGTCTTCACGACCGTCGGGATCGTTGCCGTCCTCGTCGGCGAGGCGGTCGGCTTCTTCCGCGAGGTCTCGCCGATCGAGTTCTTCACAGGCACGCGCTGGACGCCGCTCTTCCGCCCGCAGAGCTTCGGCGTGCTGCCGCTCCTGGCCGGCTCCTTCCTCGTTGCGGTCGGCGCCGCGCTGGTCGCGCTCCCCGTCGGACTCGCGAGCGCGATCTACCTGAGCGAATATGCGCCCGCCCGGGTGAGACGGATCGTCAAACCTGCGCTCGAGATCCTGGCGGGGATCCCGACCGTCGTCTACGGCTACTTCGCGCTCACCTTCATCACGCCGCTGCTGCGCGAGATCTGGCCGCAGACGAACATCTTCAACGCCGCGAGCGCGAGCATCGTCGTCGGGATCATGATCATCCCGCTGGTCTCGTCGCTCTCGGAGGACGCGATGAGCGCGGTGCCGCGGTCGCTGCGCGAGGCCGCGTACGCCCTCGGCGCCACGAAGTTCGAGGTCGCGACCCGGACCATCGTCCCGGCCGCGCTATCCGGGATCATCGCCTCGTTCCTGCTCGCGCTGTCGCGCGCGATCGGCGAGACGATGGCCGTCGCGATCGCCGCGGGCGCGACGCCGAACCTCACGCTGAACCCGCTCGAGAGCATCCAGACGATGACCGCCTACATCGTCCAGATCAGCCTGGGCGAGGCGCCGTTCGGGTCGGTCGAGTACAGGACGATCTTCGCCGTCGGACTCACGCTCTTCCTTATCACGCTCGTCATGAACCTCGTGAGCGCGGCGGTGCTGAAGCGGTTCCGGGAGGTGTACGAATGAGCGGCTTCCGGCCGCGCCTCCGCTATCGGCGCGCCCTCGGGCTCGCGTTCGCCGCTGTGTGTTTCGCTGCCACATTGGTCGGGCTCCTCTCGCTCGGCGTGCTCCTGGTCGACGTATGGGGCGACGGCGCGGACGCTCTGTCCTGGCGCTTCATCACGTCGTTCCCCTCGCGGCTCGCGTCGCGGGCCGGGATCCTCCCGGCGCTCGTCGGCTCGCTCTGGGTCCTCGTGCTTACCGCGGTCTTCGCTTTCCCGATCGGCGTCGGGACGGCGATCTGGCTCGAGGTGTACGCGCCGCGCAACCGGTTGACGCAGCTCATCCAGGTCAACATCTCGAACCTGGCGGGGGTTCCGTCGATCGTCTACGGGATCCTCGGGCTCGCCGTCTTCGTGCGCGCCATGGCGCTGGGGCGGAGCGTGATCGCCGGCGCGCTGACCCTCACGCTCCTTATCCTGCCGGTCATCATCATCGCGGCGCAGGAGGCGATCCGGGCGGTGCCCAACTCGATCCGCATGGGCGCGCTCGCCCTCGGCGCGACGCGCTGGCAGTCGATCCGCCACCAGGTCCTGCCGATCGCGATGCCGGGGATCCTCACGGGGACGATCCTCGCGCTCTCGCGAGCGGTGGGCGAGGCCGCGCCGCTGCTGCTGATCGGCGCCGTCGCGTTCGTGCCGTTCCTCCCCAAGGGCCCGACGGATTCTTTCACGGTCCTGCCGATCCAGATCTACAACTGGATCTCCCGGCCGCAGACCGAGTTCCACGCCCTGGCCGCCGCCGGGATCATCGTCATGCTCGTCGTACTCGTGGTCCTCAACGGCGCGGCGATCCTGCTGCGCAACCGATACGGCAAGAGGTTGCTGTAATGCCCAATGCGATCGATGTGCCGCCGGGTGAGGCGGTGCTGGAGGCAGAGAACCTGTCCGTTTACTATGGGAACTCGGCCGCGATCAGGAACGTCTCGATCCGGATCCCGGAGCGCCGCGTCGTCGCCTTCATCGGCCCCTCGGGGTGCGGGAAGAGCACGCTGCTCCGCTGCTTCAACCGGATGAACGACCTGGTCCCTGGCGCGCGGGTCGAGGGCGCGGTGCGCTATCGCGGCGCGGACCTGTACGCGCCCGGCGTCGACCCCGTCGAGGTCCGGCGCCGCATCGGGATGGTCTTCCAGAAGCCGAACCCGTTCCCGAAGTCGATCTACGA
>CALBZE010000143.1 GCA_937889645.1 uncultured bacterium
CGATGGCGACGTCGATCACCGGCTCCGGGAACTTCATCGCCTCGAGGATGATCGGATGGTCGGGGTCGCAGAGCGTGTCGCCGGTCTTCGTGTCCTTCAGACCGATCGCCGCGGCGATGTCGCCCGCGAACACCTCATCGCGCTCCTCGCGGTGGTTGGCGTGCATCTGCAGCACGCGACCCACCCGCTCGCGCCTGTCCTTCGTCGAGTTGTATACGTAGCTGCCGGCCTTGAGCGAACCCGAGTAGACCCGGAAGAACGTCAGCCTCCCGACGTACGGGTCCGTCATGACCTTGAACGCGAGCGCCGCGAACGGCTCGTCGTCCGACGCCCGACGCTCGACCTCCGTCTCGTCGTGATGCGGGAGATGCCCCTTGACCGGCGGGATGTCGACCGGCGAAGGCAAGTAATCGATCACCGCGTCCAGCAGCTGCGGCACGCCCTTGTTCTTGAACGAAGAACCGCAGAGCACGGGCACGATCCCACCCGCGATCGTCGCCTTGCGGATCGCGCGCCGGATCTCCTCGTCCGTCAGCTCCTCGCCGCCCAGGTACTTCTCCATCAGCTCGTCGTCGTATTCGACGGCGGCCTCGACCAGCTCCTGGCGCAGCTCCTCGATCTTCTCCGCGAGCGAGTCCGGGACCGGGCCTTCCGTCCAACGCGCGCCCAGCGCCTCCTCGTCGTAGACCAGCACGACCCGACGGATGACGTCGATGACGCCGTTGAACAGCTCGCCCTGCCCGAGCGGGTACTTGATCGGGAACGCCCGCGCGCCGAGCCGTTCCCGGATCATCTCGACGACCCGGTCGAAATCGGCGCCGACGCGGTCCATCTTGTTCACGAAGGCGATGCGCGGCACCCCGTACCGGTCCGCCTGACGCCACACCGTCTCCGACTGCGGCTCGACGCCGCCCACCGCGCAGAACACGGCCACGGCGCCGTCCAGCACGCGGAGGCTCCGCTCCACCTCGACCGTGAAGTCGACGTGGCCGGGCGTGTCGATGATGTTGATCCGGTACTCTTCACCGAAGCGGTTCCAGTACGCAGTCGTCGCCGCCGACGTGATCGTGATCCCGCGCTCCTGCTCCTGCTCCATCCAGTCCATCGTCGCGGCACCCTCGTGCACCTCGCCGATGCGATGGATGCGGCCCGTATAGAACAGGATCCGCTCCGTCGTCGTCGTCTTACCGGCATCGATGTGGGCCATGATGCCGATGTTGCGCAGCTTCGGTAGTGGCGTCTTCCTTGGCATAATCTTATCCGTCGAAGGCGGGCGCCGACACGAGGATGCGTGCGAGGGTCACCCCCTCGCGCCGCTCCCGCGCCTGCCCTCGCCCGTTCTCACCACCGGTAGTGTGCGAAGGCCTTGTTGGCCTCGGCCATCCGATGCGTGTCTTCCTTCTTCTTGATCGCGGAGCCCTCGTTGCGGCTCGCGGCGAGCAGTTCGTTCGCGAGCCGCTCGGCCATCGTCTTGTCGCCGCGCTCGCGCGCGTACTGAATCAGCCAGCGCATCGCCAGCGCCGTGCGACGCTCCGGGCGCACCTCCACCGGAACCTGGTACGTCGCACCGCCGACTCGCCGACTCTTCACCTCGACCACCGGCTTCGCGTTGTTGATCGCCTGCTTGAAGACGTTGATCGCCGGCTGGCCGGACTTCTCCTCGATGATCCTCATCGCGTCGTAGAAGATCCGCTCGGCGAGCGACTTCTTCCCGTCGTACATGAGGACATTGATGAACTTGGTGACCGTCGTCGACCCGTAATGCGGATCGGGCGGTACCTCGCGCTTGATCGCTCGCTGCCGTCGACTCATGGCTACTTCGGCCTCTTCGCTCCGTACTTGGACCGACCCTGGCGCCGATCCGACACCCCGCTCGCGTCCAGCGTGCCGCGGATGATGTGATAACGCACGCCCGGGAGGTCCTTCACACGGCCGCCTCGGATCAGCACCATCGAGTGCTCCTGGAGGTTGTGCCCCTCGCCCGGAATGTACGCCGTCACTTCGTAGCCGTTGGTCAGACGAACGCGGGCCACTTTCCGCAGCGCGGAGTTCGGCTTCTTCGGCGTGGTGGTGTACACGCGCGTGCAGACACCACGCTTGAAGGGGTTCTTCTCCAGCGCAGGCGCCTTGGGCTTCTTGATGACCTGCTTCCGGCCTTTGCGGACCAGCTGGTTGATGGTCGGCATCGCTCCGTCGTGCCTCTCGATCTGCGTACCGAAAAAAGGCGGGGGACGTACGCCCCGCCGCTGCGGCCGGCTCAATTAGCCGAACAGACTAACAAAGTTAAGGGCCGCTCCGGACCTTGTCAAGAAGCGGCCCCGTGGGGTCTTCACGTAACGGGTTGTGCGGCGATGACGCCGGCCCCCGCCCCGCTGCCGGCGCGACGGACGCGATTGCCGCGCCCGCCACGCCGGCCCGGAACTCGGGCTCAGTCCGCCGTGGTCTCGGCCTCCTCCGACGCTTCCGCCACCTCGGGGCTGCGCACCGCCTCGACCTGCACGGCGGCCGCCTCCTCCTCGGGCGCCGCGGCGCCCTCAACCAGGAACTCGATGTCGTGGTAGCGGTAGACGCCGGTCCCCGCCGGGATCAGATGGCCGATGATGATGTTCTCCTTGAGCCCGATCAGCTCGTCGCGGGCGCCGCGCACGGCGGCGTCCGTCAGCACGCGCGTGGTCTCCTGGAAGGAGGCGGCGCTGATGAACGACTGCGTGGTCAGGCTCGCCTTCGTGATCCCGAGGAGCAGCGGCTCCGAACGGGCCGGTGTGCCGCCCTGGGCGATGACCTTCTGGTTCGTCTCCCGGAACTCGGCACGGTCCACGTGCTCGCCCTCGAGGTAATCGGTGTCGCCCGGGTCGGTGATGCGCACCTTCTGGAGCATCTGCCGGACGATGACGCCGATGTGCTTGTCGTTGATCTTCACGCCCTGGAGGCGGTAGACCTCCTGCACCTCGTTGAGCAGGTACTCCTGGACCGCGCGCGGCCCCTTGATCCGCAGGATGTCGTGCGGATTGACCGGCCCCTCGCTGAGGCGGTCGCCGGCACGAACCTGGTCGCCCTCGTGCACGCGGAGGTGCTTCCCGACCGGGACCTCGTAGACGCGCTCCGGCCCCTGCTCCGGAACGACGATGATCTCGCGCTTCCCGCGGCGGATCTCGCCGAACCGGATCGTGCCGTCGATCTCCGTGATCACGGCCGGGTCCTTCGGCCGCCGGGCCTCGAAGAGCTCGGCGACGCGCGGCAGACCGCCCGTGATGTCGCGGGTCTTGTAGACCTCGCGGCTGATCTTGGCGAGCGTCTGCCCGGGCTCGACCGTGTCGCCGTCGCGGACGGTCAGCTGCGCGCCCACCGGGATGATGAACTCGCGCAGCTTCTTGCCGTCCTTGTGGATCTCGATCATCGGGTGGAGCTTCTTGTCCCGGTCCTCGATGATCACGAGCTGGCGCCGGCCGGTCGACTCGTCGAGCTCCTCTCGCACCGTCTCCTCATCGACGATGTCGATGAACTTGACGGTCCCGCCGAAGTCGGCGACGATCGGCTCCGAGTACGGATCCCAGCCGAAGAGCAGATCACCGGCCTCGACCTCCTGCCCATCCTCGACGGCCAGTGTGGCGCCGTACGGGACCGTGAGACGGCTGCGGACCGCGCCCTCCTTCGTCTTCATCACGATCTCGCCTTCGCGGCTCGTGACGATGCGCTCGCCATTGGGCGTCTCGACGAAGGTAATGCGCTCGAACGCGACCTTCCCGTCGATCTTCGACTTGCGCTGCGTCTGCGCGGCGATGCGCGCCGCGGTGCCGCCGATGTGGAAGGTACGGAGCGTGAGCTGCGTGCCCGGCTCGCCGATCGACTGCGCGGCCAGGATCCCGACCGCCTCGCCGATGTCGACCATGTCCATGGTCGCCAGGTTGCGGCCGTAGCACATCCGGCACAGCCCGCGCTTCGCCTCGCACGTCAGCACCGAGCGGATCTTGACGCTCTGGATCCCCGCATCCTCGATCGCGTCGGCCGCATCCTCGTCGATCAGCTCGCCGGCCCTGACGATCAGCTCGCCGTCGATCGGGTCGTAGACGTCGTCCAGCGCGACGTTGCCCACGATGCGGTCCTTCAAGGGCTCGATGATGTCCTCGCCCTCCTTGAGCGCGGTCATGTCGATCCCCAGGACCGTGCCGCAGTCCTCCTCGGTGATCGTGACGTCCTGCGCCACGTCGACCAGGCGGCGGGTTAGATACCCGGCGTCGGCCGTCTTGAGCGCCGTATCGGCGAGACCCTTCCGCGCGCCGTGCGTCGAGATGAAGTACTCGAGCACGGTAAGCCCCTCGCGGAAGTTCGACTTGATCGGGCTTTCGATGATCTCGCCGATCCCGCCCGTCAGCTTCTTCTGCGGCTTGGCCATGAGGCCGCGCATGCCCGCGAGCTGCCGCATCTGGTCGCGGTTACCGCGCGCGCCCGAGTTCATCATCATGAACACGGGGTTGAAGCCGCCGTTCGAGCGCTCGAGGCGACGCACCATCGCGTCCGCCACGTCGTTGTTGGCGTGCGTCCAGGTGTCGATCACCTTGTTGTAGCGCTCGCCGTTCGAGATGACGCCGTTCTGGTACGCCCGCGTGTAGCGCGCCACCTCCTCTTCGGCCTCGGCCAGGATCTGGCTCTTTTCCGTCGGGATCTCCAGGTCGACCAGCCCGACCGAGATCCCGCCGAGCGTCGCGTAGCGGAAGCCGAAGTCCTTGAGCCCATCCAGGAACTCGGTCGTCCGCTTGAGACCCACGGTGCGGTACGCCTGGAAGATGACCTCCCCGAGTTCCTTCTTCCCCATCGTGGTGTTCCAGAAGCCGAGCTCCTCGGGGATGATCGAGTTGAAGATCACGCGCCCGACCGTCGTGCGGACCCACTTGCCGCGACGGGTCTGCTCCTCGTCCTCCTCGTCGAGGCGGCGACGCTCGACCCAGAACCAGCACGGCGTGTGGAAGCGCACGTGACCGAGCGCCACCGCGGCCTCCGCCTCGGCGAAGCGGCCGTAGCGCGGCGCGGCCTTGTACATCTCGTCGAGCCGCTTCTCGACCTCTTCCTTCCGATCACGCGACGCGCGCGGATTGTTCAGCACATCCTCCGCGTCCTGGATCTCGAGCGGCGGCTTGGTCAGGTAGTAGCACCCGATGACCATGTCCTGCGACGGGCTCGCGATCGGCCGCCCGTTCGAGGGGAGCAGGATGTTGTTGCTCGACAGCATGAGCACGCGCGCTTCCAGCTGCGCCTCGAAGCTGAGCGGCACGTGCACCGCCATCTGGTCGCCGTCGAAGTCCGCGTTGAACGCCGCGCAGACCAGCGGGTGGATGCGGATCGCCTTCCCCTCGACCAGCACCGGTTCGAAGGCCTGGATGCCCAGTCGGTGCAGCGTCGGCGCTCGGTTCAGCAGGACCGGGTGGTCCTTGATGATGTCCTCGAGGACCTCGTAGACCTTCGGATCGTCGCGCTCGACGATCTTCTTGGCCCGCTTGACCGTCTCCGCCTCGCCCCGCTTCTCCAGCTCGTGGATGATGAAGGGCTTGAAGAGCTCGACCGCCATCGCCTTCGGCAGGCCGCACTGGTGCAGCTTGAGCTCCGGGCCCACCACGATCACCGAACGCCCCGAGTAGTCGACGCGCTTGCCGAGCAGGTTCTGGCGGAAGCGCCCCTGCTTCCCCTTCAGCATGTCGCTGAGCGACTTGAGCGGCCTCTTCCCCCGCCCCCGGATCGCCTTGCTCCTCCGCCCGTTGTCGAAGAGCGCGTCCACCGCTTCCTGGAGCATGCGCTTCTCGTTGCGCAGGATCACCTCCGGCGCGCGCATCTCCATGAGCTTCTTCAGCCGGTTGTTCCGGTTGATCACCCGGCGGTAGAGGTCGTTCAGGTCGCTCGTGGCGAAGCGGCCGCCGTCGAGCGGGACCAGCGGACGCAGATCCGGCGGGATGACCGGGATCACGTCCATGATCATCCACTCGGGCTTGTTCCGCGTCTCCGGCGTCGGGCCCGAGTTCCGGATCGCGTCGATGACCTTGAGCCTCTTGAGCTTCTGCTTCTTCCTGTGCTGGCTCGTCTCGGTCGCGACCTCGGCCCGGAGGAACTCGGCCAGGCGGTCCAGCCCGCGCCCGTCCTTGTTCCTCTCCTCGACCGGGCGCGTCGGCTCATCGAGCTGCTTGAGCAGCGTACGGATCGCTTCGGCGCCGATCTCGGCCTTGAACGCCTCGTCGCCTTCCTCGCGCGCCTTGATCCGCAGGTCGTAGTACTCGTCCTCGTCCAGCAGCTGCTGGTACGCCACAGCCTCCTGCCGGCCGGGGTTCGTCACCACGTACGCCGCGTAGTAGATCACCTTCTCCAGGTCCCGCAGCGTCATCCCCAGCAGGTAGCCCATCTGGCTCGGCAGCGTCTTGAAGAACCAGATGTGAGCCACCGGCACGGCCAGCTCGATGTGGCCCATGCGCTCGCGACGAACCTTCGAGAGCGTCACCTCCACGCCGCACTTGTCGCAGACGTGGCCGCGGAAGCGGATCCGCTTGAACTTCCCGCAGTGGCACTCCCAGTCCTTGACCGGGCCGAAGATCCTCTCGCAGAAGAGCCCATCCCGCTCCGGCTTGAAGGAGCGGTAGTTGATGGTCTCCGGCTTGGTGACTTCGCCGTAGCTCCAGCTGCGGATCTCTTCGGGAGAGGCGATCCTGAGCTGGATGTAGTCGAAGTCACTCGACCGGGGCTCGCGAGTGCGCGGAAAATCGATCATATCGTCAACCTCTCCGGCGTATGCCTGAGATTCGGCCGGCGTCCGGTTGCACGCCGACACGACGGTTCATGGTCCCGGGTGAGCACGGGGCGCGGCCGGTACGCACGGCCATCCGGCCGCCACACGCGCCGCGACCACTCCCGTGCTCGCGTACTACTCGTCCCTCCTGCCGAGCGTGACCGACAGCCCCAACGACTGGAGTTCCTTGACCAGCACGTTGAACGACTCGGGGATGCCGGGCTCGGGCAGGTTCTCGCCCTTCACGATGGCTTCGTAGACCCGGCTACGCCCGGCGACGTCGTCGCTCTTGACGGTCAGGATCTCCTGGAGCGTGTGGGCCGCGCCGTACGCCTCGAGGGCCCAGACCTCCATCTCGCCGAAGCGCTGGCCGCCGAACTGCGCCTTCCCGGCGAGCGGCTGCTGCGTGACCAGCGAGTAGGGCCCGATGGAACGCGCGTGGATCTTGTCGTCCACCAGATGCGAGAGCTTGAGCATGTAGATCGTCCCGACGGTCACCGGGAAGTCGAACGGCTCACCGCTCCGCCCGTCGCGCAACCGCACCTTGCCGGCCGGCGTGATCCCGGCCGCGGCCATGAACTCGACGACGGCCGCATCGAGCCCTTCCTTGAGCGTCTTCTTCTTGGCGATGGCGTTGACCGCCGGGAACGCGTCGGCGAGCTTCTCGCCACGCCGCTCGGCCAGCTCCGTGGCCGCCTGGACCACATACTGCCGGAGCACCTCCAGCGTCTCCCGAAGGACCTCGGGAGCATCCTTGCCGAGGTACTCGTCGAGCGTCCGGCCGAGCAACTGCGCTTCCGGCCCGGTGCCGTTGCCCGCCGCGATCGTCTCGCCCTCAGGCAGGCTGCGGATGATCTCCTCGATCCGGGCCGCATCCACCTCCGGGAACTCCACGGAGCGGATGCCCAGCGCCTGGTGTGCCCAGCGCACGCCGCTGATCTTGAGGAGCAGACCGACCTCGTCCTCCGACGCACCCTGGAAGACCGGCGTCTTCGCCTCGAAACCGAGGATCCGGCACGCCCAACCCAGGTGCGTCTCGAGGATCTGACCCACGTTCATGCGGCTCGGCACGCCGAGCGGGTTGAGGACGATCTCCACGGGCGTGCCATCCGGGAGGAACGGCATGTCCTCCTCCGGGACGATCCGCGCCACGATGCCCTTGTTCCCGTGGCGGCCCGCCATCTTGTCGCCGACGCTGACCTTCCGCTTCTCGGCGATGTAGACCTTGACCAGCTGGACCACGCCGGGCGACAGCTCGTCGGGCTGGAAGACCTTGTCGATCTGGTCCTCGGTCTTCTCACGCACCCGCTCGATCCGGCGCTTGGCCTCGTCGATGACCAGGCGAATCCGCTCGCTCGCCGCGCGGTCCTGGACCTTCAGCGTCGCGAGGTCGATCTCCCCGAGGTCGAGGGCCTCGAGCTGGCTCTTGGTCAGCTTCGTCCCCTCCTCGAGGTACGGCTCGACCGTGCCGCGCTTCAGCATGAGCGCGACCGTCTGGCCCTGGAGCAGCTCCTTCAGCTCCTCGTCCCGCGCCTCCGTGATACGAGCGATCTCCTCCCGCTCGTACGCGCGCAGCTGGCCGATCCGCTCGCCGCGCTCCTTCTCGAGGAGCGGATCGTCGATCCGGCGGCTGAAGACCTTGACGTCGATGACCGTCCCCTCCATCCCCGGCGGGACCTTGAGCGACGAGTCTTTGACGTCCTTCGCCTTCTCACCGAAGATCGCGGTGAGCAGCTTCTCCTCGGGCGACAACTCGGTCTCACCCTTCGGCGTGATCTTGCCGACGAGGATGTCGCCGGACTTCACCCGGGCGCCGATGCGCACGATCCCGCGCTCGTCGAGCTGGACCAGGCTGTCCTCCGAGACGTTCGGCACCTCGCGCGTGATCTCCTCCATCCCGCGCTTGGTATCCCGGACCTGGAGCTCCAGCTCCTGGATGTGGATCGAGGTGAAGACGTCGTCCTTGACCAGCTTCTCGCTGAGGACGATCGCGTCCTCGAAGTTGTGGCCGTACCAGGGCATGAAGGCGACGGTCACGTTGCGGCCCAGCGCCAGCTCGCCCTGGTCGGTCGACGCGCCGTCGGCGATGATCTCGCCCGCCTCGACCCGCTGTCCTTCCTTGACCAGCGGCCGCTGGTTGATCGCCGTGTCCTGGTTCGTACGCCAGTACTTCTTGAGCTTGTACCGGTCGAACTGGGCGAGGCGAGCCAGGGGCTCGTCGGACTCGCCCGGCTTGACCGCCCCGGTGTCGATGATGATCTCGTCCGCGGTGACGCGCTGGACGACGCCGCCCCGGCGGGCGAGGATGACCGCGCCGGAGTCGCGGGCGACCTTCTCCTCGAGCCCGGTGCCGACGAGCGGCGCCTCCGGGAAGAGGAGCGGCACCGCCTGCCGCTGCATGTTCGAGCCCATGAGCGCGCGGTTGGCGTCGTCGTGCTCGAGGAACGGGATCAGCGCCGCGGCGACCGAGACGAGCTGGTCCGGCGCGACGTCCATGTAATCGATCTGGTCCGGCGACAGCAGCGGGTAGTCGTCACGCCACCGGCACAGCACGAATTCGTTGCGGAACGTGCCGTCCTCGTTGAGCGGCGCGTTCGCCTGCGCGACACGGGCCTCCTCTTCCGCCAGCGCATCGAGCCAGACGATCTCGTCCGTCACCCGCCCGTCGACGACGCGGCGGTAGGGAGTCTCGATGAAGCCCAGATCGTTGATCCGCGCGAAGGTCGTGAGGCTCGTGATGAGCCCGATGTTCGGACCTTCCGGCGTCTCGATCGGGCACATGCGCCCGTAGTGCGAGTAGTG
>CALBZE010000144.1 GCA_937889645.1 uncultured bacterium
CCGGAGGCGACAGAATTTAGAGAGAAACCGCGACAGAATTTAGAGAACGCACAACCTGCGCCCACGCCCGGCCTAATACCTACGCCCTCGCCCGCCCTATTACCTGCCCCCTCGCCGCCCTACTACCGGCACCCTCGCCCGCGCCACAACGTGCCCCCTCGCCAGTGCTGTGGCCCGGCCCTTCCCGCGGCCCTCCGCGGTCTGCCCTTCCACCTACCCATCGAGTACCCTTCGAGCTGCCCCGCGAGCTACCCTTCGAACTATCCCTCGACTACCCTTCGAGCAATCCCCCGACGACCCTTCGAGCCGCTCTAGAGCTGCCCATCGAGTACCATGCGAGCTGCCCCTCGAACCACCGGCCGGAGCCCCACCGTGTGACCTCCCCCCACCCTCCCGCGTCTACCACCTGTACCCACACAACACATCCGCAGCCAACCGGAAGTAGACGAGGATGGCAATCGGCACGTCCAGGAAGCAGGCGAGCGGCGTCCGGGCCCCGTCGGCGGCCGCCGCGACTCCCGCCACCACATCGATCATCGGCCAGGGGATGGTCCTCGAAGGGGACTGCGTGGCCGATGGTCCGCTCCGCATCGACGGGCACGTGAAGGGGAACGTCCGCGCGTCGCAGCTCGTCATCGGCCCCGCAGGGCGAGTGGACGGCGACGTCACCAGCACCGACGGCAACGCGCCCGACCGGTCGACGGTCATCGAGGGTCACGTCGGCGGCGCCGTCCGGGCGCGGCGGGTCGAGATTGGGCGGAGCGGCTCGGTGGGCTCGGGGCTCACGGCGCACGAGGCGATCGTGCACGGCCACGTCAAGGGCCCGATCACGACCGAGCACCGTCTGATCCTCGAGGAAACCGCGACCGTCGAGGGCGACGTCACTGCTCGTCGCCTCGGGCTCAAGGAAGGGGGCAAGGTCTTCGGCACCATCCGGATCGGGGAGCCGCACGCCGAAGCGGGCGGACGCGAAGCCTCGGGCTCGCGGGAGTCCTCTGACTCGCGGGAATCCTCAGGTTCGCGCGAATCCTCGGGCTCGGGCGAAGGCTCCGGCTCGCGCGGCGGTTCGGTCCCGCGCGACGATTCGGGCCCTCGCGCAGCCTTGGGCTCACGCGTGGACGCGGGCCCGGCCGAAGCCTCGGGCTCGCGTCAGGCCGCGACCGCGGGCGGCGGCAACGCGGGCTCGCCGGCGGCCGCGGGCTGAGCCGACGTCAGGCCGTCGCGACGGGCCTAAGGTCCGGGCCGCTCCCGCACACTCTCCCGCGGCCCACCCCGGCGCCCGGCGCGCCCCGCGACCGGCGCGGTGAACTCGCCGCGTCGCCTCGCGCGTACGAATGGTCCGCGGCCATCGACGTGATCCGCGCGGACCGCATCCGCCGCGCCTCGCCTCGCCTCACGCGTACGGGTCGTCCGGCAGCTCGACAGCGCCCCTCCGCTCGCCCGGCGCCCCGCCCGCCGGCACCGTCTCCCGCTCGACCTTCTTCCTGAGACACCCGCGGAAGAACGCCAGCACGTTCTCCGGGCGATGCTGCTGCGTCCGGTGCAGCGCCTCGAGCACCTCGGCCTCCTCGCGCCCGGCGATCAGGTCCTTGACCGCGTTGGCGGAGATGGACCGGTCGAGCCGCTTCAGGTGCCGGGCGACGGCGTCCTCAAACGGCAGTTCGTACGCCGGCTCGAAGCGCTTGACCCCCTCCCGCCCCGCCAACACCGCCGGGCGCGGGAAGCGGACGAAGATCGGCTGCGTGAAGTGCGGGTGGCGGATCATCAGCTCGCCCTTGGGGAGCGTCGCCAACTTCGACTTGGTCGCGGGCGAGAGCGTCGCGTACCCCGGCGTGGCCAGCTCGTCCATGTCCATGCGCCCGTAGACCGCGGTCCCGGCGTTCCCGACCACGCGCTTGTGGACCTGGCTCCGGAACTGCTGCGCGCTGAAGAGGACCAGCCCGAGGTAGCGGCCACGCTCGCTGATGTCCAGCAGCATCTTGCGGACGTAGGTGTCGGGCCCGTCGCCCGGGGCATACTTGTTCAGCTCGTCGACGAAGACGATGAGGTGGTCGACGCCCAGCGCGCCCCGCTCGAGCCGCTCCCGCGCCTCGTTCACCACCCGGGCGAAGATCAGGTCCTGCGCCTCCGGCTCCACGTTGGCCACGTCGATCACGTAGACGGTTCGGTCCTCGAACGCGCCCCAGGGCAGGTCGTTCACCGTCGCGTCGTTCGAGACCAGCCCTTTCGCCCGCGTCGAGAGGTTGAGGAGCCGGTTGCGGACCTTCCGGATCGTCGCGACGTGGTGCGTCTTCCACGCCTGCCAGTTGTTCTGCTCGCAGACGTCGAGGACGTCCTCGAACCAGTCCTCCAGCTCCTGGAAGGTGCGAACCCGGTGCGTGCGCGTGGTGCCGTCGCTCCACTCCCGCCCGACGACGCGGTCGCGGATGAACTCGATCAGCGCGTCTGCCTTCGCATCCACGTCCTCGCGGGTGAGGAGCACCTCGGCGAAGTCGAGGATCTGCTCGAGCCCCCAGACCAGCGGCTCGACGTTGTGCGTGAGCGCCTCGTTGGTGCGCAGCGTGTTGAGGTTGAAGCCGTCCGGCTTGTAAGGCGCGTAGTAGCGCACCTTCCGGAACGGCTCCGCCGGCACGCCCAGCCGCGCATACTGGGCCCGGTCCTCCTCGGACAGCTCGGCAGGCTGGTCGAGGAAGAGGAGGTCGGGGCCCTTCACGTTGAAGCAGAGGGCGGCGACGGTGGGAGAGTCAGGGCTCAGGGCCTGGGGCTCGGCATCAGGGCTCAGGGCCTGGGGCTCGGCATCAGGGCTCAGGGCCTGGGGCTCAGGGCTCAGGGGTTGGGCGTCGGAGGCTGCCCGGAGTTCCCTAAGCCCTGAGCCCTGAGCCCTATGCCCCGGGGCGGCGGGGCCGGGGGCGGCACGCAGCTCCCCAAGCCCTGAGCCCCGAGCCCTGAGCCCTTCGACGGACGCGCCGGTCCTCCCGAAATACTCGAAAATACTCGCCAACAGAAACAACACCGCGCTCGTCTTCGTCGCCAGCCCGCTCACGCCGGTGATGTTGAGGTGCGCGGCCTCGGGGCCGAGGAGGAAGTCGGCGTCGAGGTAGACGGGGGCCTGGAGGCCGGCGGCGGTGTAGAGGCCAATGGGGATACCGGTCCCGCCCGGTTTCGCGTAGGCGTCCATGCGGAGCGCGACGCGGACGTCCTCGTCATCGGCCAGGTAGACGGGGCCGCCGGGGACGGGCTGGAGCGGTTCTTCCGGCTCGTGGCGCAGGACGGCGGCGGTGTAGACGCGGATCTCGGGGCGCTCGGTCGGTATGGGGAAGTCGGGCGCGGGGCGGCCTTCCATCCCGATGTAGTCGTGGAGCGCGCTCTCGACGTCGGTCCACGCGGCGCCGTCGACGACGATGCCGTAGACCGTGACCGGGCGCGGGCGGTCGACGCGCAGCTTGACCAGCGCGCCGATCCCGATGGGCGAATCCGGCGCGGTCCAGAAGTGGAATTCGTGCGGTGTGTTCGGCTTGCGTTCCGTGCCGACGACGCGGCCGATCGGCTCGATGCTCATTCGATCCCCTCCCCCACCACCGCCACCACCTCGCCCGTGATCCCGGACGCGGCGCCGCTCGCGAGGAACAGCACGACCTCCGCAATCTGCTCGCGCGTGACCCACTTCAGCGCGTCGGGGTCGGGCACGGCGGCGCGATTCTGCTCTGTGTCGATCATCCCGGGCGCGACGGCGTTGACGCGCACGCCGTTCGCGGCCTCCTCCGCGGCCATGGCGCGGGTCAGCGCGGCGACGCCCGCCTTCGCGGCGCTGTACGCGCCGAGGTTCGCGACGGCGCGGATCGCGGCGGGCGAGGCGAAGTTGACGATCGCGCCGCGGCTGGCGCGCAGCAGCGGGAGCGCGGCGCGGCTCACGAGGAACGTCGTGCGCGCGTTGCGCTGGACCTCGCGCTCCCACTCCTCGGGCGTCGTCTCCGCGAGCGGCTTCACGACGGAGAGCCCGCCGGCGGCGTTGACGAGGACGTCCAGCCGGCCGAACCGCTCCTTCACCGCGGCGACGACACGCTGCGCGCCCGCCTCGTCGGTCAGGTCCGCGGCGATCCCGACGACCTCGCCCTCCCGCCCGAGTTCTTCGGCGAGCGTCTCGACCTCGGCGCGCACGTCGGTGATCGCGACGCGCGCGCCCTGCGCGAGGAACGCGCGGGCGAGGGCGTAACCGACCTGGCCGCGGGCGCCGACGCCCGTCACGAGCACGACCTTGTCGTTCATGGAACCGTCCTCCCTCCATGCGACGGCCGGCGCCCAGCGCAGCTCGGCCATCCCGGCCAGGAGGAGCGCGGTGCCGGTCGCGAAGTACAGGACCCCGGGATCGAAGTTGGGGATGAGCGCCGTCGCCGCGGCGACGGTCCCGACGGCTGCGCCGCCCAGCGCGAGCGCCGCCGCGCCGCGGAGCCGCGCGACGAGCGCGGTCAGCACGGAACCGAGCGTGTACGCGGGCGCGGCCAGGAAGAGGAGCGCGGCGGCGGCGGTCCCGAGTCCTGCGCTGCGGACCTCGCGGAACTCGGTGTACGCGTCGCCGAAGAGCCCCGCGGCCGCGAACACGAGGACGACTGCCATCCAGCGTCCGCGGGTCGAAGCCGCCCGGTCGTTCGGCAGCCCGACCCAGAACGCGGCGGCGACGGCGGCGAGCGTGAGCGCGGTCAGCGTCCCGCCGGCCGCGAGCGCGCCGGGGCCCGGGACGAGCAGGAGCGCGATCCCGGCCGACGTGCTCACACCGAGCGCCGCCGAGACGACGAGCACGGCGACGGGGAGCACGAAGCGACGGTAGGCGAGCCCGTCGCTCATGGCGCGAAGCGGCCGTACCCGCCGCGGAAGAAGATGAGCGGCACGTCCTCCCGCGCGCCGCCGGCCAGCACCTCACCCACGAAGATGGTGTGGTCGCCGGCGGGGTGCGCGGCGTGGACGCGGCAGTCGACCCACGCCATGGCCTCCTCCAGGATCGGCGCGCCCGTCGCCTCCTCGCGGAACTCCACGCCCCGGAACTTCTCGAACGGCTCCGGCCCCGCGAACTGCCGCGACAGCGCCTCGGCATGGAAGGGCAGGACGTTGACCGCGAAGTGGCCCGCTCGGGCGATCACGTCGTGCGAATTCGCCTCCTTCTCGATGCAGACCAGCACGAGGAGCGGGTCGAGCGAGACGGAGCTGAACGCACTGACGGTGAGCCCGCTGGGCGTGCCCGTCGCCGGGTCGCGCGAGGTGACGACGACGACGCCCGTCGCGAAGTGCCCCATGATGCGCCGGAACTCGGCCGCGTCGATCGGCATCCCGTTCATAGCCTCGGCGCGCGGGTGCGCAGGTATTCCTCGCAATCGCGGATCGGGTAGAGGAGCCGGTCCCAGCGGGTGTCCGGGAGCGAGAGCGGCGCGGTCTCGGCCAGGAGCCAGCGGCTGATCTCGTCGGCGCGCTCGAGCGTCTCGTCCGTGGCGGCGGCCTCGACGCGGACCAGCCCGAAGAAGGCGTCCCGGCCCGCCGCGGAACGGAGCCGCAGGTACCACGAGTATACCGGCGTGAAGCTTCGCGTCCCCGGGCGAAACACGCTCGACCGCTCGCCCGGTTCCAGGGCGAGGAGCGTGCGCGCGTCGTCGCCGTCGAAGAAACGCGTGCGGTGGCTCTTCACGACGCCGACCGCGCGTGGGCACCGGGCCAGCTCGTTCGTCAGCGTGAGACTCCCGTCGACGAGGAGCCAGCCGTCTTCCGACTCGCGGCACCAGCGGTCGGCGAGCGTCCCCTCGAGCGACTCCCGCCAGCGGTTCACCGCCTCCGCCGCGCGGGCGTAGATCGCGGGCGGGAAGAGCGGGAGCGGCTCGCCGTCCGGCGGGCTCGTGTCGTGGAGCGCCGCGTCGGCCACGCCCGCCGCCCGGATCGCGTCCGGCGAGACGTAGCGGAACGGGAAGAAGACACCCTCGCGCTCCTCCTGGTACCGCGTGCGCAGTCCGCCGGCGACGTCGCCTGTCTCGAGCGTCGTCATCCGCCGGTCGACGCGGGTGCGGACCACGGCCGCCGCGTACGCGTAGACGATCGGCACCGGGCCGTGGTAGAGCGCGACGGCCGAGCGCTGGATCCCGTCCAGGAACGCAGTGAACGCGCTCACCGACGGGGCGCCCACGCGATGCGCGCCGAGCCGGTCCAGCCCCGGCTCGATGACCTCGGCGTCGGCCTCGGTGATCGGGTCGCCGTGCGCCTCGAGCGGCGTCGACTCCGGCCCCGCGACAGCCGCTCGGAACGGCGAATCGGCTCCTCGCGCCAGGCTGCGAAGCTTCGTGGCGAGCACGTTGCGTGCAGTACCCTCGTTTCCTAGTTTGGGCAGTTCAACCGACAACGAAATGGCCTGTTCCGCCGCCGGCCACAACCCTTGGGAGTCAATGCAGTCGTATCTCAGGACGCCGCAACCATTTACGTACCCGAAGCCCGTTGCGGCAATGGTGCTTGTCTTCGTTCTCGCCGCGGCCCGCGTCGCGGCCGCCCAATCCGGACCCTCGGCGGAACAAGACACCGCGACGGAGTCGTCCACCGAACCGACCGACCGGTGGGCGGCCGCCGCCGAGTTCAGCATGACCGCCGCGTCCGGCAACCAGAACATGACGGTCCTGGCCACCGGCTTCACGTTGCGCCACCTGCGGAGTGAGATCTTCGACCTCCAGGTCAAGATCCAGGCCCGCTACGGCTCGAGCGGCGGCGAACAGGTCATCGAGAACTATCAGGGGACGTTCAACTTCGACATCGGCCCGAGGCACCGCTGGTCGCCGTTCATCTACAGCACGGCGGAGCACGACCCGTTCAAGCTCCTGGACGTCCGGGTAAACAGCGGCGCGGGCGCCAAGTACCGCCTGTACCGCGCGGAGAATGGCGACGAGGCGTCGTTGAGCCTGGCGATGCTGCACTCATACGAGGCGCTGGCGACCGTGGGCGCCCGGACCACCAATGCGGCGCGCTGGAGCGTGCACCTGACCGGGAGCCAGCGTCTGGCGGACGGCGTTACGCTATCGAGCCAGGCGCGCTACGAGCCGGTGGTCGACGATATCGACGATTTTCTTTTCACCTTCGACGCCGGGCTCAAGGTGCTCGTGACGCAGCGCATCGCGGTCTCGATCACGCACCAGTACAACCAGGACACCACACCGGCCCAGGGCGTCGGTGAAATCGACCGCCTAACGAAGGCAGGGATCATCATCGAGCTATGACCTGGCGAACCCGCGTTGGCTCCGGTTGGGCTTCGGCCCTGATTGTAACGTTCGTGGCGGGCTGCGACAACGTCGACTGGGGCGGCGCGGACATCGCTATCGTGCCGCCGCCGCCCGGCGCGATGGCGGCGGACGAGGAGGCGAGCCCACAGCAGGAGCGGCTCCCCGACGGCCCGATCGTCTACTACGTGACCCCGGACGCGGACGGCGCGACGCTGCGGCCGATCGCCGAGATCGGCCGCGACACGCTGATCCCCGTCGCTCCGCGCGTCGACCCGGAGGCGTACGCCCGCGGCTTCATCGGCACGCACATGCGCACCGGTACCGAGTTCGCGCTGTACCGCGGCGGCGCGCGCGTCGGCACGTTCGTCCTGTCGGAGGCGGGGCTCGCGCCCGAGAACGTCTGCCCCAGGGTCCCGCTCGGTCGCGGCGTCCTCGAGCTGATGCCCGGCGCGGACACGATCCCCGAATTCCTCGCGCTCGCCAAGTCGCACGCGCCGCCGGACGCGCCGCTCGGCGTCACGGGCGGGCTCCAGCCCGACCGTCGCATGCAGATCCTCGGCCCGATCCTGGCCGAGCGCCTGCTCCGCGCCCGCGGCGCGCCGCTCCCCGGCAACTGGACGCGCGCGATGGCGCAGCTCAAGCCGTTCCCGATGGCCGGCGAGCAGGACCCGGCCTTCGCCGCCACCTTCCTCGTCGGCGACTCGCTCGGCATCGGCCTCGACAACGACGGCCACAGCCTCTTCATGATCGCCGAGCCGCGGCCGCAGGTCGGGTACGACACCGCGTACGCGAGCTTCACTCCGTACGAGCGCGACGGGAAGGCCGCGCCGCGCGTCGTCGACTTCCTCGATTGGGACCGCGACGGCCAGGCCGAGCTGCTCCTCGAGGTCTACGGCACCGACCGCTCCTGGTTCGAGACGATCAGCGCCGCCCCGGGCGGCGGTTGGAGGAAGCAGGTCTCGACGCGCTGTCGTTAGAAGCCGAACCGGCTACCGCCAGACGTCGACCATGGTGCGAACACTGCCGTACGCTCGGCGTACGGCTCGGCGTCACTGTCCTTTTCCTCGCCGCATCCCCGATGAACGCCCAGACGAGCGACCGTCCGCGTTCCGCGATTTGTTCGAGCTGTTGCAGATCCGGGCGTACACGCAAGATCCCGAGTGAACCCCGGAGGCAGCCATGAAGCGCTCTCTGTCCGCCACGTTAGCACTCCTCCTGTTCGCCGCCGCGCCCGTCCCGGCGCAGCGGCCGGTGCACACCTACTCGATCGTGGCGCGCGACCCCGAGACAGGTCAGCTCGGCGTCGCCGTGCAGTCGCATTGGTTCAGCGTGGGTCCGATCGTGCCGTGGGCCGAGGCCGGCGTCGGCGCGATCGCGACGCAGTCGTTCGCGGACCCGGCGTACGGCCCGCTCGCGCTCGAGCTGCTCCGCGCGGGGAGGACCGCCGAGCAGGCGCTCGCGGGGCTCCTCGCCGCGGACCCGCACCCCGAAGTCCGGCAGGTCGCGATCATCGACGCGGCCGGGAACGTGGCCGCGCACACCGGTTCCCTGAACATCGAGGCGGCCGGCCACCGGACCGGGCCGAATTACTCGGTCCAGGCGAACCTCATGCTGAAGCCGACCGTGCCGGATGCGATGGCGCGTGCGTTCGAGAACGCGAAGGGCGATCTGGCCGACCGGCTCCTCGCCGCGCTCGAAGCCGCGCAGGCCGAGGGCGGCGACATCCGCGGCGCGCAGTCCGCGGCGATCGTCGTCGTCTCCGGCACGCCGACCGGCCGGCCGTGGGAGGACCGGATCTTCGACCTGCGCGTCGAGGACCATCCCGAGCCGGTCAAGGAGCTGCGCCGGCTCGTGCACCTGGCCCGGGCGTACCGGCACATGAACGCCGGCGACGCGGCCGTGGCCGAGGGCGACGTCGAGCGCGCGCTCCAGGAGTACGCAACCGCCGAGAGCATGGTCCCCGACGAGGCGACGAACGGCGAGATGGTCTTCTGGCACGCCGTGATGCTGGCCAACCTCGGCCGGGTCGACGAGGCGCTTCCTCTCTTCCGCCGCGCGTTCGCCCAGGACCCGAACTGGATCGAGCTGGTCCGGCGGCTGCCGAAGGCCGGTCAGCTCCCGGACGACCCGGCGCTGATCGAGCGGATCGTCTCGGCCGGCACGACGGCGGCTCGATCGCGCTGACAACGAGTTACGCGACCCGGCGCCGGCCGCATCGGAGGGGGCGGCTTGCGTCCGCGCCGGGTCGCCGTTAGGTTCGGGTCGACATAACACGAACGGGGCCTACCGGAAGTCCGGTGCAAGACCGGCGCGGCCCCGCCACTGTG
>CALBZE010000145.1 GCA_937889645.1 uncultured bacterium
ATCTCCCGCCCCGTTTCCGGTAGGGTGATGCGGAAGCCCCACCGGTACGGGCGCGAAACCGGGCGGCGTGCGCCCGGGGAGCCCGCGGATCCACGAGGAGGTGGAACGATGGACAGGAGATTGAGCTGGCTCGGCGTTGCCGCGCTTGCCCTCGGCCTGGTCGCATGCGTCGACGATGCACTCTCGCCCGGGCACCATGACAACCCGACGGCGCCCGGCGGCCTTGCGCCACGCCGCGCGCTCGGCGTCGTCGAGATCACGATCTCCGGGCTCGGGTCCGGGCGGGTGAGCTCGAGCGCGCTCAGCGCGCCCAGCGTCGCCGAGCTCGAGCGGCTGCGCGCCGCGCGGCAGGCCGCGACCGTCGCCGGCGCGGCCGGCACGAGCGGCTCCTTCGGGCCACAGGGGTTCTCGCTCCCCTCGGATTGGGACGCGAGCGGCGATGGCACGATCCAGCTCGAGCTGGTCTCGACCGGTAGCTTCACGGCGGGCACGCGCGGCAGCGACGGCTATCGCTATCTCTATGCGACCTACCGCGTCAGGAACGCGCAATCGGACGGCGCGCCCTACGACAGCGAGCGGCAGAACCTCACCTTCTATGCCGTCAACACGAGCACCACGCTCGGCGAGAGCGCTATCTCCGCCCTCAAGCTCTTCAACGGCCAGGACGCCGACGAGTCGCTCGCGAGCGCGTTCGTCCCCGCGGGCGCGGCAATGCAGGACGTCCGGGGTGCCGTCGTCTCCCGCTACCCGGACGTGCTCCAGGTCCTGAGCGAAGAGGAGGCGGGCGACACCCTCGATCTGGCGGGCGCGGGTGTCGAGGACGTATTCCCCTACGGCTTCGTCGTGCAGAACCGTTACGGCCCCTCCAGCCGCACGCTGCCGGCGGACCCGGGCGCGGGCGAGTTCGACGGCGTGGTCACCTTCGCCTACAAGGTCCCGCTCCAGGCGTCGCCGTCGGAGGACTCCTGCACGGTGAGCGTCGTGTTCCTGGCCGTCGACGACGATGAGGTGAAGATCACGCAATCGGTCGAAGAGCAGACGCCGGCGGGGCGGGTCGCCTTCGATCAGCGGGCGGCGGCGCTCGGGGCAGACGTCCTCACGCTGCTCCCGCCCGCGGGCGATGCCGTGCTGCGCGGAGGCGAGACGGTGCGGGTGCTCTGCGACGTGCGGGTGGCGGGCGCGCCGGGTGCGGGCGCGACGACGGTCTTTTCCTCGGCCGGGACGGGCGCGTGGCCGGTGCCCTCGCCGCTGCGCGCGAGGCACGCGACGATCCCGCGCGATGCGCGCCTCGGCGCGGCGAGCTGCGACGAGATCGCACAGATCGGCGAGGACCGCTTCGTCGTCCACGGCAGCCAGGGCGGGCGGGTGAAGGGCGCCTACGGCGGCGCGGGGACGCGGCTCGTGCGGGCGCCTGCGCCGGCGAACGGCTTCTTCCCGGGCGAGACGGTCGAGGTCACGCTCACCTCGGAGCTGACCGGCGGCACGCCCGTCGTCGCGCAGTACCGCGTCGCGGCGGGCAGGGCGGGGGCGATCTTCGATCATCTCGATCCGATCAGCGGGGAAGGCGGGTACTTCATCCCGACCGTCGCCGACTTCAATGGCGACGGTCTCCTGGACATCGCGGCGCCGAAGATCGTCGAACCGGAGATCGCGATCCTGACGAGCGTGTCGCCCGGCACGTTCGCGCTGCACGACACATACTCCTTGTCGCTCGTGCCCCGCCAGGTCGTGGCCGGCGATGTCAATGGCGATGGGAACGTCGACCTCGTCGTACTGCTCCGGGACCTGAGCGGCGACGAATCGTCCCCGGACGCGTCCCAGGTCGCGGTGCTCTCGAATGGCGGGGACGCCTCCTTCACGTCGGCGGGATACATCGTCAACGAGTTCGACGAGGACGTGCTCGCGCTCGGCGACATCGACGGCGACGGTTTCGTCGATTACGCCGTGGCCGATCTGGCGGACGGACCGGGGATCGTGATCCTGACGAACGACGGAACCGGCCGCTTCGTGGAGGCCGCCTCCCATCCGACGCCGATGCCCGCGTACTTTGCGACCGGTGATCTCGACGGGGATGGGGACCTGGATATGGTCGTCACCGTCGCGGACATCGTGGGAGACGACGACAGCGAGTACCGCCTGATCGTTCTCCTGAACGACGGTTTCGGTCGGTTCGCCGCCCAGATCGACATCCCCACCGCAAAGGATGTATTGGGGATCCTGGCCTCGGACCTGGATGGAGACGGCGACCTGGACATCCTCGGGCTCGCCATAATCTCCCAGGGGACGTTGGTCGCCTATTGGAACCGGTGATTCGTGGTCCATGGAATGTTCGTGGGGCTCGGCGGGAGGACTCGGACCGGCCCCGGGGCAAGCCGGAAGGAGTAGCTATGACGGCAGGGACTCGCAACGCGGCTGGAACGAGATTTCCCGGCGCGGCGCCGCTCGCCGCGGCGCTCGCCGTCGGCCTCGTCGCCTGTGTGGACGACGCCGTATCACCCCGGGACCGGGCGGACGAGCCCCCGGCCGGAAGCCGCGCCCTCGGCGTCGTCGAGATCACCATCTCGGGGCTGGGCACGGAGTGGGTGAGCTCGACGGCGCTCAGCGCGCCGACCGTTGCGGAACTCGATCGACTGCGGGCGGCGCGTGATGCGGCCGCCGGCGGTGCCGCCGCGGGCGTCGGGAGCGGACCCGGCACGCCGGGAGGAACCGGGATCGGGGCACCGGGCGCCCTCGCGCCCCAGGCCTTCTCCCTCCCCGGCGGCGACGGCACGATCCAGTTCGAGCTGATCTCGACCGGCAGCTTCACCGACGGCCCCCGTGGGGGCGGCGGGCAGCGCTACCTCTACGCGATCTACGGGGTCCGCAACGCCCGCGCGGACGGGACGCCCTACGACACGCCGCGCCGCAACCTCACGTTCTACGCCGTCGAGTGGAGGTGACGCTCACGGCAGAGCTCGGCGCCGCCGCGCCCACGGTCGCACGGTACCGCACCGCCGTGGCCGGGGGGTCGGGCACGTTCGAGTTCAACAGCCGTTATGACGCCCTCTGGTCCTGGTCCGTAGCGCTCGGCGACCTGAACGGAGACGGAGCCCTGGACGTGGTCTACCTGCAGCACGTCACTCCCCGCGGCGTCGCCGTTCGCTTCAACCAGGGAGACGGGACGCTCGGCGACGCCAACCTATATGGGACGTCTGGGGCTTCGGTCGACGTCGCCCTGGGGGACCTGGACGGGGATGGCGACCTCGACCTGGCGGTGGCGGTCGGAGGCGGCTCGGAGGTCCTGGTCCTGCGGAACGAGGGCGACGGCACGTTCGACGATCCGGACGTTTACCCGGTGGAGGGTATGGCCACGGGCGTCGCGCTCGGCGACATGGACGGGGACGGCGACCTGGACCTGGTCGTCGCCGGCGGCGACTTTGGTACCTACGTGTTCAGGAACAAGTGAAGGGTCGGCGGGGCGCGGACCACGTCGGCGACGGGAAGCTCGACGTCGCCTACGGCGAGGCCTACCCGTACATGACGACGAACATCGTGATCGGATTCGGCAGGTAGCGGCGGGTGGCGGCCGGACGCCGGGGTAGCGGCTCGGCCGGACGCGGAGGCGACGATCCGCTTGATGCACGCGGCCCGCGCCGCCCCCTTCCGGGTGGGCGGCGCGGGCCCGTCGCTTCCCTCGGCGCGGCCCGCACCGCGCGCCCCGCCGACTCACCCGCCCGCGTGCGCCCATCCCCAACTCTCCGTTGGCTCTCCTTTCCGTTGTCACGACTGCACTTACCAATGGATAGCCAGCCAATCGCCCGCGGTTATATTCCCCGCGCATTCGCGCGCGCTGTGGTGCTGCGGCGTCTCGCCTCGGTGGTACGGTTGCGTGGCGAACCGGCGACGGTCGCCTCTTTCGAGGCCCCGAGCCGGGGAACGGACCTCCACCGGGAACCGACACGATGAGACGCACGACGCACTCCCCCGCGCGCGCCCGTGGACCGTGGCCGCGCGGCTTCGCCCGACTGCTGCCCCTCGCGGTCCTCGCCGCCGCCTGCGCGGACGAGCCGACCACGCCGATCGCCCGCGACGACCACGGCAGCCCGGCGCCCCGCACCCTCGGCCTCGTCGAGATCACGATTTCCGGGCTCGGCACGGGGCAGGTCACGTCCGGCGCGATCAGCGCCCGCGGCGTGGAGGAGCTCGAGCGGCTGCGGGCGCTCCGCGACGCGGGGGTGGCCGGGAGCGCCGGCAGCCTGGCCGGGCGCGCGAACGCCGGTGCGAGCTCCGCCTCCGCAGCGGGCGCGGCCGGCAGCCCGATCCCCGCGGCCAACCCCGGCGCCCTCTTCGCGGTCACCCGCCCCGCGAACGCCGACGACTCCGGCGACGGCACCATCCAGCTCGAGCTCGCCGCGACGGGGAGCTTCACCGACGGCTCGCGCGGCAACGGCGGGTACCGCTACCTCTACGCGATCTACCGCGTCCGCAACGCACGCGCGGACGGGACGGCCTACGACACGCCGCGCCGCAACCTCACGTTCTACGCCGTCGACACGAACAAGACGATCGGCGCGACGCCGATCTCGGCGCTCCGCCGCTTCGACGGCGACGCCGCCGACACCGCCCTCGCCGCGCAGCTCACGCCCACCGGCGCGGTGCACCGCGACCACGGCGCGCACGGCATCGTCTCCACGACCCCCGACGTCCTCCAGGCCGTGACCGAGGACGAGGCCGACGCGATCCGCGCCCTCGCGGGCGAAGGAATCGACGACGTCTTCCCCTACGGCTTCGTCGTCCGGCGCGTGGGCGCCGCGGCGACCCGCGAGCTGCCGGCGAGCCCCGCCGAGGACCAGTTCGACGGGATCGTGACCTTCGCCTACAAGGTCCCGCTGCAGGCCACGCCCGCCGACGATCCCTTCACCGTGAGCGTCCTCTTCCTCGCCGTGGACGACGACGAGGTGAAGGTCACCCAGTCGATCGAGGAGCAGACCTCGGCCGCCGCGGCCGCGTTCGAGGCCCGGGCGGCGGCGCTCGGCGCGGACGTACTCACGATCCTCGGGCCCGATGGCGTCGTCGGGGGTGTCGATCCCGCGTCCCTCCGGATCCTCTGCGACGTGCGCGTGGCGGGCGCCGCGGGCGCGGGCGCGGTCACGATCGCCGACGCGCCCGGCGCGGGGACGTGGTTCAGAGCGCCGTCGGCCTCCGACCCCGCCCAGGCGATCCCGGCCACGACGCGGTTCGAGATCGCGAGCTGCGCGACCATCCCCACGGCCGACAAGACGACCTTCGCCGTCCATGGCTTCCAGGGCGGGCGCAACGCGGCCGACCCGTATCTGGGCGCCGGCACCCAGATCGTCCGCGCGCCCGCGCCCCCCAACGGGAGCTTCTTCCCGGGCGAGGAGGTGGAGGTGACGCGGTCGGCGGCGTTGGGCGGCGCGAAGGCCGAGGTCGCCCGCTTCCGCGTGGCCGTGGCCGGCGGGTCCGGCACGTTCCCGTCCAAGACGACGGCGTTCGGGATCAACAGCGTGGTGACCGGGATCGCCGTGGGCGACCTGAACGGCGACGGCCGCCTGGACATCGTCGCGGCGAACGAGGACTCGAGCACCGTCTCCGTGGTGCTCCACCCGACGGTCGGCACGTTCGACATGAACACCCCCGTCACCCGATACGCCACGGGGAACGCGCCGACGTCCGTCGCGCTGGGCGACGTCGACGGGGACGGCGACCTGGACATGATCACGGCGGACTTCGACGGGCACACCGTCTCGGTGTTCTTCAATCAAGGAGACGGGACGTTCGGGGGCCCGACGACGTACGCGGAGACCAACGCGGCCTTCGTCGCCCTGGGGGACATCGACGGCGACGGCGACCTGGACATGGTCGTCGCGAGATCCAGCCAGGTATCGGTCCGGCTCAACCAGGGGGACGGGACGTTCGGCAATAGGACGACGTATTCCACCGACAACCGGGCGTGGTCCGTCGCCTTGGGCGACCTGGACGGCGACGGGGACCTGGACATGGTCGTCGGGAACTACGGCTCGTCCAGCGTCTGGGTGCGGCTCAACGACGGGAACGGCGCGTTCGGCGCCCAGACGTCGATCGCCGTCGGGAACTATCCGCGGCACCTCGCCCTCGGCGACCTCGACGGGGACGGGAAGCCGGACCTGGTCGTGGCCCACGGGTTCAACGCCAGCTACGTGACCGTCCTGAAGGGAGGAGGCGACGGGACGTTCGGCGACGCCACGACCTACACCGCCGAGACCTGGCCGACGACCGTCGCGCTGGGCGACCTGGACGGCGACGGCGATCTCGACCTGGTCGTGGGCCCCAACTCCGGCCGCTTCGCCGTCCTGATCAACGACGGGACCGGGACGTTCGGCCCGGCGGTGACGTACTCCACCGCGGGCTCCCAGGCGCGGGCGGTCGCCCTCGGAGACCTGGACGGCGACGGCGACCTCGACGTCGTGGTCGGCAGCCCGGTTCCGATGGGCGTGTTCGGGACCAAGAACATTCACGTCTTCTGGAACCAGTGAGGTAGGCCGCGCGCGGTGCGCGACCCGCCGCCCGCCGCGATGGCGGCGGGGCAACGCACCCCCACCGCCCCGGCAGGGCAACGCACACCCACCGGCCGGGGCGGGATCCGGGAGACGAGCCCGCACCGCTACCTCGTGATCCGGCGGCGCCGTTTGGATTACCAAACCGTACGGTTTAGTTAATGGCCTGCGGGTGAGAACGTACCACTGCGTCGCCGCAGACCCAGCGGCGTCCCGACAACGCCCGAGCATGGACCGTCGCCGTCGCCTACACCCTCTCGGGCATCGTCGCCGCACCGGTCGCCGGCGCCCCGCGCACGACCCCGAGCCCCTCACCACCCGCTTGCTCGACTCTCCTTTGGCTCTCCATTGTCAGGGAAGAGCCAGCCAGTCGCCCCCGATTACGTTTCCTGACCGGATCGCGCGCCCGGCGGCGCCGCCCGCGCCGCGGCAGGACCGGCGGACGGTTCGAGCTATCGATTACGGCGCCGAACGGAATCACCTGAAAGGAGTCGAAGCGATGAGGCCAGACGTGGTGCACCCGCAGCACCCTGCGCATGACGACACGCGGACGACGCAAGAGCGGACGACCTATCGGACCCCGTACGCCCCCCCGCGCCTCGAGTGCCTCGGTCCCTGGAAGGCGCTCACGCTCGCGGATTCCCATACGATCGAGCGCCCGGAGGCTCGGGCACCGGCTCCAATGGATCGTCGCGATCGCGCTCGTCGCCCTCGCGGCGTGCATCGACGAGCCGACCCGACCCGGCGCCCGCAACGCCGGCGACGACACCCGCGGCCCCGCGCCGCGCACCCTCGGCCTCGTCGAGATCACCATCTCCGGACTCGGCTCTGGGCAGGTGCGCTCGAGCGCGATCGGCGCCGCCACGGTCGAGGAACTGGACCGGCTGAGGGCAATGCACGACGCGGCCGGGACTGGCAACACTGGCGTAGCGGTGAGCGCCGCCGACCCCGGCGCCCGCTTTGCCTTCTCCCGCCCCTCGAACTCGGACGAGACCGGTAACGGCTCGATCCAGCTCGAGCTGGTCTCGACGGGCAGCTTCACCGACGGCGAACGGCAGAGCGGCGGCTACCGCTACCTCTACGCGACGTACCGCGTCCGTAACGCCCAGCAGGACGGCTCGCCCTACGACACGCCGCGGCGGAACCTGACGTTCTACGCCGTGAACACGGAATCGACGATCGGGCACACGGCGATCTCGAAACTCAAGCGCTTCGATGGCAGCCCCGCCGACCCGGCCCTCGCCGCGCAGCTCATTCCCACCGGCGCCGTCACGCGCGATCTGGCCGGCAAGATCGTCTCGCTCGGCCCGGACGTGCTCCAGGTGATCACGGAGGACGAGGCCGCCCAGCTCCTCGAGAACGTCGCCCCGACGGGTATCCACGACGTCTTCCCGTACGGCTTCGTCGTGCGCAACCCGAACGACCGGGCGAGCCGCACGCTTCCGGCGAATCCGGCCGAGGACCGGTTCGACGGGATCGTCACCTTCGCCTACAAGGTCCCTCTGCAGGCGAACCCCGCGGACGATCCGTTCACCATCAGCCTCCTCTTCCTCGCCGTCGACGACGACGTCGTCAGGATCACGCAGTCGCCGGAGGAGCGGACGCCGGTCGCCGCGGCGGCGTTCGAGGCCCGGGCGGCGTCGCTCGGCGCGGACGTCCTCACGATCCTCGGGCCCGGCGGGGTCGTCGGCGCCGTCGATCCCTCGTCGCACCGGGTCCTCTGCGACGTGCGCGTGGCGGGTACTGCGGGCGCCGGCGCCGTGACGATCGGCGATGCGCCCGGCGTGGGACCATGGTTCGCGACACCGTTGGTGGACACTGCCCACACGATCCTGGCCACGACGCGGTTCCATATCGCGAGCTGCGCGAACATCCCCACGGTGAACAAAACGACCTTCGCCGTTCACGGCTTCTACAGCGGGCGCAACGCGGTCGACCCGTACGAGACCGCGGACGGCAGGATCGTGGGCGCTCCCGCGCCTCCGAACAGGCTACTACACTGTAGTCGGTGCCCTCGGCGACCTGGATGGCGACGGCCACCTGGACATCGTCGCCACGAGATCTAGCAGGGATAGCGTCGCGGTCTTCTTCAACGACGGCGATGGGACGTTCGCAGCGCCCACCTTCGTCTTCACGGGCGGCTCCCCCAGTTCCATAGCGTTGGGAGACATCGACGGCGACGGCGACCTCGACATCGTCGCGGCGATGAGCGCGTCGGATATCGTCTCGGTGCTCTTCAACCAGGGGAACGGCACGTTCGCAGCCCCATCGACCCATTCCGTGGGCCAGGGGCGGAAAAGGCTCGCCCTGGGCGACCTGGACGGGGATGGGGACCTGGACGTGGCCGTGACGACAGAGCAGTCGCACGACGTTTCCGTGCTCATCAATCGGGGAGACGGGACATTCGAG